>NZ_JAHGAC010000022.1:0-322733 GCF_030248355.1 Vibrio sp. B172a | reverse complement strand
GAGATACGAGATACGAGATAGGCTGACCGAGTAAACGGTTATGTCAATGGAAAACATAGAGTGACGATTTGGGATGAGTTTGTTTATTTAACCCAAAGTACATTTTCATTTGATGTTGGAACCTCAAACCAAGACCAAAACAAATCCAACATTTCTGGCGACATGTGATATGAATTCCCACCCAGTTCCGCATTACGTGACAATGCTCTTTGTTGGCAAGTTTCGAAAGGCACATCGAGATAATGCGCTTCACTGTCCACTCCAATGCTCGACGCCCAATCGACAATGGCTTCTCTATCTGTTTTGCGCCAAAAACCGAAATCAAATATGACTGGAACATCAAGAGAGAACAGCTGCAGTGCTGAGTCTTTGAATAGCCCCTGAAGTGTCGCTAAGCGGCTATCGAAAACGTCACGTTCCATATGCTCTCCATATAAAGGGATCATCCATTCATCGATGGAGAAACGAAACGCTGAATGCTTTTCTGCAAGCGCTTTTGAATACGTCGTCTTACCCGAACCGATAAAACCACAAACAAAATAGATTTTGGCCATATTCCTCTCGTGCTCGCTCGTCTAGTTCGTTTTTCATGGTGACGAATTTCCTTATCGAGCACAACGTTAATGCATTGCGTCAACTCACAACTTGGGTGTTCTATTGCCGTCATTTTGAGCTTGAAACGTGCAACAGCCTTCTCGAAAACAAACGAAAAAGGCGAACCAATTGGCTCGCCTTTCATGCTATATCTTTTATTCCCAGTAAGACTTAGCCTTCTGGGTTTTCCTTCGCGTTGATTTCCGCGTACGTGTGTAGAAGCTCAGTTAGGGTCTTCACCCATGCAAATACGTCTGTCGGTGTGTTTTGAAGTAGTTTTTCTACTTGCTCACAGTGGGTTTCAAGCGTGATTGCTTCTTCTAGACGGAATGAAATTGCGTAGAAGTGCCAAAGCACAAGACGCGTCATACGCTCGCTGTTTTGCTTCGCGTTGTCCGAATCATCAAACGCTTGCTGAATTTCACTTAGTGCGATTGCAGTCATACGTAACATCGCATCTAGGCGCGCTGACAACATGCGGTCTTCACTGTCTACTTCTTCTTGGTCGAAGGTAAACAGTTCGTTCATCACATCTTCTGGCACCATTTTACTGATCATGCGAGCACTAAACTCTTCCAGTTCATGGCGTGGCATAGTCACAAGACAATCGAATGTGTAATCACGAAGCATAAAATCACTCTACATCAGTTATTAACTTTTAGTTTGCGCATTCTAAGGGCTGTGATTTCAATTACCACTTTTTATTTGTTTGGATGTGCAGATAAAGTCCAGTAGCAGCGAGTTACTCTGAAGATTTGCTTTTCTGGAAGTACTGAACCACTTTCCAGATCAGGAAGCCTGCAACACCGACAAGCAACACAGAACGAAGAAGAATGGGCGCATCGTGTTCAAGTTGGCTTGCGTGAGGGACAATACTTGCAAACAACCGACTGGTAAAAAGCAGCCCCATCACCAACATAACAATCTTGTTCATACGCGCTACCTTTTAAATTCAAATACTGCGCACTAAACGCAGCTATCGAGTTGTTTGCGAAATAAGAGCCTTGGCCCTGAGTGAACGTAAAAGGATGCGCGTCGTAGATGTGATCGTCAATGGATGAGGCAGTAAGCTAATATTGCAAAAGTGAAGATGCGCTCGGCGATTCCGCCCAAATAGCCTTAAGAGCAGCGCTTAATTGCCAAAGTATTGCTCCTCCCGAGCGTCTAACCACAAGTCATAGTTTTTCATCACTTTGGAGAACTGAGGACTTTGAATATAACCATTCAGCCACGCTTTCAACTTTGGGTAAGGGCTTTGTCTAAACCACTGTTTATCGATACGTGTGTACTTACGGATGAAAGGCAGAATAGCAATATCGACCAAGCTTTCTCGTTCCGAAAACAAAAAGGAGTGCTGCGTTAAAAGAGACTCAAGCTTGATGAGTTCCCTTTCACACTCTTTACGCAGTTCATCTGCATTATCTTCATGGTAACGCTTCGCACAGCCAAAAGCGTTCATCGCGGGTACAAAGTGCGATTCAAACTCTCCAATCACTTCGAGCATTTTAGGCAATGCTTCTGGATGACTGCTATTCAAAAGATCCTGCGGATCACACTCAGAAAGTGCCCAAACCATAATGTCTAAGCTTTCTTCAAGTATCTGTTTTTGAGGTGTAGTGTCCATTTGAGAACAATTGGGAATGACTAGTACAGGCACACTGCCCTTCGGCGATACCTCTAGCATTTCTGATGGCTTGTTATCGAGCTTGATAGAACGAATAAGCACGCATTGCTGGGCTTTGAGCAACGCAAATCTTGCACGAATCGCGTAGGGGCAATTGTGCAAAGAATAAAGAATGGGTGCCGTACCTTTCGTCATATTTAGTTCCATCAAGCCGTGGTCTTTGCTTCTATCAATTACTGTCTCTTCTTACTATTTTACTTTTTAACTCTTTCAATTTCAGAGTAGCAAGTTCTGTTTTTTCTATTCCATATAGAAATCATTAATCTTCATTTGAAATAACATTACTTTCAAAAAGAGGAAATCAATCTGGAAAAAGTTCACCGCATTTTGTGATGCGGACTGTGGTTAAAATTACCGTGAAATCCAGCAAGACAAAGCAACACCATTATGAACAACGAAGCGAAACAACTCTTTCATTACCTCTGTAAGCAATACGATGAGTTATCTAAGGACTTCGAATCTCGCCCTTTCCCAGAGTTTTCAGAAACCATTACTCACCCGTTGGGTTACTGCTTTGTCCGTTGTCCTGTCGGGAGTCAGCGCTTTTCCATTGTGTCGATCAACTTTGATCCTTCGGTACGTGGCCAAGGGGTTTTAACCGCGTTTATCGACTACGTGAGAAACAACCCGCATCACTATCAAGGTGTTGAAGTTGCCATCATTGAAAACAAGAACCTAGCGAAAAGCCTGTTGTCTCTTGGATGGGAATACAAATCCTTGTTTAGCAAACTTTTCTTCTCCAAAAAGCCAACATTGATTAAAGACTTTCAGTGCGCTTAATTACTCTTGAGTCACACTTAGTCGTTGCCTTTCAGCATATCGATAAATGCTTGTCTTGATTCTTGCGAGGTGTCTCGATGTGTTGTGTATACCACGTGAGCGTTTTCATCATCAGATTGCGAAACCTCAATGCCCCACAAGGCTTTTATCTGATTTGGAACCATTGAGTAACGCACGTCTATAATGCGCTTTTCATCGTCTGGGTCACGCGCGACAAAGCCATCAGAGAACCAACGAAATCGCTCAATATCTAAGGCCTGCTGCGATGTTGAGCTTAACCAAGGGAAGTCTTTACCGATGTCCAGTTTGGCAACTGATTCTCCAGTGTAGATTTTGGTCGCAGCTCCTACTCTTATGGCGTCTACATAGTACCGACCTTCAGTTTCGTAGATGACTTTCCAAACCAAACTATTCGCGAACGTAGGTTTGGCCTCTAAGCGCACTGGAGCATGTTGTCTTGCTTGTGCAAGCTCCCATCCTGCTTCTTCTGCTCTGTCTCTTTGAATCATGCCGAACGTAAGATAAGCAAACGCCCAAACTATCGCGATTCGTACATACCAAGGGTTACGTTTCAGCAAAACAAACACGACGCCTATTAAAACAGGAAGCGTGAAAGCAGGATCAATAACAGAAACGGTATTCCACGCATAACGCTCGTTGGTAAACGGCCACAAAAGTTGAGTGCCGTAACTGGTACACGCATCCAATAAACCGTGTGTGGCGTAACCAAGCGCACAATACCACCAGCTTTGTGTGAACGATAAACCAAGCCTTTTAGCAAAAAGTGGATAGAGAACCAAAGCACAGAGCAAGCTGCCAATAGGAATAAACAGCAACGAGTGGGTGAACTGTCGGTGATATTCCAAAAACAGCAGCGGATCACTAGAAGAGCGAATCAGTATGTCCAAATCTGGTGCCATACCAGCAAGCATTCCAAGGACACCTGCCGCCACCAAGTGTTGTTTTTTGCTTACTGATAGAGACAATGACGCCCCAACCAACCCTTGCGTTAACGGGTCCACGGCGAAATCTCCCAATCATGCTTAAAAACCAGAAATGTTTGCCACATAAAATATCCGTATTTCGATGACTCGAATCCATTGAGTGGAATCACATCAAAGCTATTGAAAATCAAAGCGAATAAAACAAGTGTTAGTTTTAGTGTAGATGGATTGGACAAGTTAGCGAGCCTGCGTAAAGCGAGATAGGACGAAATCTCCGACTCTGCCTTCTATTGCGGTATAATCTGACGTCTTATGTTTTGAGTATAAGTTTCCACTCCTTCAGCACCACTTCGAGGCATGTCTTGCAGTTAACCAGTTTTAAATACAAAACGCGTAAAGGCCCTGATTATCGCCATGGCGACCAAGTGTCGTTTGTCGACATCAAAGAAACATTTGGCATCGGCGGAATTCGTATTGGTAAGTGGGTGAACAAAGAAGAAAAAGACCTCGCAGCAAACTTAATATTCGATTCTCTCGCAGACTTAGCGTACATCCTTGCGCTACCGCCTTCGGCGATTGGACTTCGTGGTAATTTGAGCCTTGCTTTTGGTACTGGCGGCCGCAAAGGCGTTCAAGCGCATTACGCTCCGAATCAACGTGAATTAGCCTTGGCAAAGAATGCTGGTGCAGGAGCGCTTGCTCATGAGTTTTGGCACGCGTTCGATCATTACATTGCCGAGAAAGCTTTCGACATTGGCGATCGTTCGGGGCCGCAGCGGCAAATCTTATTTGCGAGTGATTGCTGGCTAAAAAATGCCGATCATTTCCCGCATCCACTCAACGAGCGATTACTGAAGATTTTTGACGCCACATTGCTCACGCCAGACGGCCAAGATCGACATGACTATGTATCCCGAAGTGTAAAAGCAGACCAAGCGATGGGTTCAAGCTACTTTTCACAACCCACCGAGATGATGGCACGAGCATTTGAAGCCGTTGTGGAGTCTTGTTCTGGCATTGAAAACGCATACCTAGTTTCTGGCACAACAAAAGCGGACACCCTACCTCTTTACCCAGATATCGCACACAGAAACGCGATATATGAAGCGCTTCAAGCGTACTTTCGTCCACTGGGTGATGCGTTGAGTCGTTAACTAAGGAATAGGGACTATTCAGAAAAATCTCGCGATTTCAAAGCACAAACCTTTCCCATCAATCTAAAAAAGGTTTATACATAACGTTATGTTATTCATATTGCTGAATGTTTCATGACGCTGAAAGAAATCCTCAAAATCCGTAACGTTCGCTGCTTCCTCATGTTCCGAAGCAGTTACTTTGCGCGCTTCTATTACCCCGTATTTACCCTGCTCTATTTGGATTACGGATTAACGCTGTCTCAATTCGCCATGCTCAATGTTGTTTGGGCCGCGACCATTGTGCTTGCGGAAGTCCCTTCCGGCGCTTTTGCCGATACCTTAGGGCGAAAACGACTGGTGGTGCTGTCGTCCATCGTCATGTTCATCGAAATCGCAATGATCGCCTTTGTCCCTACTGGGAATCCCACTTTTGTTTTCGTTGTGTTTTTGATTAACCGAGTGCTGAGCGGCTTAGCGATGGCGTTAGCAAGTGGCGCAGATGAAGCATTGGCTTACGACACATTGAAAGAACAAGGCAAGGAAGAACTGTGGCCGAGAGTGTTACAGATTCAACTTCGTATTGCCTCTAGCGTGGGTATTGTGGTCACACTTGTAGGCGCTGCCATGTACGACGTGAACTTTATGGCCAACGTTTATCAGTTCCTTGGATTCGACAAACCAGAAACCACGCAAGACATCATGCGCATCCCTGTTTACGCGACTTTGTTTGTTGCGTTGATCGCCATCTACGCCGCATTCAGCATGAGAGAAGAGAAAAAGGTCATACCAAGCAGTGAAAGCAAGTTGGCTTCAACCATGGCCAGCATGAAGCTCACACTCAACACCGCCAAGTGGGTATTGTCTACGCCTTACGTACTGTTCATTCTGCTCTACTACAGTTTGTTCGAGCACACTTCACGAATGTTTTTGACCATGAACAGTCAGTACTACCGTGCGATTGATATTCCAATTATCTACTTTGGTTTGATCGGCGCTGGCATTAGCCTTTTGCAGATTATCTTAGCTGGTCAAAGCCGCCGTTTGGCAGAGAGTATGGCACCTAAGACGTTCATTTTAGTCATGGGCATCGCAACGATGGCGACCTACTATTGGATAAGCTTAGGCTGGTCAATTTACGGGGTGATTCCTGCGCTGATTCTGATCTTTATTATCATGACGATGAACATTTTCATCAGCTATCACTTGAACAAGAAAACAGAGTCACACAACCGAGCGACAGTATTAAGCTTCAAAGGTTTGATGTTCAACTTGGGTTACGGCTTGATAGGTATGCTCTATGCCTACTACTACAAGTTACTCTCGCAAAACTACACCGAAGCGCAAATAGAACAACACATCGACTTTATCGCATCGCTGTCTTCGTTCTTCTACTATTTCACGTTCTTGTTTATCGCTATCAGCGTCTATTTCTATATCAAAGATAAAAAACAGGCGATCTTTTAAGCCCTTGCAGCAAAAACAAAATAAGGCGAGCCATTTGGTTCGCCCTATTGATTCTTAGCCCAGAGTACAGTTAGTTCTATCTAAACTCAAACAACTCTCGATGGAATGACTTGGCTGGTAGACCGATATTGATAAATGCTTTCTCAAGCGTCTTACCTAATTCGGAAGGCCCACAAAACCACACACTGCTGCTCTCCACATTTGCTATGCGCTCAATGACGTCCGTGTTGGTAAAACGCCCTTCTTCACTCGTGTTTTTCATGTATAACTTTACGCCCGCTTCCTTCGTTCGGTGTTGTAATTCATCCAGAAGCGCTTTGTCCTCTTCTCGATAGCTGTAGAAAAGCGTTACGGACTTTGCAGTCCCTACCGCCTCAATTGCGGTTAAAAATGGCGCGATTCCGATGCCTGCTGCAAACCAAATTTGTTGCTCTGTATCATCTTGGAAATTGAAACAACCGTACGGGCCTTCTATCTGAGCCGATTGCCCGACTTTAAGCGTTTCCATTAATGAACGCGTGTAATCACCGTTGGCTTTGATTAGTAATCGCACTTGGCCGTTGTCGTTATGAGCTGACGCCAAGCTAAATGGATGTGGCCGTTCTTTATCGTCAAATCCGATGAATGCAAACTGACCGGGTTGATACGTAAATTGAGGTACTTCAACTTTTATGACTACTTCAATTCCGCCGTTGATTGATTTGATACGACTAACCTTGGCGGGATAACGTTTCTTCTTACCATTCAAACCTAAGACAGTAATCAAGCATCCTACCGTTGCTAAACCGCTGACCAACAGAAGGATAGCTCCGGTAACGGTTAACCACAGGCTTGCATCAAAGAACATCACCATGTGCAGCATTAAAAGCAGGTAAAGATATGGAAAGACTTTATGAGTGAGCTGAAAGACGTTGTGTTTGAACTTCTTAATCCATGCAATCAAAACAAAAGCCGCGGACAGATAGAAACCATATTCGCCAATTAACTGCGCCTGATCACCCAACGCATCATTCAGCTTCCAAAATGGAAAGGTCTCATTCTTTGGCTCGACGTAACCAAAATCCATCGCGAAATCATCACTTAAAAATGCCCCCCAGTGAAACAAAGCAAAAAACACCGCCGATATCCCTAGGTATTTGTGCAGACGATATTGCTTATCTAGTCCGCCTAACCAGCGTTCCAACGGCCAATGCTTCACAGATAGAATCACGCACAACGACATCAAGATCATTGATACGATGCCGCTGTAGTTGACCAAATAAGTGCGCACCTGCCAAAACATTGGCCACTCTAGTGTTGGTGTGCCTATTTGCAGCACCGAGTAAGGGATTAGTAAAGCAACGAATACAATGCCCAAGTTGAGCATCAAATTTTTGTTCATACGACAACTTCAATCCATCATGGTTTTAACTGTCGCCAAACTACCAATAGAAATGTGAAAAACTTGTAGAGCCCAAGCGTCCCGTACTCCCTGTATCGATCCCCCTTTATTACACCAGTCCCCGACGCGACAAAATGTGTGTTTTTAGAACGAATGCCTTTCAAAGGGCATATTCACATTTCTTTTACGTCACCACCTACACTATGGAGATGCCAACGAAAGAATTCTCTCTGGTGAGATGAGAGCTTAAGGAGAAACCAATGAAAAAGTTAATCTTATGTTCGGCCTTGACCGCATTTGGTGTATTGAGCCTTCCAAGTTACGCCGCGTCCGACGCGAAAATCATTAGCCAAGAAGAAGCCATTAAATCCGCGCTTGGCGCTTTAGATGTTGAAGTGCTTGGCATTCGCCATGATGAACCAGATACGCAATGGGACGTCTTCATTAAGAAAGGTGACAAGGCTTATGAAGTTGAGGTTGATGCCTTAACAGGAAAAGTCGTCGCGGCTGAAGAAGAAAGCCTTACAGAGATCCAAGCAGAGTTATCTGGCGATCTATCCCATGAAGGCGTTATCGGTGATGTAGATAAGTAGTTGTCGAGCAGACATGTGAATTGGTAAGAGCCAATCAACAACATTAGCCCTATTTAAGGTGAGCATGCTCTGCTCGCTCACCTCTGCTACTTTGCTTAGAGAGCTTAATTGTTAGCAACTCGCCAAGGCTGATTCTTTCGGTTCTCTCCAGCCCAATACAGCTTTAGCTCATTACCTGATGGGTCGTTAAGCATTGCTTCCCTCCACAGATAGTCTTTGTCTGTAGGTTCTTGAACAAACTCGATGCCTTTCCTCTTTAAAGTATCGACTAACGCATCAAGATCTTCGTGTTCAAAATAGATCACGCTGTTGCTTTTTGATTCTGAATCACCGAGATAAAGTGAAAAAGTGGCATCTCCGTCAAGGCACTCAAAGCGTGCATAATTTTCTGTTTCAACAATCAAATTGAACCCTAGCTTTTGATAAAACTCGATAGATGACTTGATGTCTTTAACGGTTAACAGTACTTGATTTAGATTCATAGAAGTTCCTTTTCCGATTGGTTTCTTACCGATTTTGGTGGGTTGTTGTTTGAGGTTACGAGGATAAAACCTCAAGCTAGCTTAAGGTCAAGGAGTGATTTCAGCCGTGATTAGAAGTCTATATAGCAAGAGCTAAAAATGAAAAAGGCGGCACTGTGGCCGCCTGTACCTGTATCGATTTATCGTTATTGGGTTAGCGCAACGTACTCTTGCTGCGCAGCTTGTAAGTCCTCAGCAAATTGTTTATCTGCCTTGAGCTTATCAAACACGATGTGCGCTACTTTTTGCCCTGCTTCCACATCGCTCATCCAGTGTGCGTTACAAACGACTCGACTGTAGCCGTAATCCGCACCTCTCTCAGTCAGTGCTTTTGCATTGTTCGGCGCAATTGCTGCGGCAACGAGTGAAACCCCGTAGCCTGATGCAGTATGACCTGAAGGGTAAGATCCATCTTTAGATAGGTAGTCTTCGGCATAAGGTGTACAAGAAGGTAAGCCGTTTACTGCAAATGGACGCGCTTTGTTGTAGTGCTTTTTAGAGTCTGATGTCGCAAGACCAAAAGAAGCAATGCTACGTCCTAAAACGGTATACATCGCTGGGGTGTCTTCCTTAGTAATCTTCACGCCCAATACATCACCATAAATCTTGGCAAAGTATTCTGGAGTAATACGTGCGTCTTGTGTCGCTTGAGCCATTCTCGCTGGGTCATCAACTGAAAAGTCGATAGCACCCACACGCTTATCTTCGAGATCTTGTTTGCTGCCTTCTGCTGGTGGCGGTGCAATCAAATCTACCGTGTGTACCGTTTCAATGTATGGTTGGTAAAACTGATAGTTTCCGTAGTCGATACGTTCAAGCGAATTGATGTCTGTTGGCGCAGAGAACACGTGAAATGCAGGTAAAGTTAGCGCTACGCAAATTAGAGCTTTCTTCATTTGCTTTCCCTCCAGAATTAAAGGTTTGTAGGAATATTCTTAACAACTGAATCCAATATTATCCGCAGCCCTTTAGTGCTGGAAGTTATAACGATTATTCCTAAAAGTTAATAATGGAATGAACGTAAGCAAAGTAACTAAATCATACTTCCACTTGGGCAACCTTGTGACAAAACACTCCCGTAACTGGTAGTTGGAGTAAATAACATGATTAAATCAGCAGGCAGGAATACAACATCAGTAACCAATGACAAAGGCATATCAACAAAAGAAATAGGATATAAAGCGTAAGACACGGCTGAACCATCCAAGAAGCATGGCTGACGCGCAACCGACAACGCTGTACCGGAAAATGGTTTACCGTACCCCCCTCTCGCATGTGCATCCATAGATGAACATCCCACCGTCAAAGAAGCCATTGCGATAACACTGAGCACTTGTAGTTTTTTAAGAAGATTGTTTTTCATGTCTGATAGGTTCCAACTGATTGTTATTGATATAAATTATTATTCGACAACAATAATCCTACCTGCATTTATAAAACAACCTATCTAACTAATTCGATTGGGAATTAATCAATTTTCGTGACAAATGTATCGCTTCTACCTTGGGTAAATAACAACTTATAAACGTTCGTTTCCTCGCCCCAATACACAAAGGCGAACCAATTGGCTCGCCTTGAATATGTGAGGAAAGGATAAAAACTTCGTCCGTTACAGCTTATCTGCATCAACAACTTTAATCGTTGTCCAGTTGGTGTTGGCATCTTGAATAAAGCCTTGCGTATCTTCTAGCCAGCGCTTCTGTACCGATTTATCCAAGTTTAAGTACAGTTTGCCACCTTCAATCTTCCAAGCCTCTGGGTCAGTTTCAAACTTCTTGCCCATAGCAACACCAAATGCACAGTAACCACCGTATTGCGGTGCATACGCTTGAGGATCAGCTTTAAACTGGTCTCGGTTTGCAGCATTCACAAAGTGATAAATCGCATTATTGTACGTCGCTGAATATTCGGCCTTTCCTTGAGTCGGGCCATTATCCGTGAAGTAAGCGACCGGATCGTAACCCTTGATAGCGAGATCATTTGCATCAACGCTCATGCCTACATCCGCAGCCATCAGTGAAAAACTGGTTCCGAGTAAAGCGGTCATTAAAGTGAGTTTTCGACCAGTTGATTTAATGCGTGACATAGTAAGCTCCTTGTCTGTGTTTGTTTGCCTTGTGTGAATAAATTAGCTAACTCTTCCGGTCTATAAAGGGACAAAAAACCAAAAAAGTACGCGAATCGTTCGGAGGTAACATGGATCTGTTGTCACAGCTGATGAAGCATTTCTCAATACGCACAGGCGTTTTCTATTCTGGACACTTGTGTGGCATCTCCTCGTTCCAAGCAGAGCACCATAACCGAGGCCATTTGCATGTTTTGAATGCTGGCGAATTGATACTGACAAGCGCAAATGAGAAGGCTCAAAAGCTAACAGAGCCTTGCATCATTTATCTTCCAAACAATACGCCGCATAGAATTGAAGGAAACGAAGAAACAGAATTGGTTTGCGCCAATGTGGATTATCGAGGTGGGCAGATCAATCCTCTGTTATCCGTCTTGCCAGATATCATCGTTATCCCCTTTAACGCGGCGCCGAACCTAACTCCGGTTTTGGATATGCTGTCTTCGGAAGCAAGAGGAAATGGCATCGGACAAGAGTTTTTATTGGATAAGCTGAGCGATACCTTAATGGCGTTGATCTTTCGTTATCTTATCGAGGAAAAGCAAATTGAACACGGCTTGTTTGCTGCGCTCGCCCACCCTCGTTTAGCTCCCGTTATGACGGCTATTCATCAGCTCCCTGCCCGTCATTTTCATCTAAATGAATTGGCGTCATTGGCGGCCATGTCTCGCACTCAGTTTATTGAGACGTTCAAACAAGCGGTTGGGGAAACTCCGGGAGATTATGTACAAAAATGGCGTGTATCCGTCGCCCAGTCTTTATTACTGCAAAATAAACCGCTCAACTGGGTGTCTGACGAGGTGGGATACAACAGCTACTCGGGCTTTTCTCGTGCTTTCCAAAATGTATCTGGTATGTCACCTCGTCAATGGATACAAAGCCAAAAGAAAGACGAGCTTAAAGCAAGTTGATACCAAATTGTTTTGCGATCAAATTCGTTATCGCAAAACAAATTACGGATACAACACAGCTAATAAGCAAGGTAATCCAAAAGGAATACTTACTCAGTAGATAAGGGAAAAGAAGAAACATTGGCAATGTTGGTACAACAAACCAAAAGGTATAAAACGCGTGGTTAGACAGCTTCTCTGTGCCTTGCCCTTCGATATACATCCATACCAACGCCAATATGGTCACGGTTGGCAACGCAGCCACGAGCGCCCCTAACCTATCACTTCGCTTCGCGACTTCAGAAATGAGAACCACAATCGCGGCGGTGGTTAAGTACTTTGTCACAATCCATAGCATTTTCGCTTCCTTGCTTACTTCGGACACTAACTAATCGATAATCTAGAAACCTACTCCAGTTGATTCTAGATGTTTTCTAAAGACTTACGGTACACCTTGGTCACATAACCAGACGGATCGTAAGCGTCTTCTATTCTATCCCAACCAAATTTTTCATAAAGGCCATCGTGGTCGGTCGTCAGATAAAGGCTTTGGAAGCCCATACTTTTAGCAGCATTCAACGCATGATTAAACAGCAATTCGCTCAATCGCTTGCCACGATGTTGTGGTTCGATAAACAAAGAGCTCAACCAGGGATATAAATCATGTCGGCTGACGAAATCATTAATGATCAGGCCAAAGCAGCCAACAATCTCACCTTCAGTGACCAACACATAAAACTGAGGGATGGCGTCTTCTTCCTTACTTGAATGCAGAATCGCATTTTCAAAGTACGCGTAATTGTCTTCCGAACCCCACTTTGTATGGATGTACTTAATGCACACTTCCACTCCCTGTGGATATTCATTCACGTTTAGAACTTGGTACATGTTTATTCCTGTCAGATTAGGTGTGCGAGTGTTTCTTCTGTGCAGCTCGTTTTGAATTGCTAAACATCATGCCGACTTTTTACTTGCACTTCAAAGCAATAACCGTGGCTTAGTTTGGAAATGAGAGGGTGTGTTTGTGTTTTTCTTACTGATGAAGAACAGCGCACCAAGTTAGCGCTCAGAGAGGGATAAAATCAGAAGCTAACTGATAGAACGATAGAAACCCTCTTCAAGTTTAAGCATGAAGAGGGCTTGTTATTTGAGGCTAAGCAATCAGTTCTTGTGCTTCTACAGATGCTTCCGGCTCTGGTTGCGAAGCTGTCTTGCCTTTCAGTTCCATCATGAGTTGTTTAACCAATATTCCGTAGATAAACATCATCGGTAGTCCCGCCACCACGCACAAGGATTTAATGGTATTGATGCCACCACCCGTGAGGAATACGCTAAAGCTGATAACTGCAATCGCCCCTGCCCACATAAGTTTGACCTTGTTGTCTGGGTCTCCGTTTAGGGATAACTGATTCGTGGTCAGCATTGAGGTGGCCACGCTAGCGCTCGACATCGTAGTCAACATCAAGAAGAATTGAATCACCAAAAAGACCGCAAGAACCACATTGTTTGCTGGCAAAGTTTTGATCAACGAGACGACGGCAAACGTCAATCCACCATTGCTCATCCACTCTTGAACTGGGTAACCACCTAATAACTGCGCCCAAACCGCATAGCCACCAAAGATTGAGATAAAGAACGCGCATCCCAGAGCACCCATCGAGATGGTATACAAGATGACTTCACGGATAGTGCGACCTCTCGATATACGTGTAATGAACAGCCCCATCATGATTAAGTACGCGTAGTACCAAAACCAATAGTATTGAGTCCATGCTTGAGGGAAACCACTCTTTTGCACCGGGTCTGTCCAAAGAGACATGCGGAAGAAGCTATCTAACATGACTCCGAGTGAATCCGTTACGTTGTTCAGCACAAATTGCGCATTTGATGAAAACAGCACAAACAAGGCAAAGAGAATCGCAGCGATGACCGTGTAATCGGATACCTTACTAATGCCTTTGTTGAAGCCCACCAGCGTCACTGCGAATAAAACTAATACGAACAAGAAGATGATGCCGCCTTGAAGCAACAAGTTGTTCTCTATCCCAAATAACTCTGCCGCTCCTGTACTCAGCAACGTGACGGTTAACGCCAATGAACTCGCAAAAGCCGCGAGTGTTCCAAAGATGGCCAAGAGGTCGACGCATTTGCCCACGATTGGATTCTTACCTAGCACGGGTTCACACAGTGTCGAGAGCTTCAATGTACGGCGTTTTTGTACATAGAAAGCGTAAGCAAAAGGAATCGCAGGGAAACAGTAGATCGCCCACCCTGTTATCCCCCAGTGGAACATTGAATAAGTGACTGACCACGCAGTGTAACTGTTCGCTTCAGCAAATAGTGGTGGAGATTGCAGGTAGTACATTGGCTCTCCAATCCCCCAATAAATGAGCGATGCACCAACACCAGCCGTAAAGATCATGCCGCCAAAAGAGAAGTTCGAATACTCTGGCTTTCCTTCACCTAATCGAATGTCGCCGTACTTGGAAAATGCCAACCAAAGTAGAAAGCCAACAAGAGCAAGACTGCAGATTTGCACTAGCCAGCCAAACCAATCGGTTACAAACGTCATTGCATTGTTCGCCATAGCTTGAGACTGCTCTGGGAACATCGAAGAGACGAGTAAAATGAGCAAGACCGTACCAATCGCAGGAATGGTGAGTCCGAGATTAAGATTCTTCAAGGCTGTCTCTCCACGCTGTGAGTTCTTCAATATGGCTAGGCTCAATGCCACAACAGCCACCAATGATACTCGCCCCTAAGCGATGCCACGTTTTCGCGTATTCTAGATATTCTGTTGGAGAGAAGTTTCTAAGCCCTTGGTATGACTCGTTCGCTTGGTGATTCGCTTTAATGGGCGCAAAGCTGTTTGCATAGACACCAATAGTTAACGTCTTCCCAGTCCGCTCCAATACCTGATTCACATCTTTGATCGCTTGTTCAATCACTTCAGGAATTGAGCAGTTGAAGAAAATACCGGTCGCATTAGTATCAAGAAGTGCTTCAACGGCGTCTATGACAAGCTCACCAGAGCGCAGACGTGAGACTTCGCTAATTTCATCTTCTAACGTGAAAGAGATATAAACTGGCTTGTCGGTTTTAGACAGAACTTTGCTGATCACTCGCGCTTCACCAAGGCTTGCAACAGTTTCCGCCAACCAAATGTCTACATGTGGCTCTTGCGCTTCAAATAGACTCACACTGATATCGTAAGCACGCTTTTCTTCAAATAAATCAGGTCGATAAGAACCAAAGGTAGGCGGTATCGCGCCAGCAACAAGCACTTCTTTTTGTGACGCGGTCACGACATCACGAGCAATTTTCGCGGCTTTCTCTGCCAGCTCGCGTCCCTGCTCTGCATACAAATCTTCACCTAGATGAAACGGAACACAAGCATAACTGTTGACGGTAATGATTTGTGCACCTGCATCAATAAAACCTTGGTGCGCTTGCGTAACATGCTGTGGGGATTCGATAAGTGCTTGGGCACTCCAGAGGGGTTGAGAAAAAGGAGCACCGATGCGTTTTAGCTCGCGCCCCATGCCACCATCCAATATTGTAAGATTTACCATTTAGACATCCATACCGCTAAAATCTATTTGGCTATTCAATCACAATATGACGTAAGTGAAAGTTACATTTCCTCACACTCAACATGAAGAAAATTCATGTTGAGTGAAAACAAGTAATACCTTGCACGTTGTTATGCGACGAAGAGGGATTTAAAACCCACTTCCTCCTCTTTACTTGGGTGAAATTTTACTCTCTATACCAGTGCTCTTTTGACTCCATTTGGGCTTTTACTTCTGCACTATATTCAGCAGTAGGTCGTGCCAATAACCTTGGAATGCCGATAGGTTCTCCGGACTCTAAACAGTAGCCATACTCCCCTGCGCGCAAGCGAGCCAACGATTGTTGAATCTTAGGTAACAACTTTTGCTCTCTGTCTATGATTCTTAATGCGATTGCAGATTGCTCCTCACTGGACGCCCTATCGCTTTCGTCACTGAATTCCATTGGCGCAATCATCTCTTCTTTCGCGCGTTCAATATGCGCTAACGTCGATTCATAAAGCTCAAATAATCGGTTTTCAAAAAACGCGAGCTGAGCTTCATTCATATAATCCGCCTCGGGCGCTGCAAGAATTTCTTCTTCTGTCATGACATGCTTTTTCTCTTCGTTCATAGAACCTCCACACCGAGATAAGAGTTCGCTCTCTAAATTCCGTACATCTGAATCTGTATAACTTAACGACGAATGAATGCGCCAATAAGGTGCAGTACTCGACACAGTCACAAACTGCTTGATGCCAGAGTTAAGATCACCGACTATATTAATTGTTATATTATAACATTACACTATAAAGAGCATGAGCATGAACACCCAGAAACTCCCTGTTACGGTTTTGTCCGGCTTTCTAGGCGCAGGAAAAACAACCGTTTTAAGTCATATTCTTAACAATAGACAAGGCAGAAAAGTCGCGGTCATCGTCAACGACATGAGCGAAGTCAACATCGACGCAGCGACCGTTCAGAATGAAGTTTCTCTCAACCACAGTGAAGAAAAGTTGGTTGAAATGAGTAACGGCTGCATCTGTTGTACCCTGCGTGAGGATCTACTTGAAGAAGTTACTAAACTCGCACAAGAAGGCAGATTCGATTACTTAGTTATCGAGTCCACTGGCATCGCCGAGCCACTTCCCGTTGCAGAGACTTTTACGTTTGCTGATGAAAACGGGCTATCACTTTCAGACGTTGCACGTTTAGACACAATGGTTACGGTGGTTGATGCGATTAACTTTCTGCGTGATTACGATGAAGCTAAGTTCTTAACAGAGACAGCCGAATCCTTAGGCGAAGACGATGAACGCAGCGTCGCCGACTTACTCGTTGATCAAGTCGAGTTCGCTGACGTTATCTTGATAAGTAAAACCGACCTCGCTGAGAAATCAGAAATCGAAAGGCTTCTTGCGATTCTTAGAACTCTCAATACATCCGCCACTATTCTTCCTATCTCGAATGGTGAAGTAGAACTTGAAGCAGTACTCGACACACAAAGCTTCAGTTTCGAAAAGGCACAACAAGCCCCAGGTTGGTTGAAGGAAATGCGAGGCGAACACATACCGGAAACCGAAGAATACGGCATTTCCAGCTTTGCCTATCATGCGAGACGTCCTTTCCATCCAGAGAAGTTTTACGACTTCCTCCACAATGCGAAAGATTACGGCAAACTGATTCGTTCCAAGGGTTACTTTTGGCTAGCAACAAGACCAGAGTTTGTCGGTCAATGGAGCCAAGCGGGAGGCATCGCACGTTATGGTGTTGCGGGTATGTTTTGGAAAGCGATTCCGAAGGAGGAATGGCCGACGGATCAAGATTACCTCGACGCTATAAACGACATTTGGCAAGAACCATACGGCGATATGCGACAAGAATTGGTGTTTATTGGTCAGGGATTAGAGCGAGAGAAATTGATTGCTCGTCTTAACGAATGCTTGTTAACAGAAGATGAGATGGAGCAAGGGCTCGACTATTGGTTATCTCTGGAAGACCCTTTCCCTGAATGGGAACAGTAAACCACTGAGACACAAAAAGCCTCCCACCATTCGGGAGGCTTTCTCGTTACACAAAGCCAATTTTGGTATACCGAGCCAATTCAGTAAGTCCGTTCTCGAAACAACCCGAGCAAACATGCAGCGAGGGAATCCTCACCAGTGCATTCAAAGCGTCTTCTTCTGGCTCAACTTAGCTATTTTCTTTGGCCAAGGATCTTCAAATGTTGCCCCTTGTTGCCATTGCTCCAGTTCCGCATCCGTTAAAAAGCAGTTTTCCAGCGCATCAATAAACACATCGACTTCGTTTTCTTGACCAATCACCGTTAAGCGACAACGACGATCACCAAAGCGGCTTTCAACGCTGTCTATCTTATCTTGCAGGATTTGGCGATGTTCGTCAGTGAAGTGTTGTGATTCGTCATTGATTACCGAAGCGCGCCAAAAGCCTGTAATTTCAAGCCCCACATTGCCGTTTGCTTGGCTCCAAAGCAGTGAAACATCGTCTCGAGTTGGGAACCAAAAGAACCCCTTACTGCGGAACACACCTTTAGTTAAATACTGATGGCAGGTATTCCACAAACGCGCAGGATGAAAAGGTCGATCATCTTTGATCACTTTGGCGACAAGGCTTTGGTCGTCTTTATCAGAGAGATTCAACGGCTCATTCACCGTCTCACGAAGTTCTGCGATTAACTGCTCAACGAGGAAGAAATTGTAGTCTTGCTCACCTTTCAACATGCGGATATCCAAGTTTCCCCATGACGTTTTGATTATCTCGGTGTAAACGTTAAGCGGGTGAATCGCCTGCGCGATGTTGCGAACGGTATTGTCATCCACTTTGTCCGTCTTAGTGAGCATGACACGGTTTGAGAACATGATTTGCTCTACCAACAAGTTTTCAACGCCGCGAACACCCTGTTGTACGTTCTCCTGCCACTTCGGAATTAAGGCAGAGCCTTGTCGATAGTCGTCTCGCAACCAAGTCGCATCCACCAACGTAATCACGTCTTTGAGAGCGAATGGTGCGTTATTTTTGAAATACTCAACCAAAGGCAAAGGATGACTACTGCCCGATGTTTCAATCACAATCCATTCTGGCGATTTTTCTGCGCAGAGCTTTTTAAGGGCTTTATCGAGCTGCTTTACACCACTCGGGCTGCTGATGCTGTCTCCACTGATCGTGACAAAGTTGCCCTGCTCTTCACTCACCGCATCGGTATTTAAGATAAGCACGCCATCAACGTCTAACTCACTCATATCATTCACAATAACGGAAAGATCAATACCAGAAGAATCGGCTTGTTGAAGAATATTGCGTAAAAACGTGGTTTTCCCTGACCCGAGAAATCCATGCAAAATGGTGACTGGAATTGATGGCATACCTTTGACCTACAAACTCTGAATAAACATACGTTATAACATAACAATTTGATGAGTTATAGAAGGAATCCAATTGCTGTCTTGGCCCCAAAGATTAAGAATCGGTTAAGACCACAGAGGCTGATTTTTCAGAGCTCGCCTTCGTTTCTCATCATGTTTCACCACCAGCAAAGGTCTGACTATTGATAAAAATAATAAGTGGTTACAAAACGACCATTGCTTTGTTTATAAAATTGGAGAAAGATGACAATACAGCGATTTATAGGAGGTGGTGTTATGACATTAGTTCTTACCGTTCTTATTTTCCTAAGTTGTATTGCGATGCTCGCAATTGGTGTGATGTTTTCACGTAGGCCGATCAAAGGCGGAGGTTGTTGCAAAGCGTCCGATGTTGCGGATGTGGGCGCACGTAAAAGGCAGTCTCGCAAGGATACATAGAATTCCAGCACACGAGTGCCCAGATAGCGGTTTTGCCTCGATGTAAGCACTTTACAATTGGTGAGTACGCCAACCAGATACGTCACCACCTTTAGGGCACAGCGCATACTCGCCCTGCTTCTCAACCTTTTCAATACAGGCTTTTCCTTAGACGAAAAGCCTGTTTTCCCTGTAATCTCTTAACGTCTATGATTTTTGAAAAGCCGCTAACACCATAGGAAGCAGTGCTTTCGCCAATTTCTCATGCTGGTCTTGTTGCCAATGAATGCCTTCGTTAGGACAAGATTCCACTACGGTTCCGGCATCAAGAAATGCACATCCCAGCTCTTCCGCTCGATTTCGATAATGAAAGCCAAACTCTTTGGACTTCTCCGCCCCGCCAATAAACATACTGCCGAAGAAACCAATCTCATGCACGGGTGGTGGCGCGACTAATAGAACTTGCGGCGCTTCTCGCTTTGCCCAGTTATCAAAGTTAAGAACCTCTTGCGCTAAGCGAGCTGCTCCACGCGAGATATCGAAAGCTGACAAACCCAAGCAGTTTTTCATGTCATTCGTGCCAAGCATAATGATGACCAAGTCAGGCAGATGAGATTCCAAGCAAGGGCGTAAATAGCGCAGGCCATTTTTCTCACCTTCAAAAGGATCATCGTGCACAGTGGTGCGTCCTGGTTGCCCTTCCTCTATGACCTCATAACCATCCGGTAGAGACATTCGTAACAAGGATGGCCATCGCTCGTTTGGTCCGTAACGTCGGTCTTCATTCGGTACAGCGCCCCAGGTATTTGAATCGCCAAAACAAAGTATGGTCGGCATTAAACGTGTTCCTCACTAAAACTATCGCTTTGCAGTCTATCAAAAACGTTTATCAAGTCTGTGATTTAATTCGAAAGATCATGCCCATAAACAAGCTCAATTGGCTTGCGAATTTAAGAACGATACACACGTCGGCAGTTGAACACAAAAAGGCGAACCACTTGGCTCGCCTTTCTAGTGCTTGCTAAGAAACTAACGCAGCAGCTTAGTTGATGTCTTGGACCTTCATCACCAAGTCTTCCCAATTACGTTGGTTTTCGATGTCATGCTCTAAGCCTTGATCATCGGCAATTTGGAAACGCTTAACTGCCGGCGTTTTACTCGTTGCTTGGTAAAGCCAGTATGCTTCGGCTTTCAATGCTTCATCAATTGGCTTGTCGATTGACTCGTACACCATCTGTTTACATGCATTGATAGATTCAGCCGGGAACTTAGAAATTCGCTGCGCTAATGCATCAACATAAGGGCCAATTTCATCGGGTTCTAACGCTTTGTTGATGGTGCCGTACGCTTCTGCTTCATCCGCGTCGAAGTCTCGAGCGCTCAAGATGATCTCTAGGGCACGACCTAATCCCACCTGACGCGCCATACGAGATGCGCCACCGCCACAAGGCAAGATGCCCATACCCACTTCCATCTGCATGAATTTGTATTTACCGCGAGCGGCAAAACGCATATCACAGGCCAATGCAAATTCATGACCGCCACCACGGGCAAAGCCTTCTAACTTCGCAATTGTGGCTTGTGGTAGCTTGCTGATTCTTTCGAGAACCGCTTGAAGATCGAGTAACTTCGCTTCTTCGCGAGAAACGGCCTCTGTCGACATCTCTTTAAGCAATTCGGTATCGTAATGACAAACCCAAATCTCCGGGTTGGCTGATTGGAATACAACCACTTTTACACTACGATCACGTTCTAATCGCAGTGCTAACCCATTCAAATCCGCCAACATTTCCTGCCCTTGCACGTTTACCGTACCAAAATCAAACGTGACATAAAGAATTGCGTCTTCTTGCTTTGCAGTAAACGTTTTGTAGCCTTCGTAAGCCATATCCATTTCCTTTTTCCAATTAAATCATTAGGTTGCTATTTTTCAAAGCAACGCAATTAACGTTACGCCTCTAAAAAACATCAAACAATGACGCATAAAAAGAAACAGTATCTACGAAAACTAAAAGGTGATTTCCTCAATAACGGCTAGCAACAAAACACGCAAATCTGATCTTTACTCTCAATTGGTGAGTAAGTAACTCTGCGGTTTACTACTCGTATTATTATCAACGAAAACTTAAAACTGATTTCTTTTTCAGCCCAATTATCAATTTTGAAATCGCGCCTATACTGAATCCATACAAACGCACAACCGAGGAAATCATAATGAAAGCAGCCGTAATTCGTCAGTTTGGTAGTTCAGAAGTATTCGAAACAGCAGACGTGCAAAAACCGCAAGTTAAAGCGGGCCACGTCCTAGTTAAAGTTGCTGCATCAAGCGTTAATACTGTTGACATGATGCTGCGCGAAATGGGCGAAGGTTTACCCTTCCACCCACAACTTCCAGGCATTCTGGGTATGGACTTCGCAGGCACCGTTGAAGCCGTTGGTGAAGGTGTTACCGAATACATGGTTGGTGATGAGGTTTATGGTTGTGCGGGTGGCCTCGGTGACCTTCAAGGTTCTCTAGCGGAATACATGGTGGCAGACGCAGACCTTATCGCTCACAAGCCAAGCAACCTTTCTATGCGTGAAGCGGCGGCAATTCCATTGGTTGGCATTACGGCATACGAAGGGTTGATCCGTGCTGGCATTCGCCAAGGCCAAAAAGTACTGGTTCATGGCGGCGCAGGTGGTGTTGGACACATCGCACTGCAGCTCGCTCGTCACATGGGTGCTGAAGTATTCGCAACTGGCTCCACAGGAGTGAAGAATGACCTGATTACTGAACTTGGTGCAACCGCAATTGATTACCGTACTGAGTCAGTAGCCGATTACGTTGCGAAACACACCTCTGGCGCTGGTTTTGATGTGGTCTTCGATTCAGTTGGTGGTGCAAACCTAACTAACTCGTTTGATGCAGCAAAACTCAACGGCCAAGTTGCAACAACCGTGTCTTTGCATGAGCAAGATTTAAGTACCGTTCACATGAAAGGCTTGTCATTGCACGTAGTATTTATGCTTATTCCGATGATCCATAATGTTGGTCGACGTGAACATGCCATCATCCTAAAAGAGTTAGCTAAGATTGCAGAATCAGGCGCACTAAAACCGGTTCTCGATGAACACGAGTTTACCCTTGAGCAAGCTGGCGCTGCGCATGATCGTCTAGCCAGTGGTCAAGCGATTGGTAAAGTTGTCGTAAATATCTAAGTTTTGTCTTAGTGACATTAACAGCACAATTCAAAAAGACCTCCGTGATGGAGGTCTTTTGTTTTTAGCTTACTTTTGTTTTCAGCTTAACTGGTTTTAACCAGAGCAGTCTGTTTAGGCAGACTCAGGTACTTTCCAACTCACCAGACCTAGCAGCTTCTCACCTAGCGGTGTAAGTTCAGCTCGGGGATACTTCACTTGCTCCCAATTGCGGGGATCACCCGGGAAAGCAAACCCTTCTGGTGGAAGACGTTCTTGCCAAGAGCGAACACGCCAATCTCGAATGGGTTGGTTACCTTCTTCTGCCGGAACCATAGAGATATATTGCGCCATACGTACTTTATCGGACTGGTTCGAGCGAATGCCATGAGGAAGCAGGCTATTAAAGATCAACAAGTCCCCTGCTTTCATCGAAATAAACTCCACCTCAAAACCGGTGAGATCTGGCACATAAGGGTCGCGGTCAGCAGGCTGGGTTTTACGCCACTCTTCCAGTTGACGATAAAGCTCCGGCACACATTGGAAACCACCAGTTTCTTCGTCCGTATCAGACAGTGCCAACACACCTTGCACGTTTACCGGCAATGGATCGAGTGAGGAATCCGCATCCCAATGAACAAATCCATTGAATTCACGACCCGATTTATTCGGCGGATTAAGGTTAGCGCGGTCAATAGTGACCCATAAGTTTTCCTGATCCCAAATATCAACAAATGCGTTATACACCTCTGGGTTCTGACGGTTGTCCCATAACACTTGGTTGTTATAACACTCCACCATGCCAGAGTTGTTGAGCTCAACCATGGCGTGGTCACGGCGCTGTGCTTGATACCAAGTGCTCGTATCGTTTGGGTCCATTTCTTGGAACTCCCATAGGAAATCCTGTGAACGCTTTACCGCTTCCGGCGAGATGATTTGACGAAGCACCAAATAGCCATTGTGTTGCCAAAAGTCGAACTGTTCTTGGGTTAACTTTTTCAACGGCAGTGTTTTTTTGATGTCTTTTAGTTGCGCTGAATTGATGTTGGAAACACTGTTATTTCCGGGTGCGTTGTCGCCGAATCCGTATTTGTTTTTCATAGTGACTGATTCCTGTAGGGCTGATTATTATTGGTTTAACAAGCGTTGAGCGCGCTTGGTTAGTCACATTCTGACAACAATTAATCCAACAAAGTGATACAAAAAACGCAGATACTGGTACTTTACCGTCATAGAAATATGCGTGTTAGATAGGTTTGTATTACTCATGAAAGCTCAATACGAAAAGGTTCAATACAACCAAAACAATTCATGGCAACTGCTGATTCGGCGCTTAGAGGCGATTCCTTTCGAATGGCATTTTCACCCTGAGTACGAGCTGACACTCACTCTGAACAGCAAGGGCGAACGCTACATTGGCGATACGATCTCTGAGTATGAGGATTTCGACTTAGTGCTATTAGGGCCCAACATCCCTCACACCTGGCAATCAAGAACAAGCCTAGAAGCAGATAAGGAGCAGAAGGTTTATGTCTTGTGGTTTGACACACAATGGATAGAGGAACTCTCCCGTTTATTTCCTGAATGCCAAGCCTTTTCTCCCCTGCTACTCGAAGCTCATAGAGGGCTGCACTTCTCTCAAGCTATCGCGAAGCAATTGCTGCCTCTTTTTGAAGAGTTAGACACTGCGACGCCAATGCAAAAGCTCACCATCATGCTGAGTATTCTTGATGAGCTAAGCAGCACTGCTGATTACCAACCTATATCAGTGAATCAAACCTTGAACCGACAAGACTCCGACAAGCGCCAGCAAAGATTACTCAGTCAATTGCTTGAAACAATACACGCAAACTACACCGAACCGCTATCAGTCACAGAGTTGGCCTCTTTGGTTGGTATGAGTGAGAGTACCTTAGGGCGGTTTTTTAAAAAGATGATGGGACAAAGTGTCAGTCACTACATCACCCAAGTAAGATTGGGTAAAGGCTGTTCGCTATTGGTACAAACCGACAAGCCCGTTTCCCTCGTTGCGGAGTTATCGGGATTCAATAACTTGTCGAACTTCAATCGATTATTCTTAAAATACAAGCAGCTTACGCCCAAAGCGTTCCGTGCGAAGTTCACACAATCCCATTGCGAAACAGAAAAAAACGCATAGCCAAATGACTATGCGTTTAAGTATCTAAGAGCAGTTAAAACCCTAAAGGTCAGCTTAACTCCATGACAAAATAGAGTTAGCTTCGAGTGATTAAGGGTTTACCGTGTACGCGATTAATTCGACGATCTGTTCTGGTGTCGTTGCCCATGCCTGAGCAGAAGCATCAACTTCTTTAAGTGCATGGACAATATTCTCATCATGCAAAGTGATGTAGGGCTTACCTAAAGCGGCACAGAAACCGGCATCAAACGCCGCATTCCACTGCTTGTATTTGTCACCAAATCGAATCACGGCAAGGTCACAAGACTTAATGGCGGTCTGAATTCGAATCGCATTTACTTTCGCTGATTTATGATCGCGCCAAAAAGGATTGTCTTCCGGGCCCAAGCCATCGCCCGCTGCATCACTGGATTCATGGTGCGTGTTGGCAGAGATAAACGACACATTCAGGTCTTTTGCTTCACAGCCTTTGATGATTTGCTCACGCCAGTCAGTATGGATCTCGCCCGACAGGTACACAGTTAACTTCATAATCCCTCACTTTGCTTTGTTGTGTAGTTGGATTTAAACCGCATGCGCTAGCCATTTACAAGGCTCTAAACGCATATCTGTGAATGTGGCGGTAAATGAAGATTTAAGCGGACTACAAGCATAGACACCAAAACTCACAACATTGTTTGCCGGCAATGGTGGGTTGCACTTGCCCATTTCTGGTGTGGTTTCCCCCAACTTATGTAGGTGGAAGATTCGCATTTGTTTAAATGTCACACCATCAAAAGAAGACTCAATCAGAAAATCAGGACCGCGACGACTCAAGCGATACCAGATTGCCTCTGGCAGCGGGATGTCAGAAGTTGCCCAATCAGAGTAACCCAAGTTAGTCACGACACTGCCTAAACGTGAGAAAGCTTCGTTTTCATATTCGATAGAGGCTTTAAACCAGTTTTCGCTGTCGAGGTAAATAATCAAACCACACTGATCAAATTGCGCCTGATAATCAAAACTCACTTTTGTGGTAAAAGTAAAATTCTCTTCCGATTCGATTTGCAGTGCTGGCGCATTATCATTTCTAAAGCCGTAGTATGAACGCTGCCAAAAATCGGTTTCTGGCTCCGTCGTGATGGAAACAAAGTCCTGTGTCACTTCACTCACTTTAGGTTCAAAAATCCACTTACCGACAGTAAAATCTACCATTGTTTCATTCCTTGTTTATTCTTGTTCTTCACAACTCACGCCGATGTGCTTTATCAATCAGCCGCTTTGTATTATTCCATATTCCGTACTGCTGACAACGTATCCAGCTCAATAAACAAACACAATTTTTCGATAAATAAAAAGAGCGAACTGATTGATTCGCTCTCGTTCAGATTAGAATGCTATCTAGCTTGGCTGTTTATGCTAAACCTAAATCTTCATAAACATCTTCAAGCTCTTGCGTCATGCTGTCGTAGAGATACTGTCTCGGGTTTGAACGCTTAGGATCATCAATTTTCTCTACCAGTTGAACGCCAAAAGCCTCAATCTCCTCCGGTTTGGCCGCATCAGCATTAAACATATATTCAGGCTGAAGATAGTTCATTTGAATTAAGTTTGCCGTGAGCTGAAATGGTCGCAGCAAATCAGGTACCGTGGTGAAAATATCAAAGCCTGAGTAGAACTTTTCACGACCACCAACCGATACGACAAGCTGCATGTCTTTCCCTTTCAACTTGTCGCCTTTTGCGCCATATGCGAAATCGTGGGTTAGAACATCATCTAACCATTTTTTCAACAGTGGTGGCATTGAATACCAGTAGAAAGGAAATTGCAGAACAACGCGGTCATGCTCTAACAATAACGCTTGTTCCTTCTCTACGTTGATTTGGAAATCCGGATACTCCGCATAGAGATCGCGACTTGTGGTGATCTTGCCAGATTCCTCAAGCTGAGTTTTCCATGTTTGGTTGTTGCGGGAGCTTTCCAAATTTGGATGGAACACGAGATTTAGAATTTTCATGAGTGATTTCTCTTAAAAACGATGCTTAAAGCTTGAAATGTTCAACAGCCGCTTGAGCGACTTCTTTGCCGAACTCTTGAACAAAATGCCCCGCTTCAGGCACTTCCATAGGAGCAGGACAACCTTTTATAACCGTTTGCATGTACCCCATTACGGCAGGACCTAGCATTTTGTCTTTCATACCAACAGCCATAAAGGTTTCCCCTTCCCATTCCTTACCCCAGAAAGGAACCGCTGCTGTAGAAATATCAATGCACGCTTGGTCTGGATTAGCGACCATCTTCGGCATCTTACGAACAGCTGCTTTGAAAGATTCATCAGGGAATGGGGCAGCGTAAGCACGAGCCTCTTCATCATCTAACGTTGGTGCGTACTTCTTCATGAAGTGGTCCAGCGCCAACTCTTCTGGTTCAACGATGTCTTTCTTCCATTCCAAGAAGGCTTCTTGAGTGGTTGGCCCCATCAACAAACCCGTGTTCATGATCAGTAATCGCTTAAAACGTGCTTTCATCGCTTGTGGCAAAGTTAGGCCAAGCAAACCACCCCAATCTTGAACGACCAACGTAATGTTATTTAGATCTAGGTGCTCAATCAGTCCAAGCAAATAGTTACGGTGGAACTCGAAGTTATGGGTGTCTTCCGATACTGGTTTGTCAGACTTACCAAAACCCAGCAAATCCGGTGCGATAACGCGTGCTCCCGTATCAACAAATACTGGAATCATTTTGCGATATAGATAGCTCCACGTTGGCTCACCATGAAGCAGAACGAAAACTTCATCTGAGTTCGGGTTTCCTTCATCCAAGTAGTGACCTCGAATACCCTCATAGCCTTTTAAACCTTCTACATAGTGAGGTTTGAATGGGTAATCTTTTAAATTTTCGAATTGAGCATCTGGTGTACGTTGGACTTGAATCATGGGTATCTCCTTTTAAAATTAGGTCACCTGACCTACTGGTTGAAAAATTAGGTCAACAGACCTAATATGTCAATACTCTTTTTCAAATTAAGATCAAACGTGATCCTTAATCTAACGCTCTGAGATGTTGTAAATGCCTAAAAAGTCAGCAAAAGTAGAAAGAATTCTTGATATAGCAATCGAGCTATTAAAAACAGAAGGTGACTTCGGTGTAACGATGCGCAAGGTCGCAAGCGTCGCAGACATGTCTTTAAGCAACGTTCAATATTACTTCAAAACGAAAGATGACTTACTCAAAGCCGTGGCCGATCGTTATTTCCAACAATGTTTAGACGATTTAAGAGCGTTACCGGTGATGGAAGAAGAAAAGGCATTGAGACCAATTGTCTCTATGCTGCTTTCACACGGTCATGAGCTTTCTGACATGTGTCGAATCTTCAGAGAGTATTGGGCAATCTCTACGCGTAATGAAAGTATTGAGTCTTACCTGAGCGATTACTATCAAACGATGGTCGTGGTAATGAAAGAGAAAATCGCGCCGCTAGCAAAAGATCAAACCTCGCAATCACGAGCAGTATCGATTCTTATCCCATTCGTTGAGGGATACTCTGTGACGGCGAAAGCGATGCCAGTTTCACTCGATGAAATGGTCGACACGATTGAAGCGATGCTACTCGTTAATTTACGCGGGGATTACTAGAAACATACAACGCTACGCCATTTCAACAGGTATGAATATCAAAGGCGGCTTCCCTGCTGCCTTTTGCAAACCATTCAACTCTCACTAACAGCTCGGATTTTCAACTTCAAACGCTTTAACACGCATTCACAACACGCCACTTTTGTTTGGTTGCCCCGCGGGGTTTTGTATACACATTGCGGTGTTTTGTGCACTGACTAAAAATCACCACGGAGTACGATAGTCACATCAACAAACACAAGAGAGATAACGTGATGACAGTACAAAAGGTTGAATTTAAGAGCTTGGGCCTAACTTTGGTTGGCGACATGTATCTACCCCAAGGTTTTGATGAATCGAAACAATACAAAACCATCGTAGTTACCCCACCAGCGCACCAAATCAAAGAACAAACCGCCGCTGTATACGGCCCTATCTTTGCAAAACTGGGCTTCATATATCTTGCCTTTGATTACAACAGCAAGGGTGAATCGGACAGCTACAGCGAGGGTTTCCGTAACGATGAAAACAGCTTCCGTAAACATGAAGATCTACGCAACGCGATTTCTTTCCTTTGCTCTTTACCTTATGTAGACAAAGACAAGTTGTACGGCATTGGCATCTGTGGCGGCGGCAACACTATGAGTAGCGTGCTTATCACAGACTTGCGAGTAAAAGCTTTTGCTTCTATCAGCGCAATGTTAGCAACCGATGCCATGTTCTTCGGTGATAAAGCCGCTTACCGAGGCATGATCGGCGCCGCGAATGACGCTCGCCAACGCATGTACAATGAGCAAAGTTCGGAAACATTCGACTTGTTTGGATACGACGATCCGGATTACAAATGGAACAACCCTCAAGCTTCAGAAGCAGCACTTGAAGGTTATGAGTTCTACGGTACCGCTCGCGCAGGCAGTGAAACCTACCCTAGATTCTCTAACCAAGTGTTATCGAACATTTATGAGTCGGCAGTACTGAATATTGGTGAACGCTACGCTGAACACATGGCTCAACCATTCTTGGGTATTGTGGGCGAACGAGCAGATACCGCAATCGCAACTGAGCTATTCTTTGAGAAGGTCACATCACCAAAAGAACTGTTTACCGTGCCTGGCGCGAGTCATGTAGACTTATACGATGTTGAAGAATATGTAACGGTTGCTGCGAACAAGATTGCTGAGTTCTTCAATAGCCAAAGCGCATAAGGCTGTATCGCGAAATAAACCAACAAGTTAATTCATGGCAACACGGCAACAGTGGCAGCTTGGTTATCTGCCACTGTCATTTTAGGTAATCGTATGAAGAAGTATCATTTTCAGTCCATCGCAGAGCAAAACGAGTGGTTTGGAATCCGCCCTCCTGAGCACCCATTAATTGATGTCATCAAGATGGATTCTAAAGACCACGATGATGATCTGCGATGCGACAACGGTTTTGCTATCTCAAGCGATTTTTACTCTATCTCGCTGAAACACATCACTTCTGGCGAGTTGCTTTACGGTCGAACCAAATACGATTGCTCCAATGGCACCATGATCTTTATTGCACCCGAGCAAGAGATTGCTGGCATTGGCATTAAAGTCGACTCTGTGGCTCGAAGCATCTGTTTCCATGAGGATTATATTCGCGGCCACGAACTGCAAGAACAGCTTAAGAAGTACCATTTCTTTAAGTATTCTGTGAACGAAGCGCTGCACCTTTCGCCAAAAGAAGAAAAGCAAATGGCGGCGATTTTTGACGCTATTGAAGCGGAGTATCGCAATAACTTGGATGCCTTCACCAAGGAACTGATTTTGTCGCAACTCGGCACATTACTGATGTACGCCAATCGCTACTATCATCGTCAGTTCTTAATGCGCAAAGAGTCTGAAAGCTCAGTATACGAGCGCTTCTCACAGCTGTTGGACAGCAGAATGCAAGCCATTCTTGATGAGTCTTCTAGCATCCCAGAAGTGGAAGAATTGGCTTCAAGTATGAATATGACCAGCCGATACTTGAGCGATGCACTTAAAGCAGAAACGGGCAAAACGACCAAAGATTGGATTCATAAGACTCTGATCGATAAGTCGAAAGATCTGCTTCTCTCTACCGAGGATTCTGTTGCGACCATTGCCTACACGCTTGGCTTTGAGTATCCACAGTACTTCTCTCGCCTATTCAAAAATAAAGTCGGTTTAACCCCTTCCGAATACCGCACAGAGAATAGATTGCATTAAAAGCGTGTTGATAGCTGAATAACAAACACAAAAAAGACGGCCATGCGAGCCGTCTTTTTGTTTATCTGCAGTAATAACTGAATAAAACGTTAGTCGTTCTATTCCTTTCCTTTTTGCTCGGTTTCTTGAGTAACTTCTTGTGCCTGCCCAGTCTCGATGACATCAGCAACGTCTTGGGTTTCTGTGTCTACCCACTTCATAAACACTTGGTAACCCGCCGCTAAGAAGGCAGCGCCAATGAACATGCCAAGAATACCGCCCGACATCATGCCGCCCACTGCACCAATCAGGACAATGGGCATAGGGACTTCTAACCCACGTCCGAGAATCAGTGGTTTCAAGAAGTTGTCGATCAGACTCGCTGCAATCAATAACACAGTAAAGATGACGTTATGAACCGTGCCGCTATCTCCTGCCCATAGAATACCGACAGCAACCAACGCAATAATGGTCACGGGCAATTGCACAATCGCAAAGATCAACGCAATGAGTGTAAACAAAGCGGCAGCAGGTACACCGGATAATGCAACAACTCCGCCGAATGCCATTGCCGTTAAGAACGCAATACCGATGATTCCCACGGCGACTTGTCTGATGGTGGCCGTGGTGAGTTGATGTAAATCTGGTCCCCTCACCTCATCGGTGAAGCTAATGAAGATCTTACGTATCGACTTTGCAGCAGGTTGAGCCCAAGCGAGCATGATACCGGCGATAATGATCGCGCCTATTAGCATAAACACGCTCTTCGCCGCTCCCGTTGCACTGTCAACGAACCAGCTAAAGAAGCCTTTGATTTGAGGCTGACGCTTTTCGACAAACGTTGGCAGATCGTCTGCGGCCTCGTACCAAACGGCATGAACTTTTTCACCGACTAGAGGCCAAGTTTTGACGCTATCTGCAGGCTTGGCGATGACCAAAGTGCCATCTCGATACGATTCAAAGGCACCGAGTGTTTTCGAAGCAAAGGAATTGCCTACCATGGCCGTTGGCGTACCAAGAATCAACACGCCAATGATGGCAATTAGTGTTGCCGAACGCGCCGAGCTTAACCCAAGCTTTCTTTCAATGACGAGTTTGACTGGATAGAGCGCAATGGCAAGCACCAACGCCCAAAGCAAGATAGGAAGAAATGGTAAAAACGCCCACCAACAGACAATAACGATAAGCGTCGTGACGGAGAATCGTATCAAAGACGTGGTAAACGCCTTAGCCAACACTTTCTCTAAGTTTTCATTTGGATTGCTCAACTGTTTTTCCCTTTGGTTTCGCGCCATATTCTTATTTATCGGTAATCCGATAATCGATGACGCGTGAATAGACCCAACACAGTATTTATCCGTACTTAATCAAAGACCGACGGCTTAAAAAGCCGCGGTTTCATAAAACAAGCACTCATATAAAACCTAGTACACTTCCCCGTACATTCAACGGTTTAGTATTGAATTGTTTCTCAAGGCGATGTTATGAAGTGTTATTGAGTGACCATATTCTGATTTTACGGTTCTCAATTTCCACTTGTATAGCGCGCGCTTTATATTGCTCACTTTGTTGCACTATTTAAGCGGTAAGGGCAAAAAGATGTCAGCACTCGAACTTATGCGTTCAGGAAAGGTTTATAACTGCCTAGACGAAGAACTTCAGTTCATGCGGGAACGCACATGTGAGCTCATTTTCAACTTCAACCATGAACCCAATGCAGCAAAGCGACATGCACTTCTCGTTGAAATGGGTGTCAATCTTGGTGTTGGTGCTTGTATCCAAGCCCCGTTGCAATTGACGTATGGATGCAACCTTTCAGTCGGCTCGCACACTTACATTAATTGGGACGCCATCGTCATAGACAACGGGCAGGTAACCATCGGCGCAAACGTGATGATTGGTCCACGAGTTCAAATCTATACCGCAGCACATGCTTTAGAGACAGAGCAACGCCTTGCTGGGGATGAAACTGCAAAACCTGTAACGATAAGAGATAAAGTCTGGATTGGTGGCGGTGCGATCATTATGCCGGGTGTGACGATTGGAGAAGAAGCCGTGATTGGGGCTGGATCGGTCGTAACTAAAGATGTTGCTCCTGGAGACCGCGTTGCTGGTAACCCCGCTCGTTCCATCAAAAAAGAATGACAAGCTTGTCAGCAGAAGGAATAGAAAACCGGAGAGATTCAACGGTTTGTAGAGGTCACCAACCGATATACTCTTTCTTTTCTTTCAAGGACTTGCTTTATGCCTTTTTCGACAAAGTCGTTAATAATAGCGTTATCTCTCGCCACCAGTTCGGTGTCACTGGCGGCGACAATTGAAACCTCCGTTTCACACGAAACAGTTTCCCAAGACGCGATTGCAAATAATGCGGCGTCAACGACCTTTCCATCTACTCAGACATGGCTAAGCCACGTCACAACTGGCTTAGCCCCTTACTGGATGGATGAAAAAGCTTACGGAGAACCTGTTGGAAACTTCCCCACTTTCCGCTGCAACGATGGTCGCAAACTGGATACAGCTAATGTCTGCAATGAGTTAGATCGAGGTTGGATTACTCCCTATTTTGGTCGTGAATATACGCGAATGAAATCACGCCAAACCTACGCCTATGGGGTTCTTTTCCACCTGACTGGAGACACTCAAGCCCTTGAGTTAGCAAAACAAGGGGCTTATTACTTAATCAACGAATTGCAAGACAAAGAGCATGGCGGCTTTATTTCGTTCACGCAAAATAAACAAGCTGGTTTAAAGTGGACACAGAGAACTTCACAAGACCAAGCTTACGCACTCGTTGGACTTGCAATGTATTACTACTTAACGGGCGATCCTCAAGTAGAAAAAGTGCTTATTGATCAGCAAAAATTTATCTTTGATAACTACAGACTAACCGATGAAGTAGGACTTGCTTGGGTTTTACAAGATGGTGATGAGCAAAGTGCAAAACAGCATGAGTTGGTTGCACAATTAGACCAAATTAACGGCTATATGCTTTTGGTTGCTCCCCTATTACCAGAACCACACCGAACGAAATGGCTCAGTGATCTGACTTGGTTAACAAGTACATTAGTTCAACATTATCACTCAGATAAAGAGCAGCGCTTCTACGGCGCCATTCATCACAAAGCCGTCATGCAGCCAAACGCTAAACATAACGATTTTGGTCACACCATCAAAGCGTATTGGATGACTTACCTTGTCGCAGAACAAATAAACAATGCCGATTGGAAACAGTTTGCGAAACAAGGCATTAGAACGACATTAGAGCGAGCGCAATATCAACAACAGTTCGAGCCAGTTAGCGCTTTATTCTCTGCCGAACTACAAAGCGAATGGGCGAATCAATCCATCCCTGCTTGGCAAAGCCGCCCTTACTCTAACGGCAGCTCTTCTTGGGAATGGGCGGAGCTTGACCAATCAGCAATGACACTTGCCATTTTGGATAACGAGGTTGGGCATGTGCTGCCATACACCACACGTACTTTTATGGATGCATGGGTTGATCATCAATATGGGGGCGTCGGTCTCGATCCAAAATCAACCAAAGCGTTTCATTGGGGCAATGGTTATCATCAATTCGAGCACGCATTGATTGGCACCTTAACGTCTGGTGCACTAAACCAGCAGCCAGTGACTTTGTATTACGCAAATTCGAGCAAAGCGCAATCCGATTTCATGCCTTATTATTTCCAGGGCAAAGTGGATAACTTCAAGCGAACGGCGCAAGACGAAATTCAAGCAGTGACCTTTAGTAACATCACCCCATAACCACTCTTTGTGTACGTATCAGCAAACAAAAAGGCGACTCGATGGTCGCCTTTTGCATGCTTGTTGTGGGTTAGATTTTGAACGAGCCGACGTAATGATCAAGCGTTTGCGAAAGCTCAGCCAGTTGTTGACTCGATTGCTCTAATTGCTCACTTGCATTTAGACCGAGCTTCACTGAGTTGCTCACCGTATCCATGTTCATGTTGATCTCGTTAGCTACCGTCGATTGCTGTTCTGTTGCCGTTGCAACCTGAGTATTAATATCCAAAATGGTCATTACCTGTTTAGAAATTGCTTCTAGTGCTTGTCGCGCCAGTTCCGTCTCCGCAGTTCCTTCTTCGATCAGAGCTTTACTGTTCCCCATCGAACTCACGGCATTTTGCGCTTCGTCTTGCAAGCGTTTGATCATCAGGTCAATCTCATCGGTTGACTGTGCGGTTTTCGTCGCAAGGTTACGCACCTCGTCAGCTACCACAGCAAAACCACGACCTGCGTCACCAGCACGAGCAGCCTCAATTGCAGCATTAAGTGCTAACAAGTTGGTCTGTTCTGAGATACCACGAATCACCTCAAGGATTGAACCGATCGATTGAGTATTATCTGCCAAACTGACGATGATGCTGGACGTGCTGTTCATCTCAGTTTCAAGGTTTGTGATTGCCGTAGTGGTCTTTTGTAGCGTCTTGTAGCCTTCTTGCGTTTCATCCGTTGCAGTACTTGCTGCGCTCGCTGCACCTGCTGCGTTCGATGCAATCTCATTAACTGTCGCAATCATTTCATTCATTGACGTCACCACCAGCATGGTTTGCTCGTTTTGCTCCTGCCCACGAGTCAACGCCTGTTGAGATTGCTCACGTAAGGCAGTTGCAGAGCCATTCAATGCAACACCAGTATTCACCACTTGCGAAATAATGCCATGAACCTTTTCGACAAAGACATTAAATGCTGATGAAATCTGAGCCACTTCATCATTGCCTTTTGTTGGCAAACGAACAGTCAGATCTCCTTCCCCTTGCGAAATGTCATGCAGTGCATTTTTCAATACTGATAACGGCTTCATTAAATGGCTTAGCAGAAGTGAAAGTAGTACCACGCAAAGTACAAAAATCACGATCATTGAACCAAGTTGGTAGCTAATAATGCCGTTCGTTGCTTGGCTCACTTCCGTAATTGGAATACCAATATCGAACGTGCCGTAGAGCTGGCCATTCACGTAGATTGGAGCCATGATATCGAACACCCACACTTGCTGCACATCCGCGTACCACTTCGAGTATTGCTGCACACCTTTGGTTGCACCCGCCACTGTATAGTCATCTTCGTACTTCTTGTTTAGCTTTTGTTTATCACTGTGTGCAACAGCAGAAACATTGCTATCTATTACAATGGCATAGCTTACATCTGAGCGTTGCTTTAGCTGGTCAACTAACGCTTGAAGATCTTGGATCGGATGATTTGAGTTCTCTAGGATGTAACTTGCATTCTCAGCTAAGAACTCAGCCTGAACCTGAGATTTGTGCAAGATGATGTCATCGATTTTCTGACTTGAGATAAAGTAGGTAGACGCCATACTCGCCATGACAGCAATGCCAAACATGGCACAAACGGCTAATAGGATGATTCTTTTCATTATGGTTGTCTCAACGCAAGCGATTAATTTCCATCAACGGGGTTAATTAAGCCGATGGTTTGGCATTATCTCTTTGCCAAACCACTCTCCCGCGATACTGGTTTTAACTATTCAGTTACGTTATCCGCATCAGGTGCAACAACTTTAATAAAATGAGCCTTTTTTTTATATCAGCATCACACTTTTATAGAATAACCATATTGGTCGTATAGATTTACCAACACCTTAATAAGTCATTGCTAATTAGCACATTTTTGACATAAAAAGCGTAAATGGCATCAGTTACATTGATATCAAATCCTCATTATTGAGCGCACAATCACATCGAAAAAATCATCGAAATCAATCGATTTAATTCCTTATTAACTTTTATAAATCCGAACTACTATCAAGTAGAACCGTTGTTCAACGTATATAAGGTTAATAATAATGAGAAAGACTTTATCCACCCTAAGCATCGCGCTTGCGCTATTTTCAGGTGCATCGTTCGCTGCTGATAACTACACGCTAGATTCAGAATTCTCCTCAGTCAGCTTTGCTACCATCAAAAATCAGTTTGTTGTTGAACCCGCGACCATCGATGCCCTCAAAGGCACGCTTAACAGCGAAGGACAATTTGATGTGTCTGTCGACCTAAACAGCATTGAAACCGGCATTCCAATCCGTAATACGCGACTCAACGAAATCTTCTTCGAATCGGCAAAACATGCCCCTGTAAAAGTTGTCGGAAAAGTCGATTGGTCGATACTAGGCGAAGGCTCTCACAAGCTTAAAGTACCTGCTGAAGTGACACTGTTTGGTAAGACCAAGTCGGTAGAATTCCCTGTTGTGGTACTCAATGCTGGCGATACTGTGATGGTTAGCTCAAGTGCGCCTGTCATTATTGGCGCTTCGGATTTTGGTATCCCAACTGAAAACTTAACAAACCTAGCAGCAACGGTTGGTGGTATTAAGATTTCAGACCGAGTTCCACTCACTCTGAATCTCACCTTTAAAAAGTAGTTATTTAGCCCAAAACGGCTTGATAACGCGAAACAAAGGCTTGGAGGCTCACCAAGCCTTTTTTCTTTTGGTGTGAACCGCTTTATTCAATGTTGCGTTAAAGCGCCCGTCTCCCTACTATCAATTTTGCTTGGACGTACTCAACGCCATGCTTCTTAACACATCATTCTTACTCACGAAGTGGTGTTTCAATGCCGCCGCAACGTGCAACGCCACCAGCGTCGCTAATGTGGCACAACCAACTCGATGAACCATAAAGAAAAACTCATTCACTTCGGCATTAGAAATTGGGTTTGGAATGGTAAACAGCCAAAAGAATGGGTACTCGTGCTTAAGCATCAAAAAGCCACTGACAAAGACAACAAACATCACAAGATAGATAGTGCCATGAGCCAATTTAGCAATGCTCTTCTGCGTGCTGGGTATCGTGCTTGGTAACTCTGGTGTCTTTCGAAAGAATGACCAACACCAACGCACGATGAGCAATACCGCCGCAATGGTCGCGAATGACATGTTGAGCGTCGACAACACATGAAACAGTTGCGGCATATCCATCACAAACAACATGCCATAACCCGCAATGGTGGCGTAGATGATGATCACCGCCATTATCCAATGTAACCATTTACTGAACGCGTCATAGTGTTGTGACGTATTGCTTTGGTGTTGGGGTGAGTCATTTTTAGGTTTGAATGCCTTATTTTGGGCGTGCGGAATCGCTTTCTGGTGCTGACCAGAATCTAGTTTTGACATATTGTCACCACTGAATTTCAATTGGAATTTGCATGAGAATACGGCGAGCGAGAAGCGTTCCCATGATGAAGATTGAAGAAATAACGGAAGGCATGAGAGCCTTCCGTCGTTCAAGTAGATTACAAGATGAGGTGAGTACTACTTGCTTACACTGATCATGTCGTTAAAGTAGTCAACTTGCTCTGCCATGCTCAAACCTTGGTTGTTTGAACCTAGCGTCCACATAAAGAAACCACCGTAACCGTTATCTTTCTGCCACTTAGCACGGTCTAGGTTGTTTTGACGCGTTTCTACAAAGTTGCCACCTGGCGCCCATTGGCTGTTGATCGTGTTACCTAAAACAATCTTCGACTTGTCTCCAATATATTCAGCATAGTTCGCCATCGCGACGTCGTAGAGGAAGTTTCGACCTGCGTCATATGTCATTACGTTGAAGAAATCGAAGTCGTTCTTGGTTGCTTTCAGCAAATCGATAACTTCACCGTGGTGAGATGAACGGCCTGATGGTTCAATGTAAGAGCAATTTTCGAACACACTCGCATCCATACACTCAACTGGGTCTGCACCTACGTGGTAAGTCGTCAGAGACAGCACTTTCGTATTGCCTACTTTCTCACGGATCAGTTTGATCAGAGCAGTCAGATCTTGGTTCTCTTTATCCGTAATTCGAGCGGCTTTCTCGAAGTCAAAATCTAGACCGTCAATGTGTACGTAGCCTGCTAGCTGGTATTTACTGTAATCACAGCTACCATCAGGTTTTGATGCAAGACATTCACCTTCCATCTCTTCTGGTGTCAGATTCTTTTTGTACACAGGGAATGGCGTATGTACCAAATCAACCAATCCAGTTGCGACCGCTTCACGGCTTTGTGGCGTACTGATCGCTGACCAAATGCTTTCGTACGTTTGACCACCGAACGCCACCATCATAGTTACGTTTTCATTGTCATGCTTAAGTGTTGACCAAGCTAGGTACTGCGTTGGCATCCAATCCGGATTGTAATCAGGTGGCGTTAGCATGCCATCGGAGATCGTAATGTTACCGCTCGCGTCCCACTTACCAAATGACAAGAGGTAACCATCACCCTCTGAGTTGAACAACTGCTCGTAGTCATTCAAACCCCAAGATGTTAGGTAACTGATCGAGCGATCTGGGTTATCGACTAAACCACCGCCGCCAGTGCTTTCTTTCACCGTAATGTTAGACGTTGCCGAAGTTTGCTCTTGGCTTGCTGTGTTTACTGCTTTGGCTGTGATCGCGTAAGCGCCCTTCTGTGCACCTAGCCATTCGTATTCGTATGGCGCTTCAGTGTCTTTGAATAGCTCATTACCATTTGCGATAAAGCTTACTGAAGTAATATCCCCTTGGTAGCTCTTCGCGTCTGCTTTGATTGAAATCGCACGGCCTTCAAAGTAGCTCGAACCATCAACAGGAGAAGACAGCGAAACTACCAAATCTTTATCGGTGATCGCCAGAGAAATTGGTGCCGCTTCTGCACTTGCGCCTTGGTCATCGTAAGCAACGACGGTTAGCGTGTATTGGCCTTCGTCTTGTGCAGGAACTGTAATGGTGTAGGTATCGCCTTGTGATGGAGTGCTTGATGTTGCCACCACTTGACCATTCAACTGAACGTCAACGCGAGCAACTTCAGTATCGTCAGTCGCATCGACAATCACATCGAACGCTTGGTTTGGTGCAATTTTTTGTCCATCTTGAGGGGATTGAACATCCACCACTGGAACTGGGTTAGGATCACATTGCCCTACTTCGTCCCACGCGTCTTTCCACGCATCTGGATAATCTGGGTGGCCTGTCCCCGGCGTCCAAACTGGGTTTCCACACCAACCTGCTACGGTACATGAATAGATGTTGCCGATATTGGTAACTTCATCACCCACCTTGTATGGCACGCCATCTTCATATTGAGGAACATCGCCACAACTGGTGCTCGTGTCCGTCACAGTAATGGTTAGGCTCTTGCGAGTAACATGTTGTTCGTCATCTTGAGCTTCTGCGCGAAGCGTTGCTGAACCCGCTGTTTGTGCAGTCCAATCACAAGAGAAATCTTGTGTCGTTTTCGCGTCTAACTGACATACTTCAGCATCGTTAGCAAAGAACTTAACCGTCGCTAAGTCATCATCCGCATCGGTAACATTAGCTGAGATCGAAATCGTGTCACCTTTTTGGTGAGAAGAGCCTGAATCTGGCGAGATAAACTCAATCACAGGAGGGTTCGGCGCGGTAGATTCTGATTCCACCGTGACTTGTACCGATTGATCAGTCAGCTTTTCGCCACTTTCGTTGAACGCCATGACAGCAATTGAAGCGGCGCCAATTTCCGCTGGTAGCCAAGCTTGTTGATACTCGGTCGTTCCTTCTACTACAGGTTGCTCTGCCAGCTTGGTATTGTTGACCCAGAACTCTAGCTTACTTGCACCTTCACCCTCTACGCTCGTGATGATGTCTACATTCGAGCCAGTGTAAACAACAGAGTATTGTGCCGGCGCTAAGATATCCAACGAGAACTCTGGTGGAGGAACAACTTCACCATCGACTTTCACCACCACGGAATCTTCAAACGCATTGAGATCCTTCAGTTCGCCGCCAAAAGAGATGGTTAACGCTGCCGACTCACCAGATGCCAGCTCACTGTCTACCCAAGATCCTGCTGGGAATTTGAGTGTTACAGCGTTCAACACGCCGTCAGCTTGTGTTGTATGAGCGATCTCCCATGATGGGTATGAAAGGTGATTTGATGCCCAACCAATGTCGTTAATTGCGACAGGCAGTACGAACTCAATCACCGCCTCACGCATGTCTGCGCTGTCTGAGCCAGTGTTTTTGATGTCTAACTTATAGGTGCTCCAGTATTCGCTTTCTGATTGTGCAACCGCATCGGTGCTGAATTCCGCCGCCATGGCTTGGGAGATCGGATTCAACAATAAACCAGAACAAAGCATTGTTAACCCTAACGTGCGATAACCAATGGAGTTTGTCTGCGTAGCACTGCTCTTTCTTAGATACATAATTAAGTCCTTAGTCTTATATTAATTATTTAGGTACTGCACAAAAGACCTGCAATTAACGGTTCAATTATTTTTTGCAAGCACACTTAATTTATAAATAAAAATAACCAAGGCAAAAATTCGTTCTTACTTCTGGGATAAATATCAAACTTTATCTTTCATAGCGAATAACCACCCCATTTTATAAAGCTAATTATTATATCAATCAGGTTTAAATTCATGTTAAAGAATAAACTTAATTAGCTTATTTTAATTTAATTCATAGTAGCTTTTTCACAATCAAAAGAAAGGCGTTATTTTGAGAAAATAGACAGCAACTTTTAGAGTTCTAACAGCAAGTTAGCAACAAAAGCCTCGTTTCACATTCAACAAAAATAACTCACACCGAGTTAAATAAAACCGTAAAAACATTAACTTAACTGACTTTGTTGTAGTATTTTTCTTACAACAAATAAGTAAGAAGTATAATTCATCCAATTTAATAGTCAGCACAAATAGAAAGATAACAAAGGCGAAGAAAATCAAATAAATCGATTTTCAAAATATTATTTGGAATTAAAGTCACACATTTTTCACGCGCTACAACAAAAAAACGAAAGAGAAAAAATAGAGTCTTAATTCTATTCATGTTTCATAAATACCTTAATAATCCAGTTATCACTTAATGTCTTTAATTTCTGTACAAATAAAAACCAAAGTTAAGCTGTTTTTATTTTACACCTGTATCACATTGATTTATTTTCGAACTATTATTGGGTATGTAACTCGCTTAAACGAAAAAAGAGAGCCCACAATGTGACTCTCTTTTTCGTGCATATTGTCGTTAGATGTTATTTAAAGCCGAACTTGCCATTGCCGTTCTTCCACTCTGACTTCGGTGGAATCGCTTCAATCGTGTCCCAATGCTCTACAATTTTGCCATTGTCGACACGGAATAAGTCATAGAACGCGACATGTTGGTTCATGAACTGACCTTCACTCACTGATAACACGAAGTTCCCTTCACCGATAATCAAGTGGTTCTTGCTGTATACCATCGGCATGCCCGCTTCCGCTAATTGCTTGAGTGCAACGCCTAAACCACTCAAACCGTCGGCCACCGCAACGTTGTGTTGGATGTAGTCACTATCTTTCTCACCGATGAACTTACTGATCTGAGACATATCCCCTTTCATCAGAATGGTTTGTACAAAATCAGAAACGATCGCTTTGTTCTCGTCCGTTTTGTTTACATCTGTAATTTCTGTTGCACCGTCAAATTGAGTGCGACCACTTGGATTAGGTTTCGCTACGTCTTGTAAGTTATCCCAATGCTCGACGATCAAACCATCTTCAAAACGGAAAATATCAAAGCCCGCTTTCGGTCCGAAAAAGTCGTATTCCGTGTGCAATGCCACGTATTCGCCATCTTGAATGGTACGAATCACTTTCGCTTTAGCAATGCCCTCTGGCAGCATCTTCATTACTTCGCCAAAGCCCGCTAAACCATCTGCAACCGCAAGATTATGCTGAATGTACTTGTTTGGGTTTATGTATGAAATCGCGTTTTGGTCGCCAGTTTCGATGCTTGAGATAACCGCGACGGCTTTATCACGATTCGACAATTCATCGGCATTTACAGCGAAAGAAGCACTAGCAAAAACGGTGGATGCGATAACAGAGCTAGCGAAAAAGCGAGTCAATTTGTTCATATTATTTTCCTCTTGTTGGCTTGAGAACAATAATAGGAATGAATCAAAGACTCGTCTGTGTGGATGTGCGTCGGAAAATGGTCAATATCGAACATGAACACAAAAAGGTGTTCATACTCAACATCATAACTGTGGTTCGGCGTATTGCTTCTGGAATTGGCTTGGTGTCATATCGGTTTGATTTTTAAAGTATCTAACAAAATTACTCGCATCTTCAAAACCAAAGTCAAAAGCTAACTGTTGCGTCGTAACGTTACTCACCACCAAGCGGCGCTTAATCTCTATTGTGACAAACGCGTCGATCATTTGTTTCGCGGTTAAGTTCGTTGCCAGCTTGCAAATAACATTTAACGTTTTGTACGTTGATCCCATCTGCCCCGCATACCAGTTAGCATCACGGATATGTTCATAATTCGCCTGGAGCAAATCAAAGAAACGTGCAAGCTTGTAGCTCTGCTCTTTGGTTAACTTATCGTGCCTCTCTTCAGGTCTTAGGCGATGCAGCATTAGAGCGAAAGAAGAGAAAAGATACATGACGATCAATGGGTCGGAATGCTGACTTTCAATTTCCTTGATAACCTCGCCAATAAGCAGTTTGGCACTCTGGCAGGTGGCTTCGTCTAAGCTCAATAGTGGCGAACGAGCTTGGTTTAAATGCGTTGGAGTGTAGTTAGGTAAACGCATGTTGGCATGCACTTGGTCTAAAAACGCTTGGGTGAAAATGATCACTTTGCCAGAGGGTTTGTTGGACAAATCGAAAGCTTGCACCTGCTCGCGACGAACAAAGAGGATGCTGCCAGATTCAAACGGATACTGCTTAAAATCCACCATGTGCACGCCGCTGCCTTTTTCGATGTAAACCATCATAAAGAAGGTAATGCGATGCGTTTTTTGAGGTGAGTGGCTTTTGTACTCTTGGCCATGCAAGCTTTCTAGATCGAAGATTTCAATCTCTGCTTGATTCGATTTTTTATGGTCAAAGCCTACGGTTGGTATTTGCATTCACCCTCCACTCGTTACTACTTGTATTTTGGTCAATTTCAGCAGGAATGCGAATCGAACTGTATCACATCGCGCAACCAAGGTAGCGTTTGAGGTGGTGAATGTCTGTCTATTCTCTCTAAACCAACATGCTGCTTAAAATAAGCCAGTTCATAAAACAACATGGTCCATAAAACACATGGCTCTTAAAACACAAAGGCAAGCCGAAGCCTGCCTTTGTTCATTTAACTATGCAAAGAGTCTAAGACATCTTTTTACCCTTGTTCGCTTTTGCGTTGCTTGCATTTTGCTCGGTAGCAACCATGTCATCAAACTCAGAAACTCGTGCTAGGAACGCAGGTTTGTCTTTGTTTGGAATCGAACTCGCCAACGGCAAATCGGCGGTCATCGAATCCACAGCACGGTTGCGCACCAGTACTTCGAAGTGCAAGTGTGGGCCTGTTAGACGACCTGTCGCACCCGAAAGCGCAATCTTTTGTCCACGCTTAACATGATCGCCTTTCTTGACTAAGAAACGGCTCAAGTGCAGATAACGAGTTTTGTACACACTGTTGTGCTCAATCACCAAGTATTTGCCTGCGTAAGGGTGGTTACGAACAGCAATCACTTTGCCATCACCCGTTGAGTAAACTGGCGAACCCACAGGCGTCGCGAAATCGGTACCATTATGCGGTTGAATGCGGCCTGTTACAGGGTGTCTTCGGTTCGGGTTAAACGGAGACGTAATACGTCGGAATTGTTTGTCGATTGGATAGCGGTTAAAGGCTTGTTCTAAGCTGTTTCCATCACGGTCATAAAAGCGACCATCTTCAGCCAAAAACGCTTCTACGTCTTTACCACGCATCTTGATAGCAATGCCCTGCACTTCGGTATTGCCGGTTAAATGGTCATCAACGTACTGACGACGTACCAGCACATGAAAGCTATCACCAGCACGCAGCTCGCGGGCAAAATTCACTTTGTCACGAAGTACACGCGTAATGTTGGCAATCTGGGTAGTAGTTAATCCTTGTCGGTGCGCAGAAGATGAGAAACTGCCGTTGATTTCACCGGAATACATTTCTTCGCGCCATTCACCCGGCTCTTCAACAAAGTCATAAGCGAATGTGCCATCGTCGTTCTGCGTGTAAATCGAACGTTCGACAAGGCTTTCGTGGAAGATCACTTGTTGCAGCGTCTTGGTGTCTCTATCTACCACAAACTCAAGGTGGTCACCTGGTTTTATGGTATCCAGTTTCAAGGAGGTTAAATCGGCTTCAAGAAGCTTTTGCGTGGTTTCGTATGGGACGCCCCATGAGGAGAAGATCGTGCTGAGTGTGTCACCTACTTTAACGAAGTAGTGAATACGTGCAATGTTGTCGTGATCTTGTGTTGCCAGTTCGGCGTTTGGTGCCGTGTCGTCTGTCTGAGCCTCGTGTACGTGAGCGCTCTCTAGCTCGGAATAAGGCGTGACCTTAATGGTGATTTCTTCTGGTTTCGTTTCTGCTTGATAGGTGAGATAGGCTGCAAGAGAGAATGCGGTAGCAGCGACAGCAATGAGTGAATAACGAACAAACTTCATAGTACTTGGGATAATCGGAAACAGTAATTGTTATGTTATAACATCTGAATCTCAAAATTTAAACATTGCGTATTTGAGAACTTTGTTTCTAAGCTTTTCTAGTCTCGCTAAGCGCCTATTTTGCTTAAATAAACCTTACTGTAAAAAAGGGTAGATTCCTCTTACCCTCTATATGATTGCGTGATCCCGGTTTAGTTCACTCTACCACTCGCAACTTCTATGAATTCTATATCAACGGCCGATCTTTTAAGCGTTCGAGAATAAAATCCACGCGTTGTTCGATACTCATCGTCGGCACTTCTATCAACTCATAACCATATTGATGATATGCCTCTATCATGGCTTGATAAGTCCTTACGGCTTCCGCAAAGTCTTGTTTTCGTTCTTCATCATTAGCAAAAATGGCTTCCCAAGGCGGAAAGATAAAGACAGGGTTGGCGTAACGTATACGCTGACACGCATCCATTAATGCTTGTAGAATGGGTAAGTTTTCTAATTGGCTATAACCGTATGAATCCACAATACAGCGGTCAAAGAAGACAAGCTCATTGAGTTCTTCGAAGGCTTGATGGTGTTTTTTCTCTTCACGTACCATCTCATCACGAAAGGCTGTTTTGTCTTTCCACGGTAAAGCATCACCATCCAGAGCAACTTGCTGTTTAATCACTTTGCGCCCCACTTCTGGCGCGCAAGCGTAACCAAGCTCAATCAGCTTTTCTATTACAGAGGTTTTGCCCGCACCTGGGCCACCTGTAAATACGATTAGTTTGTTCATGTAGACCTCGATTGTTGAAGCGTAATGTTCGCCTTCCGCCCTTTTATGTCGGTCGTTGGTTATTCTCGAATCGGTGTTGTAGAAGAAGTTTTATCTCTGAAAGAAGCCAGTTAATCAAAGGGGTATCTTGAGTTTGATAGAGGTAATAGGCGTACACATCCATATTTTGCTTGGGTAAGCCTGTGCTGGAAGTAACGTTAGGATGAATAGCGACGATATCGTCTGGAAGTGTCGTCATGACACTGGCGACTGGGAAGAAGGCATCAGAATGTCGGATGGCATTAAAGTTAACCTCCGGCGAATCCGATTTCAACAAAATATCCGGAACATGACCGGCTTTTAACATGGTCTGTTCTGCCGTTTCGTGTCTTGTTTGCCAATCCGGGGTACGAATCAACACCATTGGATACTTGGCTAAATCATGAATGGTGACAACATCAAGTTGAGTGAGCGGATGCCCTTGCCTGACACAAAACATAAAGTGGTTCTTGGGCATCAACTCTTGTTTGATCTGTTTGGAATACCCTTCTGGACCGTAATCCAAAGCGACGTGGATTTTTCGAGATAGCAAAGCCGATTCTACTTGTGAACGCCAATCCATAATTTCAAATCTTGCGTTTGGAGCTTTCTCTCGCAAGGTGGAGAACAGATCCACACCAATTGCATTCGTCAGTGCATTGGTCAAACTGATGGAGACTTTTCCTTGGTATTTAGAAGGATCAAATGCCGCTTCAAAAGCTAACAGTCCATCAATCTGCTCGACCAATTCAGGAAGACGGCGCTCTAATTCGTAACAACGCTCTGTCGGTACTAATCCGTAACGCTCGCGCACGAACAATGCGTCATCAAAAGTTTCCCTTAATCGGCTGAGCGCGTGGCTTACCGCCGATTGACTAAGGTTCAAACGTTCTGCCGCTTGCCTAGTATTTCTGGTTTCGAGCAGCACTCGCAATACTTTGAGTAGGTTGTAATCAAACATGCGCCATCTCTTTCATCACTCTTTGTGTTAGATATTAATACAGTTAATTTCTAACATTCAACAGCTTCACTTCTGAACATATCTTGTTCTGCCTAATATGGGGTCAACGCTTCCTTAATCCTGAAAGGTCCTATTATGAAAAAGACGTCATTAGCACTGACCATGGCTCTGATTTCTTCGGCTGCTTTTGCTGCTGAATTGCCAACGACACAACAAGTGATCGACAGCATCGACTCCTCTAACTGGGCAGTAAATCCGCTTGATTACGGCATGACAGCAATGGAATACCAGCGCAAAGAAGCCGATTTGTTCGCACAAAAGATGCTAAGCCGTGGTGAGTTGAACCAGTTCATCCACTTCCCTGGCCTATCTCAAGCGGGTGATACTTGGGTAGTAACGCCGAATGTCGACAACGTCTATTCCCTTGCGGTTATTGATGCGCGTAAAGGCTTCAAGATTGAAATCCCAGACATGGGTGACCGTTTTGTCTCCCTTCACATCCAAGACCAAAACCATACTTTTGTTCAGTACACTTGGACACCGGGTGTGTATGAATACAAAGCGGGTGATATTGAGACCGACTACGTGTTTATTGGCGTTCGTGTAGGGACAGACGCAACAGCCGATGACTTGGCGTACATCAAGAACGAAATTCAACCCAAGATGAAGATTGAGTCAAACTCAGCCGTTCCATATGCCACTGACACCAAAGAGGAAGACATCGCTGAGCTGCGTTCTGCCCTACTCAAAGAATGGGGCAAGTTGCCTGACATGTACGACACGGTGCAATTCGATATTCATGATGTTTCTAATTGGGAGAAATGGACCTACACCATTGCTGGTTCTTGGGGTTTGAGCCCTGAATCGACGGCGATGTATGCTTCTTGGGCGCCTGAAAACACCAAGGCGAATGAATGTTACACCGCAACGTTTGATCATGTTCCGGCGAAAGCCTTCAGCTCGCTAACCATGTACAACTCAGACAACTACTTGATGACAAACGACCACAATATTGTGAGCACAAACCGTAAAGACTTTAAGAGTAATGAAGACGGCAGCTTTACGATCATATTTGGTGGGGAACAATGTCATGCCATCGCTGACGAAAAAGGCGTGAACTACGCGAAAACACCAGTAGATGGATGGCGTGCTCAGCTTCGAGCTTACGTGCCAGATGTAGAGAAGATGAAACACTACCAGTTACCAAAACTCGAAAAGCTGTAGTGAAAACGCTCTAGACAATTTCAATTAATAGTTTTTAAGGACAAGTTAACGCTTGTCCTTTTTTGTTGTTTGTCTTCTCTTGTTGCTTGTCCCTTCTTTTTAGGGCAAGACAAATAATGGGTCAATCGCTGAGCACTTTCACGTTGGAACTAAAATATGCACTTAAGTGCATTATTTAGCCATTAATTAATGGAGAATTAAACGTAGTCACAAAAGAATGGAATGGTTGGCGAAAACGCTAACGTTCTACTCGATTGTTGTGTTTTTCAAGATCTCCGAGTGATTAGCCAAGCACTCTTATGTATCTAGCAGTCATTGACTCGCGCGGATGACTCCAAGTCCGCGCCGTTTTTTGTCTGACAAACCAAAATCGGACATCCAAAGCAACAAACGCAAATATCCTTACTAAAAACACTGTTTCTGTAATTTTATTTCAGAATTATCGAAACCATCATAAGGATAATTCGAACTAATCTTAATTCATGCAACTTCAGTTACATTTGCTTTCTTTTACTCACTTCTCGCGACTATTAGCGGCATTTTGAGACAATTTCCCACACTCCTTTCTTTGTCTTAGTTGATATAAATCATGGTTAGAAGAAAACAGAATCACCTGTATTTCTCGATACATGAATCCAAACTGCCCGATTTTTCGTAACTAAATTACAGATAGACACGATTTTTAGCACGGCACGTTTTTGAGGAACCAAGATGTTAGATACCCTCATGCTGTCGCGGATCCAGTTCGCGGCCAATATCAGCTTTCATATTCTCTTCCCGACCATCACCATCGCGTTGGCGTGGATGTTGGTGTTTTTCAAGTGGCGATATAACCGCACACAAGCTCCCGTATGGCTCGATGTTTATTACTTCTGGGTCAAGATATTCGCTCTTACTTTCGCCTTAGGTGTGGTATCCGGCATTACGATGAGTTTCCAGTTTGGTACTAACTGGCCAGGCTTTATGGAGCGAGTCGGGAACGTTGCAGGACCATTGCTCGGATACGAAGTGATGACCGCCTTCTTTATGGAAGCCACTTTCCTTGGCGTGATGCTTTTTGGGCGAGGACGAGTACCGGAATGGGTCCATACTCTCGCTACTGTTCTGGTTGCTGTTGGGACAAGTATGTCCGCATTTTGGATTCTGGTGCTTAACAGCTGGATGCACACACCAAGCGGATATGAAGTGATTGACGGAATAGTACATGTAACCAGTTGGAAGGAAGTTATTTTCAATCCTTCTTTACCTTACCGTCTTCTGCACACGCTATTGGCATCGGCGCTGACTGCCAGCTTCTTGATTGCGGGTATTTCGGCTTATCAAATAATGAAAAAGCCAGATCATCGCTCAGCCAAACTTGGCCTAAAAGTCGCGTTGTTCGCGGCGGCTGGATTTATCCCGGTACAAATCTTTGTCGGTGACCTGCACGGGTTAAACACGCTTGAACATCAACCTGCAAAAATCGCAGCGATGGAAGGCGTGTGGGAGACCGAGCAAGGCGCGCCTCTTCTTCTGTTTGCGATGCCAAATGAAGAAACTCGCAGCAATGATTTTGAAGTGGGCATTCCGAAGTTGGCGAGTTTGATTCTTACGCATGACTTAGACGGGGAAATCCAAGGACTTAACGAATTTGTACCTGATCACCCGCCAGTGAAGCCCTTGTTTTTTGGTTTCCGCGTGATGGTTGGTGTTGGTGTCCTTATGCTGCTGGTTAGCTGGTACGGCGCGGTGAAGCTAGCACGCAAAAAAGCGTTACCTAAACCTTACCTGTACACGGTATTGGCCATGACGTTCTCTGGTTGGATAGCCACACTTGCGGGTTGGTATGTTACTGAGATTGGCCGACAGCCTTGGTTAGTCAACGGTGTATTGCGTACATCAGAAGCCGTCACCACGGTTGCGAGCAGTAGTGTGATGACTTCGCTCATTATGTACTTAGCCATTTACGCGGCATTGCTGGTTGCGTACATCCATACCCTGTTCTATTTGGCGCGCAAAGACGTTGCAGCCCATGAAGTCCCACTGACACAACAAGAGGCCTAATCATGCTCGACTATCTACCAGAAATTTATCTTCTGCTGCTTGGCTTCTCGGTCTTTATGTATGCCGTGCTCGACGGCTACGACCTTGGCGTCGGTATCCTATTGCCAAGTGATAATGAAGCGCAACGTGACCGAATGATAGCGTCTATCGGCCCTTTCTGGGACGCGAACGAAACGTGGTTGGTGTTAGCCGTCGGTATTCTGCTGATTGCCTTTCCTACTGCACATAGCTTGATTTTGACGGAACTTTACATGCCTACTGCCATCATGCTTATCGCACTGATCATGCGTGGCGTGGCGTTCGACTTCCGCGCCAAAGCGAACTCGGATCATAAGCCTCATTGGGATTGGTGCTTCAGAATTGGCTCGTTAATCACCGCGCTAACCCAAGGCTTCATGGTGGGTCGTTACATCATGGGATTTGAGCAATCAACCGAAGCATTTGGCTTTGCATGGTTAAGCGCCCTTTGTGTAACGGCGGCGTACGTCTACATCGGTGGCGCATGGTTGGTATTGAAAACGGAAGGTGATTTGCAAATACGCTCGGCGCGTTGGTCTCGCCGTGCTGGTTGGTTAGCGGCGTTGGGTATCTTGGTAGTGAGCGTTGTAAACCCGATTGTAAATCAACAAGTGGCCCTGCGTTGGTTCAGCTTCCCAGAAGTCTTGTTGCTTGCCCCAGTCCCATTGATTGTGTTGGCGACCATCTTCCTCGTTGATCGCTATTTGCGTCAGGTTCCAATGGTGAATGATCTGGGTGTGCGTTGGCCTTTCTTTGGTGTCACCGTCATTTTCGCGTTGAGCTTTCTCGGTCTTGCGTATAGCTTCTTCCCAGAAGTTGTGCCGGGATTAATGACCGCACAAGAAGCCGCCTCCTCGCCTGCGACGTTAATGATTGTAGGCTACGGCGTAATGATCGTTATGCCGATGATTTTGCTTTACACCTTTATGGTGTATCGAATCTTCAAAGGCAAAGCGACCGAGCTTAGCTACAAGTAGATAAGACAATTACCTACATAGAAACGCCGCTGATTTAGCGGCGTTTTTGTTTCTACTCACAAGTCACATAAGCCCTATTTCTTGTTGTTTCTCCAGATTTGATACCCACTTTCTTGCGTCGCCTTACCCAGTAAGTGTGCCGCTACCGGGGCGGTAATAAAGATAAACAACATAGTGCCAATCACTCGTGAAATTACCGTGATATCCGGTATCGCAATCGCCACCGCCAATAACAACGAAGCTAAGCCCACCGTGCCAGCTTTGGTTGCAGCGTGCATTCGCGTGTAAAGATCAGGCATTCGCAAGATCCCAAGACTCGCGATGAGCGTAAACAAGGTTCCGAGACAGAGTAAAACCCCTACAATAATGTCCATTACACCTCTCCTTTTCTTTTGAAGATCAGCCTTGCAAATGCAATCGTCCCGAGGAAGGCCACTAGACCGAGCGTGATAGCAATATCCAATAAGGATTGTTGTCCACTATCTAAGGTATAAACGGCAATAAAGCCCACTGTTACAAATGAAATCAGATCAAGCGCTATCACTCTATCGGCCAAGGTTGGACCAAGAACCAAACGAATGAATGCCATCACAACACTGAGCAACAAACCAATATAAGCGAACGTGATGCTCATCTGTAACCAACTACCTACCTGTAATCCATCAGCCACGCGTCACCTCCAAAATCCGTTTTTCTAAACCGTCTTTGATCTCTCGAATAACCTTTTCGTGCTCGGGTGCAAACATCGCGTGCACCACCATGTGCTTCTTATCTGGTGTGACATCTAGGCTCAAGCTTCCTGGAGTAAGTGAAACCATGTTAGCGAGCAAGGAGATCTCTAAATCTGACTCAACATCTAACGGCACATAAACAATATCTGGGTCACTCAAATGGGTTGGCGTGACCACATCCCAGACAACTCTGGCTACGGATATCACCATCTCATAACAGAAGAAAAGAAACAGGCCGACCAAAGCACGGAAGCGTCGGAAGTAACTGGTTTTCAACCCAAACGGTTGGCTAAGTCGCAATGCCAAAAAGCCGGCCACAAAACCAAGAATGAAGTTCGTGCCTGTATAGTTGCCGTTCAACAACATCCAAGCCAGAGCGAGAAACAAATTCAAAAACAGATAAATCATTGGTTCCCTCCCGATGTATTCAATACCACGCGTTCAGCTATCTCGCTGTCAGTTATTGCACTCTCTCCAAGAACTGCTTTTACGTAAGCTTGAGGTTCAATCAACTGCTCTGCGGCGAGTTCTGCAAATTGGTAAAAAGGCTCAGCGGCCAAACCAATAATCAGACTTAACGTGGTCAACGTGGCTATTGGCACGCAATACAATCCTTTTGTGTACTTGTTCATTGGCTGAGCTTTGAGTGTTTGTAGAGGCTTTTTCCAAAATACTTCGTTCCAGATCTTGGTCATCGAGAACACCGTTAACAGACCCACTAACAGCGCTGCCCCAGCAAGCCAATACAACTCGGTTTGCAAGCTAGATTTGATGACAAGGAACTTGCCCCAGAAGCCCGACAAAGGTGGAAACCCCGCTAAAGAGAAGGCAGGAATGAGAAACAAGAAAGCGAGCCAAGGCATGGCTTTGTATACGCCGCCCAATTGTCCCAGGTTGCCCGAGCCATATTTACTCTCGATAAAGCCGCCAATCAGGAATAAATTTGCTTTCACTATGATGTGGTGCACGATGTAGAAAATCGCGCCCGCAATGGCAAGCGGCGTGTAGATCGCCAATCCCATGATCATGTAACCAATCTGGCTGATGATATGGAAAGAGAGAATCTTTTTAATGTCGTACTGGCTCGCTGCCCCCAATACGCCAGTTAACATCGTAAGCCCTGCCACCCACATCAAAGTCGGCTGCCAACCGCTTTCTGATAACGGGAAAATCAAGGTGAACACTCGGATTAATGCGTACACCCCGACCTTGGTGAGCAACGCAGCGAATAGTGCGACAACCGCGCTCGGCAACGTATGGTAAGAAGCAGGCAGCCAAGCAAAAACAGGAAACAATGCCGCTTTAATTGCAAACGCGAATAGGAACAGTACCGCGAGCAAGGTTTTGGTGTCTGACGGAATCAGTGCAGCTTTGGCGTGTAAATCCGCGAGGTTCAAAGTCCCTGTTGCACCATAGAGTAAGCCAATCGCGAGCAAGAAGACCAAGGTCGAAATTAGATTGAGCATCACGTACTTCACTGCTCCATCCACTTGATGCTTTGACCCGTCCAAGATCATCAAGCCAAACGATGCTATCAACATCACCTCGAACCACACGTAGAGGTTGAAAATGTCGCCAGTAAGAAACGCGCCATACACGCCGGCCAACAAGACATGCATCAGCGCATGAAACGTGCCGTAAGACGCCTTTTCTTGCAGGTCGCCCATGGCGTAGAACACGCTCACGACACCAATAATGGCCGTCACCATCACCATGGCGACGGCAAGATAATCCGCCACAAAAACAATGCCGAATGGTGCCGCCCATTGACCAAAGGCTACTGCTTGTGGTCCACCGTTGATCACATCGTGCGTCAACAATGCTGCAATCACCAAGGTTGCCAGTGCACTTGTGCCACTTATCGCATCCACCAGCGCTTTGCTAAGCTTCGCGCAGAAGATGGCGACAGCGGTAAGAAGCGAAATAACTACGGGTAACGTTAACCAAATCGTCGTCATTCATCCTCCTCAGAGCGTCGCATCGCATCCACATCGGCCGAGCCCTCTTCGGAATATGCGCGGTAAAACAGCATTAATGCGAACACCAACAAGCCAAAGCCAATCACAATGGCAGTCAGAATTAAGGCTTGAGGAAGCGGGTTTGCCGCACCTTCTGGTGGCAACACTGAATTCGCCTCAATCAATGGCGGTAGTCCGGGAGTTAAACGTCCGGCAGTGAAAATCGCGATGTTCACCGCACTGCTCAACAAGATCAAACCGAATAGTAAGCGTAAGATGTGTCGTTCAAGCATGAGATAGACACCAGCAGTGACAAACACACCGACCACGAGACTCCATAGTATTTCCATCAGTCCAACTCCTCATTCACGCGCAGCAACATCCCCATGACACCACCAATAATGGCGAGGTAGATGCCGACATCGAATATCAACGGTGTGCCAAGTGGCAGAATGTCTTTCCACCACAAACCCGTTAAAAACGGCAAATTGAAGGCAAAGCTCATTAGGCCAGCCACAAAGCTTAAGAAGATGCCAAACAGAGCAATGCTAAATGGTGCGTAATATAAGCGGTCACGCACATACTTTGGCGATTCCGCAAACATCAGTAGCGCAAAACCAATCACAGCGATCAGCGCACCAATAAAGCCGCCACCCGGCTCGTTGTGACCTCGTAATAAAAGGTAAAGTGAGAACACCAACATCAGCGCTGCAACGATGTGTGCGGTAGTCGCAAAGATAAGGGAACGGATGCGGTTGCGTTTGTGATAGTGCGTTTTCAACAAGCTAACCGCAGCGATACCCGCCATTACGACCACAATCACCTCGCCTAACGTATCGAAGGCTCGGAAATCGACCAAAATCACGTTGACGATGTTGCGTCCATGCCCACCGGGAACGCTATTCTCTGCGAAGAAATTAGCCAGAGTAGAATCTAAAGGTTGTGCGGTGATGTTTATCAACAACGCCGTTACCGACATACCAATCACACCTGCTATCGCCCCATGCAGTAATCTTCGACGTACAGAATGTTGCGGCACCGTCAATAAACCTGGGATGTGGCGTATCAAGAGCACCACAAATACAACCATCAAGGTTTCAACCAACAATAAGGTTTTCGCGACATCTGGTGCGCTGTAAAGCATAAAGACTAAAGTGGTCATAAAGCCCACCACGCTAAGGGCAGAGACCGCCAGCAAACGAGACGTGGTAAAGGTGCAGACTAAGGCAGCACCAATGAGTAGCAGTGCAATGCTGATCTCGTAGAAACTAATGTTTGCTAATGCAGCAAAGCGAGCTTGTGGGATCACTAACGGGCTACTCAACAGCAATCCAGCCAGCACGATAAAGAACAACAACACATAATGGCTTAAGCGCTTTTGCTGCAATAACTGCGTTTGCCATTTCGCCAAACGCATCATGCTAGCCATGATTTTGTCGAAAACGGATTCTGCCGTTGGCAACACAGGCATCTTACGCTGCCAGCTAACCAACAGCCGCGGGTAAATTCGATACAAAACAAAGCCGAGTAACAAAGTTAATGCGCTGAGCGCCAACGGCAGATTCACTCCCTGCCACAGCTTAGCTGCCTCTGGTTCGGAGTCAGGCAAGCTCGACAAAACACCCGGAACAACCACATTGTTGTTGATCCACCCTAAGCCAAATAACGGCGCAAACACACTGGCTATAGCAAGCAGCATTGCAGGCATCCATAACCCTTTACTGGCTTCCACTTTCTTAGCTGGCGTTGGATTACCTTCATACGTCGCGAAGAAAGGTTTAACGATCAGCGCCAACGCCAATGCCACCATAGTGACGTTAACTAGAAGGAATATCGTAGTTAGGCTGACACTCACTTCCAGACCGGATTTGTACATGTACTCTTTGCTTAAGAAGCCGAGTAGCGGTGGTACACCTGATTTAGACAAGGCAGCAAGGATTGCGGCTATAACACTGAGTACAAGGACTGCTTTCAAACCATGAAGCATGCGAATATCACGCGTTCCCGTCGCTTTATCGATATTGCCCACCACCATAAACAGCGCTGCTTTGTAGAACGAGTGCGCCAAGATAAACAACAGCGCGGCCATCATTGCTAACTCAGTACCCATGCCAATCAATAGCACCAATTTACCTAAGGCGACGTTCGTGCTGTATGCCAGCATTAGCTTCAGATCGGTTTGTTTAAGTGCTAGCAGCGCGCACCATATCGCGGTAAAACCGCCAAAAATACCGAGCGTGTAAAACCAAATCTCGCTGTGTGAATAGATAGGTGACACACGGGCAAGCAAGTACACCCCAGCCTTCACCATAGTGGCAGAATGAAGATAGGCACTCACTGGCGTTGGCGCTGCCATGGCATTGGGTAACCAGAAGTGGAATGGAAACTGCGCCGATTTAGTAAACGCACCGAGTAAGATCAGAATCAACGAAGGCAAAAACCATTCATGTTGTGCAATCAGCGCACTTTGCGCGACGATGGAACTTATCTCATAACTGCCAGCCATTTCACCCAGCAGTATCAAACCAGCTAATAACGCTAAGCCACCAGCGCCAGTGACAATAAGTGATTGCAATGCATTCTTGCGGGATTTGTCTTTCTCATGATTAAAGCCAATCAAAAGATACGATGTGATGGTGGTGAGCTCCCAAAACACAAAAAGGAGCAGGATATTGTCGCTCGTGACAACTCCGAGCATGGCTAACATGAACAGTGTTAAATACAGATGGAAAGAGAATCGAGACGAATGCCCCTTCAGGTAAGCCAGTGCGTAAATCTGGATAAGCGCACCGATACCGCTGATCAAACATGCAAATAGGAAAGACAAGCCATCCAACTTGAAGCTCAGGTTTACATCTAAACCCGGAACCCAAGCCGCTTGCCAACTTACGCCTCCCGGCTCATACCAACTAATGAGCGAGACGAAAATGACCATTGGCAGCAAAGGAAAGATCATAAGAATCAACGAACGATCTTTTGAGCCTTGTGTGTTTTTATTCCCTATTACGCTATTCAATATCGCCATCCATTTCGTTAGGTTCACACTTGGATGGTGACTCATAGAATCAACGGAAAGACCGCCCTCTCCTGATACTTCAGGCTTCAACCACAATTGTCGATTTGGGTGTTAGAAAGGCAATCCGAGCAAGACAGGTGAACGGATTATCTAGAATGCGAAGGCTTTGAAGCAGACCGCTGAAAACTTAAGTCACGATCATCCATTTCAATATAGACTTATATTCTCAATGGTTCGAGCTACTTGCTGTCGGGGACGACGTAGGAACGCAAGTCGCTAAAGGTGTTGGCTTGGTTTAGTACGTAAGCCGACTCTTCATGCACAAAGTTAAGTGCATCGTAAGAACAGTCGCCGATTTCGTTTCTCGGACACACATGAATGCTCGAGCGTTCAACCATTTCAGTTTGGCAAATAGGACACAGTTTTTTCATACCATCCTCCATTGAGAAGTCATCAGTCTGTCGTGATCGTGCTTACCTCAGCGTTTCTCCTTTCAATATTCGCGAATGACTGGTTATTTAATTGGGGATACAAAACCCTCTGGCTTCATCGCCACCAAAGAGCAATTGATAGATTGCAGAATGTTCTCGGCCGTATTACCGATCACAAACCCTGAAATACCGGTTCGAGCTAAGGTGCCCATGACCAAAACATCGATTTCGGTTTCATCGACACACTCTGGAATTTGGTCATCTGGTTTACCATGCAGATGATGAATCACCATCTCACCAGAGATACCGGAGTCCTCGATCAAACGTTGAAGTGCTTGTTCGTGATTTGCTTTCGCCCGAGACACTTCATTGGCCAGCTGCGCCTCTTCTACTTGGATCCAGACATGGTTATCTAGATAGTTCTCCAAGTAGTGCTCCCAGCAAGAGATAATGTGCAATCGGCTGTCGCACGTGTCTGCAATCGAGCGAGACAGTTCCAACAATCGGCGCGAAAGCGCTTGTTGCTCGTCGCTGACCGTCATCGGATCCACGGCAACGGCAATACGTCGTTTATCTCTTGGTTTAGAAATTGGTCGGTGAAGCCATACCGGACAAGGACACTTGCGCAATAGCGTCATGTCTATCGCTTTAAAACCTTCAGCTCCTTCACTGAGCGGCTCAGCCTCTTTAATGATCAGGTCATTATGATTGGTAATGGCTTGTTGGATGATGCAAACCGCTGGTTGCTCACTGCTTTGTACTCGCAGCGGAAACGGCACTTGCTCTTCAGTAATGTCGTGTTGTTCACGTAACTTTTTCACGCTCTGCTGAAGCGAATCGTGTAAAGATTGCTCGTAGCTTTGTTGATACTGAGCGAGATCGGTAGGAAAGTCTGGACAGGCAATTAAACCTGATACCGGAACGCGATTGTTGGCCGCAATTCTGATCGCTTGACCCAGTGCGTCACTGTGCCCTGGCAGTCCTTGCGTAGCAAAAAGTATGTTCTCGAATCGTCTCATACACACCCCCTTAATTGACTAAATATTAACCAAGTTAAACGGCCTTGTTCTAGCACGTAATTGTAACTACTCATTAGGTGAATGATATTTGTTCTCACTCAGTTATTTACGTGACAAATCACCGCAAATACGTGCAAAAATCCCCCCTCTCCGGCCGTGATATGTAACAAATTACGTCAATATTGATTGGAAGTTTTCGTCCAGACCTCCAACATCCCTTCTCATGTTTGCATCTTACACTATGCTTATTCTGGCCAATTTAAAGCCCGCCTTAGATAAAAGGCAAATCCAGATTTTAAAAATTTAATCATGTTAATTAATAACTTAGCAAACAACTCTAAGCTTCAAAGCAAGTTTAAAACCAGGTTACTAAAAGTTAACTAATTGATATTAAGATCTAGGTCACCATAATAAACCACATAACGCAGTTCGATTTAGCGAACGCGCTTACATTCAATGTCAGGCACACAGTGCAAAAATCTCACGGAGAGAAAACTCATGACTGAATTCACTTACTACACAGCTGAAACGGCACCCGAAGAATCAAAAGCATTAGTTGAACAATCGCTAAAAGGTTTTGGTATGTTGCCTAACCTTCATGCGGTTCTCGCAGAAGCACCTGCTACGTACGAGGCTTACAACAAAACGTTTGAACTCTTCATGAAAAACACCACACTCAGTCCGCTTGAACAACAAGTGGTGTTTATGACCTCTAACTTCGAAAACAAGTGTCATTACTGCATTCCTGGTCACACATGGATGATGAAAGCCGGCAAAATGCCAGACGAAGTGATTGAAGCGTTACGTGAAGGCACACCAATTCCAGACGCAAAATTACAAGCCTTGCATGATTTCACTAAAGAGTTACTTGATAACCGCGGTCATATCGGTGACGACAGACTACAAGCGTTCTTGGATGCTGGTTTCACGCAGCGCCAAGCGTTAGAGGTATTGACCGGATTGGCGGCGAAACTGATTTCTAACTTCACCAATGCGCTAGCGCATACTCAACCAGACAAGCCATTCGAGAAATTCGCTTGGACACACCCTAGCGAACGTTAATCACCAAAGTTTCTAATACCTACAAGCCCGGCGATGGACAGATCGTTGGGCTTTTCTAATTCAACAAGAGAAGCTATTCTCAGGCTTTGTTCCTTCACATTTCTCACACCGTTACCCGAGTAAAAACGTGTCCAAAGAACCCAAAAGAATTCAATCCGTTGAACGAAGCTTTACCATTCTAGAAGCGCTTTCTTTACATAATGCGCCTATGTCATTACAGCAAGTCAGTGAAGCTGTCGCGCTTAATAAAACCACGGTGCACGGTTTACTCGCGACCATGAGTGAGTTGGGATACGTTTCTCGAGTAAAACAGGGCTACACATTGGGACTGCGATTTCGTGATCTCTCCAAGCCACTTGAACAAAAGGACGAATCGATTCGTCGGCACTTTGCTTCTCTTTTGAAAAAGATGGCTCAGTTGACAGATAACACCGCCTATCTTGCTGTTCAAAGTGGCGCGCAAGAATACCTTTATCTGGATGCCATTGAACGAGATAACCCACTAACGATCCGCAGCCCACGCGGCAAACGTGAGGGCTTAACGACCTCTGCAATCGGCAAAGTCTTTTTGGCTTTTGATGAGGAACTCAGACGACGTTTGCGCTTGCAAGACCAACTTTCCCCGTCGTTAGAGAAAGAATTAAGCGTGGTTGCCGACAATGGTTATGCGTTGGACTTGGAAGAAGCGGAACCGAACTTAAACTGCCTTGCCATCCCGCTCTATCTTGAGGGAGAGCTCGTTGCAGTCGCAGGTGTCAGCGGTCATGCAAAAGAGCTAAACCAGCAGCGCTTAATTCATTTTGCGTCTGTCTTTTTGAAACGCTAACACGCCTCCTATTCTTGGGAAAATAACCACTTAGCTTATTGAATTCGACATTATCGAATCTTGCTAAGTTTGTTCCCTTTCTAGCGCATTTTGTTCCGGTTCACTCTTAAACTCACCACATACTCAATGAATGTTTAGGAGTTCCCTATGTCTACTGTTTTAATCACTGGTGCAAATCGTGGTCTTGGTTTGGAGTTTGTTCGTCAATACGCAAACAAAGGTTGGCATGTGCTAGCCGCCTGTCGCGCGCCAGAATCAGCAAATACACTGAATGAACTAGCAAAAAATAACGAAAGCATTGAGCTATTAAAGCTCGATGTAACCAAAGAATCCGACATCAATGGGCTAGCAGATAGTCTGAATGGCCGCCCTATCGACCACTTGCTCCTAAATGCAGGCGTGCTTGGTGACGATTGCGCGAAACTCGGTGAAATGACACAAGCTAAATGGTTAGAAGTGCTAACCATCAATACCGTTGCTCCTGCTCTACTTATCCAAGCGTTACAAGACAACGTTGCAGCTAGCAAACTCAAAACCATCGTCGGCATCTCGACTCGCGTAGCAAGCCTTGGTGATAACAGCTCAGGCAATATGTACAGCTACCGTACGTCTAAAGCGGCACTGAACCAAATTCTGGTATCAGCAGCGCAAAACCTACGCGAGAAAGAAGTGAAAACATTGGCGATTCATCCTGGCTGGGTACAAACCGATATGGGTGGCAAAGACGCGACCTTTACCGCCGAGCAAAGTGTGTCTGGCATTATTAATGTTGCGTCAAACTTAACACTAGAAGAATCTGGCAGCTTCCGAGTATTCGATGGCTCAAGCATTGAGTGGTAATCGATACACAGAAGCCAACCAGTTTCTTTTCTCATGGCACATTAATTAGCCATTATTTAGTTGAGACTTTAAGACCAAACGAGAGAATGAAGGCGCTAACAACACGTTAGTTCTCCAATCCAATTAGCTACACACTCCTTTGTATCTTGTGGTCTTTGACACGCGCGGCCGTCGCCGCGCATTTTTTTACTCAAATGCTCAACGACGCGAGATTAAAACGTTAGTCTTGCTCTAAGGCCAAAGATCAACGCATTTTCCTCGCTTGGATTCCACGCTAAATCACTGACGTACTGAAGATTAGGAGTCAAGGACAGTGCGCCAAATTGCATTCGGTAGTAGACTTCTGCGTTGACTATCTCGTCGATCTCCATCGGTAAGTTCGGCTTAGCCCATCCCACGGCCATGCCCAAAGTATTGCCTTCAAAGCCTAAGTATCCGGTTCCGAACGTGAACGATGATTCGTACAGTGATTCGTCGCCGTGTGAGACACCCGCTCTGACAAATGGCATCCAATCACCCATAAGGTAGGTTGCAGAAACATTCACACCATAGTTTTCCGTTTCTTGTTCCTGTTTTCCATCACTGTGCCATAAGGTCATGTGGATGTTCTGAACATAGAAAGCATCTTTCGCCCCTATCCAACCAATTTCCAAAGACTTAAAGTACTGGTTATCACGCACGATCTGGCTCAACCCGTCAAACGGCTCCGTTGAATCGGCGAGCGCATCCGAAAAGCTCACTAAGCCATAAAAATTATCCGAAGTAATATGCCTTAGAGTGAAACCTAAAGTGGACTCATCCGGAATTGGGATAGTACCAACGCCGGTGCTGAATTGGAGATTTGAAAAGCCAGCATAAGGATTACCAAGCGCGTAAGTATCGACATAATCTGTACTGTCGAGGAAACCGACCATCAGTTCGGTATTTTGTTGGTTGAACTCTTGTCGCCAGTACAAATTAGTTAATCGAAGACCAATGTCGCTGAATGCAGGTTGAATGATGCCGTAGCCGCCTAAATTATCGAATATGTACATCAGCGGTACATCATTAGTTAAACGATGTTTGTGATCGACTCGAAGCTGGACTTGCCCAACATTGCCACTCTGATCTTCAAACGCTGTCCAGTTTGCGGTAACACGACCGATACCAGAAACCGCATAGTCATCTTTGCCTTCCATCGCGGCACCCGAGCCAAGACCGAAAAGAAAGTAGTCTCCGTTAATTTTCAAATTGCCGTCGACATATGCTGCACTCACAGGCACCGAACTTAACAAAACACCTAATAATCCAGTGTATTGTAAAGCGCTTATTTGTTTTTTTGATTTTCTGCTCGAGTGATTATTCTTCGTGTAATTAATTGTCATTTTTAACGTCCTTTAATTGTTTCTATCGTTATTGCTTGACGAAATACTTAAATAAAAAATCATTCTTCAATGAGAAATTCACCGACTACGCATTTAAGTGGGACATTGAAATTTAGATAGAGATATCCGCACCTTAATGAAAACATCAGGAGTCATTTCAATCCGTAAAACGAATTCAGGTCATATTAGTTGGCTTTTATATTCGAGCATTCGCCATGAATATTGGATTTATCCCGTGAACATGGGGATAACATCAAGTAATGTCAGCAGGTGGATGACCATGACCGCGATACCAAAAAGCAAAGAAGCCCACAGCACAGCACTTCCGCCCTTTACCGTAAAAGTAGGCTCTGCACTCTTATCGTTAGAGTCTTCGCTGTTGTCGTCTGCTTTTCGCTGAGCTCTCAGTTTGGCAACCAGAGCCGCTGGAATAATACAGGCCCAGATTGCCGCAGCGAACGCTGCATAGCCGATGGCAATAAGAAACCCAAACGGGAATAGCAAAGAGAGAACCAGTGGAGGGATAAAGGTTACGCACCAAGTTTTGGTTCTACCTTCTTTGGTGTCATCAAATTTGAATAGGTCGGCAAGGAAATCAAACACACCAAGTCCTACTCCAATAAAGCTTGATAAAATAGCAGCGACAGAGAAGGCACTGATGACTTGTGAGATAAACGTCACTTCAATCACTTTGCTCAGCTGATTCAAGAGCGCATCTGCATTGCCACCCGCTTCAATGACATGGCTGAATTCACCACGAGGTAAGTTACCGTATATTGAGAGCAGCCAAGCGCTATAAACCACAAACGCAATCACCGTTCCGCCAATCAACGCCTTACCCGCTTTACGTTCGCTTTGGTAGTAGTCTCGCAAGGAAGACACCGAGTGATGATAACCAAACGAAGCAAGCGCAATTGGCAACATAGGCGCCACGTAAAGCACGTAGTTCGCGCCCTCGTCACCGGAATTCAACAATACGGACAGGTCGATTTGGCTTGCTAATCCTGAGATCCCAAACACAAACGAGATAACCATGAAAAGGATCAACAATACTGAAATTCGGTCCACCCAACGCGTTGAATGCCAAACGAAAAAAGAAAACACCATCACATACAACAATGAGGTCACTTTGGCATTGACTGAAAACATATCCGCCAATACCAACCCAGCAGAGGTAATGTAGGCGTACAACAGGATACCGCCAACAAAATACACCGCTAAGTTATTGATGATACTGATAGGTTTACCTAACACGGTTTCAGTTACCGTGCTGAACGATGCTTTGTAAGGAAAGGAAGAGTACGCTTCAAGCAGAAGCCAACCGGAGAACGTCATGATGATCATAGTGCCGAATAGAATCAGCAACGCCCACCATGTCCATGCGCCTGATGCTGCGGTAGGCAAGCCAAGCATACCAGCACCAACACAAACGCACGCAATAATACAAGCACCACCATAAACAGAGGGAGACTTATTCATACTGATGCTCCTTAATATGGTCTACACACATCTGACCCAGCGGATCAATTCGTGCTTCTGCACAATAACTCCATTTCTTCCAATATAGTGTTTTATCTTTTGGTGTTAATAATTCAACATTGTTTATATTTATCATTACTTTTCCCTTTTTATTTTGCACTATTATATTTAAACGAAAAAATCAAATAGCCCTCCTATTATTGATGAAATTATTTTTAAATTTTTATACCGAGATTAAAGCCAAGTTTTAAAACCCAAAAATCCTTATCGTGAAGATAATTTTCACGAGCTCACTTAGAAAACTCATATCTAGTTGATTACCGCCAAGAGCCCTAATAAAATGAATATCGAGCCTGCCCACTTCGACAAATAAATCCATGCATTGTGTTTTAAAAGCAGTGCAGCACGTAATCGTGATGCAAGTAGGACACTCAATAAGTCAGCACAGCTAAATACAATGTTGGTGATGATGCCGAGTAGTAACAGCTGAGGCCAAATATCTGGCCCAATATCGCGACTTACAAACTGAGGCAAAAAAGCTAAGTAAAATAACGCGGCTTTGGGGTTTAGAACATCTACGATGATGCCATCAATAAACACCCTCTGGTCGGAATCATGCTGACAACCAGATTGTTGTTTCTCACACCAGACTTGTGTCTGAGCTTTGTAGATTCTGGTAATGCCAAGCCATATCAAGTAGACAGCACCAAGATGTTTCATTGCCTCAAATACCATTGGTGATAGTACGAAAGCGGATGACAAACACACCGCAGATAAGACAACGTGGAAGTACCCTCCCAAATGCAACCCAATAACAGAAAGGATACCCGCTCGCTTACCACAACTTAAGGTTTGCGCCACGCTATAGAGCATTGCTGGCCCAGGCATAAAGGCATAAAGAAATATCAACAAAAGAAAAGCCGTCATTTCTGGCGTTTGGATCATCCGAGACTCCCTTTGGATGCAGAACAAAGATGTACAAATAACTCGTTCAATTCGCTCCGTGATATGCATTCCACAATCATGTTTATTAAGCGCAAAAACCTATGTTAGAAATGCAAGCATCCTCTACCTCGCTCAATAAAGGTAATTAATCATCGTTAAATAAGAATTAATAATTGAAACGTTAGAATGCATGGAACGATAAGTAATCCCCTCAACGACCATGCCCTGATTGCGATTACCTAAAATATCTTCACTTTTCAGATTCATTCCTAAACATTAAATAACCATATCTAATTTCTTCATCTTGTTGACTGCAACCAATTGACTGAAATTGTGCGAAGAAATTCTTCATATATATGCCTGAGATCGGTTGGATAATAAAGGGTGACGACATTTAACAAATATGAATAAATAGTCCATTTTTTTGTGGGCAAGATCCCTATAAACAACAATCGAACATGTAAATTAATGATTAATTACTTATATATTTAACATTAAACCAACACCATAAGGGTGAACTTTCATACCATTTATCAGCGTTCAAAACTAAATAATAAAGGTGGAGCTTTATGAGACCTCAACAAATAGACAGCATTGAAGTGCCAATAGGAAACTGCACGCTGAAGCGAACCGAATCCGGCGCTGAGCTCATTCTGGGAAATGGCAAGTCGTTCTCGATTACCATACCTGAGAGTTGCATCTTAGATCGTTTATGCAAAAGCCCTGGTGACGTTGTCGTGAAGGATGAATTGATTCTTGAGGCTTGGGGAAGTGCGGAGATTATCGGTCCAAATTCGCTGCCGGTCGCGATAACCAACTTAAGGAAGGTGCTAGAAATCGACAATATAAAAATCCTTAATGTGCCTAAGAAAGGCTATCGGATCCAAATACCCAAACAAAATACAGACGTAAAGAATAAAGACAAAGATTCTTTGATTGGTGAACCCTCTAATGTTCAAGTCGATGCGTTAGTGACCCATACCGTAGAAAGTTGTCGTTGCGAAAAGCGAAAGTTCTTTCTCTCGATATTCATGATTTTTGTTTGTGTTTATATATTGTTCTTTTGGTGGCTTTCATGGGTGAATTTAGAATGCAAAGAACTTAAAACAGGTCAAATTTGCCATATTGAAGGAGATAATCCACCTTCAATCTTAACTAAAAATAAAACAGGGAATTATTTTTACTCTACTCGTTCTGGCTTAATTGAATTAAACAATGAGGAACAAGCAAATGATAAATAGAACCGTTATGTCACTCGCTCTACTTTTAACTGTATGCATTATTCTAACGATTCTTTACTCGTTTATTAATGGAGCAACATGTCGCTATTCCATCAACTTTAAAACCGATGAGAGAGATACTTTTATGACGTGCTATCGAGGTAAGGTTGTTGCCATGCATTCAAAACAGAGTGAGCATGGAGACTTGTTATCTAAATGGAAGGTGGAGGCAAGGCAATTTAAGCTAGGCGATCAAGTCATTCATTTCATCTACAGTCGAGATCCGATAGTCGATGATCGGTTGCAAGACTCTAATGACCACTTTAACCATGTAACATCAGGTTATCGTGTGCTTTTTTATAACTCTAAACGTCATGGTGACAAAGTGTATTTGTTTAAGAACTTTCCGCGATACAACGTACACGTCGGCACAATCAACGGAAAACTCGATTATTGGGATCAGCAGTAATCTACCCTGCTCTCTTGTGCTAGCGAGATTACTCCAAGTAGGCAGAGAGGCTAGTTTGTCGTGAATACTCCCCTAGGTCGCCAACCTGAAGCATCTTTGATATTTCGCCGTCGAGCATTCCTATTTCTTGGTTGATACGCTCGTTACTCCAACCTAGTTGAACGAGGTTGATGACAAGATCCGCAAAGGCCTCAGAGTCCGTGGTTCCTCGGGCGCTGTTATGCCGGATAGACGAGGACATGCAATTCGGTAGGCAGGTATCAAATACCACGCAAGGCGCATAACCAGGGATAGGTTGTAAAACAGGATGTGACTGTATTAGCTCAAATCGATGAACACCATCAATAATCGTAAACGCTTTTCCTTTGTCGATTTTGTTCACAATGATCGGGGATGTGATCCCATCTATGAGCAAAGAACGTTTCAGCAAATCGCGCTCCGCCGGCTCCATCGTATTGGCCTTATAGCCATTTGCTTTGATTTTAGCAATGGGAAGCAATTTCACGTTACAGACTGGCGGTAGATTCGATGACATTTCATAGACGAGTTGTGTAAACGTATTGTAGAGCGATACCTTCTCCTCGTTGGATAGGCCGCTCTGTTCTTGCTCTGATGAGCTTAACCGTGTTGTTTTCACCATATGGTGCTCCTTTGACAGTGGTGATTGAGAGAGTTTGTGATTGAACGATGGAAGAGATGAATTCGGGACGTGGTACTGCTGCGATATAACGGCTTAAGCTATCTTGCGTTTTTCCAAATTCTTTATGTTATTGCTTTTGAACATTTAAGATTCGCGCACGCCATTGTTCGAAGTGTTCAAACAGCTTTTTTCCGAGTTCCGGATGGTTATCTCGGCGCGAGAGATAAAAACGCTCTACACAAAAATAGAGGTTAGAAACCATCACTCCTGACGCATAAACTTGCTTGCCATCAGGTTTGCACATCCGAACGCAGAGATAACCCGCTGGCCGATTACGCGCATTTTCGATAAGGCAGAACAACACGCCTTGGTCGAGAATTTGTGCACAAAACGTCTCTGGCGTGTAATAGAGGTTGGTGATCCGAGATTGGCTAAAATCGAGCGCCCTACGTGACTTTTTCTCGTTCTTTCCGCTTTCAAGTATTGAGCTAGATATTGAACTCGATTGAAACATACAATGCCCAGTTAACTGCTCGAAGTTAAGCCGGTTAATAGCTTCAAAATCTGTCGGACTGACCTCACGAACCTTCCACATACACACCTCTTCTTTTATCGGGTTCCGGTGTTCTTTCTTCTGTCATCGTGCTTATTGTCGACGCACAAAAACGTGATGCTTCAGTTCAGCGAAGATCGGTAATGAGTAAAATTAAATTAGCGTAATTTATGAAAATGTAAGATAGAAATTCGAAGTATTCGGATTGAAACAGAAGATTCGCACTCATATTCTTGGCAAAGTGACATAGAATGTTTGCTCTTATTTCGATATCACGAGGGATCGTATGACTCGCTTTACTCCATTGAACGTCGCGAAACACCAACTCAACAATCGTTTGGTTGTGCCACCGATGGCCTCTCAAACCGCGACAACCGATGGCATTGCCACCCAAACCACTATTCAACACTATGACAAACTGGCGCAATCGGGTGCGGGTCTTGTGATGGTGGAATACAGCTTTGTGGATTTTACTGGCCGAAGTGAACCGAACCAGTTAGGTGCACACAGCGATGACTGCATTGAGGGAATGCAATCGATCGCAAAAGTCATTCATGCTCGCGGTGCAAAAGCAGGCTTTCAGATCACTCATTGCGGCGGTAAAGCGCAGTTAGAGGTATGCCCTGATTTAATGGGACCTTCCGGCATAACCGTTCCCGCTTACGATCGCGAGTTGCCACAGCCAAAAGCAATGACGTTGGAAGACATGCTTGTTTGGCGTCAGAACTTTATCGACGCTGCGCTTCGTGCGGACAAGGCCGGTTTTGATTTTGTCGAACTGCACTGTGCCCACGGGTATGGCTTGAACCAAGTTCTTTCTCCAGTGACAAACCAGCGTGATGATCAATACGGTGGCTCATTAGAAAACCGTACTCGTTTGGTGGTCGAGATCATCGAAGCAATCAAAGCCAATAGCAACATTGGGGTAATGGTGCGAATCCCCGGTCAAGACCTTTACCCAGAAGGATTAACCCAAGAAGACATGGTAGAAGTGTGCCAGTTGCTGATCAAAGCAGGCATAGACATCATTGATGTGTCATCTGGCATTGGGGGATGGAATCGACCTAAAGATCGCCGCGGCGAAGGCTATCTGGTATCAGAGTCCACCTTCCTCAAGCAAGCGGACTTGGGTGTTCCTATCATTGGTGTTGGTGGAATTGAAAGCGCAGAGTACATCGACCAAGCAGTAAACAACGGTTGGCTCGATTTGGCAGCTGTTGGGCGTGCCATCTTGAAAGACCCTCTCGCTTTCAATCAACAAATCATGCAGCAAGAAGTCAGCGCATAACCTCCCTATTCAAAAAGACAAATGCCGAAGTGAACTGCATCACCTCGGCATTTTTGATTTCGTAGTTGTTTCTGTTTTTTGGTTATCTATATTTTCGTGCTTATATTTACTCACGGTTAAGGCAGAAGACGAATTACCACTTAACGATACCCAACGTCACTTTAACGCCGCCTACGAGCGTTGAACCGCCATAGTCTTTTGCAAGGCGCAGCAAAGTGTCATGAAAGCCCAAGTTTGGAAATGCCGCTTCCACTTCTGCAATGACTTCTTTACTCAACCCCTTACGAACGCTGCCTTTGGTTGCATCAATCCAGTCTGCTTTTCGGCATGCTTCGATAACTTTCTGGTGCGGCCCTTTATACGGCGAAATCTTATGGTGCCAATGAATCGCACCGCGCAAAGCATCAGGATCTAACCCCCACTCAAAGTGTTCATTATCTGCCAAAGCAACCGCTTCAGAAGGCTCGAGATAAGCCAATTCATGGTCAGTCCACAAACCAATGTCGTGATAAACAAATGCCGTTTCAACTAACTGCTCGTACTGCTCATCATTGCCGAGGAAATGCATCGCATAAGTGATGGTTCGATAAACATGATTACGATAGCCCGGAAAGTCATCTCCGATTTGATCTTTATATTTGGCAAACAGCAATTCGACGCGTGGACGCTCCAATTTGATTTCGATTTGCGACATGTTTAATGGCCCCTTACCTTTCTTATGTCATCGTTAAAGCATAGCACCAGAATTTGTTTGATTATGGTCACTTAGCGCTCTTGTTTCTCACCCTGTGCCAATCTCATCGCTTTGTTCACCGCCACAAGCAATGCCTCATATTCTTCCCCATAAATATTGGCGATAGGTACAACGCTTCCAGTCTGATTCATACGCTCGATATCATTGGTAATGCACGTAATGGGTTTCACACAGTTATGAACCAACCAATATATCGTTGCCCACGTAAAGACTCCTGCAATAAAAAGTAGTGAGACTAGAACTTCTATAGAAATGTTCGGCCTTGATAGCGCAACCGTAGACACAGCAATCGACGCCCAGAAAAGCATATTGCACGTTGCCAACAATGCCACCTTAAAGTTAGTAGAGCGTCTCATTGCAAACTCCATTCATTCAATTGGTTGCTAAATTAGCATTTCGTGGGTTATCAACTGGTTAAAGTGACCGTTATCGTGACCTAAAATTTCTATTTAAGTATTTGTTTTTCTGCGATTCTGGCTTAATAATCTATACTTCGCTTACCGCATTCTGCTGGAGAAAAATGTGACGCGCTCAAATACACTTCAATTGCTTTTGGTCGAAGATAACTTGGAACTGGCAGAAACCACTGTCGAACACTTTGAGCTTGAAGACATTAGCTGTGATCATGTCTCGAACGGCGTAGCCGCTTTAGAGTTAATAGCCAAGACTCACCACGATGTCGTGATATTGGATCTGAATTTGCCACGCATGTCCGGCATAGAGGTGTGTAAGAAATTACGAGAACAAGGCAGTGATGTCCCCATTATTATGCTGACTGCGCGGGACACGCTAGATGACAAAATCGTTGGCTTTGAAGCTGGCGCTGATGACTATCTCACCAAACCGTTTGCCTTTGAAGAGCTGTTAATGCGCGTCAAAGTGCTCTCTCGACGACGCAGTGGCGAAGTGAACCTTCTGCAGTTGAAAGACTTAAAAATGAACGTGAAAGAGCGCCATGTCATGCGTGGTAGCGATGAACTCAAACTCTCTCCTACTGGCTATCGCATTCTAGAAGTCTTGCTGCGCGCCACTCCAAATCCCATCAGTCGTGAAGACTTAATCCAGAAGGTATGGGGAGATGAACAGCCAGACACCAACAGCTTAAAAGTGCACATGTTCAAATTAAGGCACGCACTTGATGATAATTACGAAGAGAAGCTACTCCAAACCATCAAAAACTTTGGGTTTGTCTTGAAGTAACCCCTCAACGATATCTAGCAAGCGTCAGTCAGTAATCTTACTTCTGGAGTGGTGATGTTTTGGTACATCACTTGGCATTGGAAGTTGACGCTTTTCTTATCCAAATCAGAAGTGAAGAAAATATAGATTTGGTTGTTTGGCGTGCTTTTGTCAGTAAACAGATCAGCAGCATTGGGATCTTTTTGAGCCGTAGTTAAAGACACCGCATCAATATTGAGCCAAGCTAAGACTTGTTTGTTCATGTCATCGAATGAATCATTACCGTCTACGCGTGGGTAACCATCTCTAAGCGGAACCACAACACCATTGATGACGATCTCTTGCTCACCTTGATCCAAACCTTCGACAATGGCACGCGTATGCACCATTTCTAGACCTGCTCGCATTGCTGCTTCAACCGTCTCCATAACCGCAACCTTTGAATCCTTTTGCAGGTTCAGGAATCTCGGCGCAGCAACCACGGCGAGAATACCCAAAATCACGATAGCGATAACGAGTTCAATCAATGTAAAGCCTTTGTTTTTCATGCCTACACTTGTTTTCATGCTAAGAATTGCCCTTTAAACAAACGTCACTTTCACTGCGCGACCATCTTCCAGCACTTGTTCTTCATACTGCCAGTAATACTTGTCGCAGATTTTCTTGATGATCAGCAAACCCAAACCAAACCCCGTCGTTTCATGAGTCAGGTCTTTTTGTTTATCTCGATTGATCACTTGTACTTCCAGCCCTTGCTGTTTGATGATGACCTCACCTTCATTGGTGTGCTGAAAGGCATTGCGCACAAGATTGGTAATCACGATTTTGCACATTCCTTCTAAGTGCAAACATTCAAAGCTATCGACCGAGGTTTCAACCTCTACCTTCTTTCCAGATAACAAGTATCTTTGCTCGTTCACGACCTGTTCGGTTAATACGCCCAGACTGGTCATCGTTTCTCTGAGTTCTGTTGACTTTTCATGGTTGAGCCATAACAAACTGTCACACAAATCGGACATGGCTAAGCTGTTGTTTTCGATTCGCTGTAGATTCTTCAGTAAACGCTCTTTAGGCATATCACTGGCGATCATCTTTTTCATCAATTCCGAATTAGAGCGAATAACCGCAATTGGCGTTCTTAGCTCATGGCTGGCATAACGAATGAAGTCTTGCTCTTTACGGACACTTTTTCGGACCGCCGAAACCGAGGAGTTGATAACTCGCGCCATCATGTTGAGCTCAGAAAACTTAAAGTCCGGAACCTTGGATAAATCGTCTTTCTCTCGAATATTGATTGCCCAGTTTTTCAGCTCTTCAACCGGTTTGGTGATTCTCTTGATGATGGTAAATACCCCAACCAAAAAGAAGATCAGCAGTACGGTAACAAAAACAACGATGTAATCTAATTGAGGCAGCAAGTTGATATTTAGCGTGTCGGCGAAATCATCGAAGGCGTTTTTGTTGATTTTGACTGCGACAAATTTGGTTTGGGCATCCACTTCACTTTTGATCAACAGATAGATAAAGCGGTTGGCGTTTCTCCCTGCGCGATACTCAGTCTCAGTCGCTTTAAATAACTTCCCTACCGCGAGTTCTTTTTCAACAAACTTGAGTTGAAATGCCAAGGGTAAATCATCCCAGTTGGCCGTGATGATAAATGGCGGGTTGATGATGGGTTTGCCTGCTTGCGGCTCTTCCGTTTCCGCTTTCACCAGCATGACACCTTTGGTCACAAGATCGATACCAGTATAGAGGTTATAGGTGCTATAAGAGCCCGCAACAACGGCAAGGATTAACCCTAACACCGCAGAGACGGTGATGACGTACACTCTAAGACTGTCTTTGATCTTCACTGATGATTTTCCTATTGATGCCGCGACTCGGACTTGAGCACATAGCCAAAGTTAGGAAGCGTATGAATAAGCTTGGTGTTTTGCCCCTTATCCACCGCCTGACGCAGCTTAAACATGTGAACTTTCAAGCTGTTACTCTCTGGTGACGCATCGCCCCAGACCAATCGCATTATCTTACTTCGACTTACTGGTGAAGGACTAGCGCTCATCATCACTTTTAAAATATTGTAGCAAGTCGGTGATAACGTTAGAGCGATTCCCGCCCGATAAGCTTGCCTCTGGGTGATATCTAACACCAAATCGTCCACCACTAAACGATCTGGCGTACCGCTACTTCGCTTCAACAGCGCAAGAACACGGGCCATTAACTCTTCTAGCGCGAAGGGCTTTACCATGTAGTCATCCGCACCAGCACTGAACCCTTTAAGCTTGTCGCTGAGTTCACTTCTTGCGGTGAGCATCAGGACGGGTAAATCGATGCCATCAGCACGAAGGGTTTCACAGACTTTGATGCCGGATAAATGAGGTAAATTCACATCCAATATCACCAGATCGTATTCATCCGATCGTGCCAACTGTAATGCCATGACCCCATTGGCTGCATGGTCGCTGTGAATACCATGCAGCTCCAGATATTCCATAATGGTTTTTGCTAGTTCAACATTGTCGTCCACCAGCAGAACATGTTTGTGCGTGACTTCCATTTACGTTTCGCTCGTTATTAACAATCTTCAGTTTCCAGTGTTGTAATACTGTGCCCTGTTCTACTTGCCGTTGCTGGCGTGTAGTGGATTCGGCAACGCAGTGTATCGAGTTCACTCCAATCGCCATAAAACTGTGGGAAGATCCAAAAGCCGCCGTCGTAATCCGTTTCAAAGTTGAGTTTGTCTTCACCGTGCAAATCATCGTTAAGAGGAGAAACGTCAACATTCACCAAAGCTTTGAACTGTGACAACGCTTGATTCGGAAAGACATCAAACCATGGATAATTATCAGCATTGGTTAAACGAATTTGCTGACCATCAATGACCATACAGCGCATTTGCTTGTGGTAATCACAAGGTTGAATCTCAGTAGACGGTATTTCTGACTTGGCAGAAAACATAGCAAACGAGGACTCAATAGCGCCTTTGGTCGCTTGCAGTGTTGCGATTCTCGCGTCGGATTGTAATCCCATGAACTTAGGAGCCGCTGTCACCGCTAACACGCCTAAAATCACAATCACCACGATCATTTCAATGAGAGTAAAACCTTTGTTTTTCATTTAAAACTCCTAACATTTACAACATCCCTGTTAGAAAGTTTTAGATAACGTAATCCACACTTAATTGGCGCTTAAAGCGTCGTTTTGCCGAGTACATGTTCTTGTCAGCTAACTCAATCGCAGCATCAATATCGTGATTCACGACTTTTGATAAGCCGTACGCGAATGACAAATCAAAACCTTTTTCTACAAAGTAACGCGCCATTTTCGCGTTTAGTGCGTTCAATCGATTTTCAATGTCTTCGTATGCTGAAGAGTCAAAGACAATCACAAATTCATCGCCACCGTAGCGAATCACCACATCTTTTTCGCGCAGCGATGAACGTAATAAACACGCGAAATCCACCAAACAATTATCACCAATGCGATGTCCATAGTTGTCGTTTATCGCTTTAAAGCCATTCATATCAAGAAAAGCCACGATACGATTATCGTATGACGCTAAGTGGTACTTTAAGAACGAACGGGTATAACACTTGGTCAACTCATCCTTGGTTACATCCATTAGTCCAGTATTCGACGGACAAACAGTTGCAATGATGAATTTCTTGCCGTTGTAGACCATCTTTTCGCGAATCGTGTCGTACTCAATGCCCTCGAAAAACTCTTTGTCTTTGTGGAACATAAGATGTTCGTCTTGCAGCAAGTTCTTATCTTTCTCTAAGCACAAACGGTAGCTTTCGTTTTCGTGGATGATCTCTTGCGGTTTCACACCAACGATACTGGTTCCGACCAACTCTCGGTGTGCCGCGTTATCAAAAATCACCACACCTTGCTCGTTTCTCATGATGACCAGCTTCTCAGCTGAATCGAGCATCGACACAACGCCATTCGCAATAATCGATGTATTATTGAAATAGATGTCTCTTAGGTTGCTCAGAGTCGTTTTCACGTCTTCGTTGTGCACGACTCCCAAGATGTCATGGTCTTCAATAAAGCGATTCACTTCTTCGCTCTGTACATCTTCAATATTGTTTTCAATCAGAAAGTTATAAAGCTTGTAATCTAAATCCAAGCTCATTCGCAGCAGTGCTTCTACGGGTGCCTCTTGCTCAAGGTTGGAAAAGCAATCTAGCTCAACAATCTCCTCTAGCGGCATTGCTGGATAGAAGTAGAAACCTTGAATCGTTGGCTTTTCGGCAAACAATTCGATCAGTTCTTTTTGACGCTTATTCTCAACACCTTCAAAAACAACTTTGTGTGTACATAGCGTTTTGATCTTTGAGTACAAAAACGACAGGTGCTTAAATTTGCTGTAGTTTTTCTCAATGTCATGAACCAACGAACGGTCAAATTTGACTTCATCCGCGCCGATAGTAAGCGCCAAATCCGCTCTCGCGAAATCTTTACCGAAATCATCAATAGACAGCTTGATCCCGTTGTCTTTTAGCAGCGCCACATGACTAAGAAATTCGTCACTCAGCTCAACACCTTGATGCTCAACCAACTCTAAAGAAACGTTCTTTCCTTTTAGCTGCTTGATCGCACTGAAGACAAAGTAATCATTCAAAACACTGGTTGGGTAGATGTTGATGGACACCGGAATTTGAATGTCAAACTTCGCGATGTCTTCCAAACAACGCTTCATCACAGCTAGATCAAGCGCCATGTTGTCTTTCACTTCGGCGAAAAATTCAGGTAGTGTTTTTTCAACGTCGACTGGTCGTAGCAAAGCTTCAAGACCAACGATCACGCCATCTTTTAGTTTTGGTTGGTACAACAAGTTGAAATCTGACATTAAGAGACCTTTATAAGTGTTTTTATTGAGTTGGTATTCACGTAGTTCGCTGACCAACACGTTTAATGACACTCGCCTCTACTTCCTGTTAATCATTAACAAGGTTAAATTCCATCTCAAAGCCAACGCTTTAAGAGGCACAGTGTGTGATATGAGTCATATCTTAAATTTCTCATGGTTAACGCTAAGTTAACGCCAGCCCCCGTTTTAATGATTAATTTTTATCGTCACCATAACGGTATGTTTTAAGAGGCTTTTAAGGGAACTTTTTAAGGGAATACGCACAACTTTTGAGCACAAAAAAGCCACTTTAAAAAGTGGCTCTAAGAATCATTTTGTTAACCCACTGCACTCTGCCGGATCTTTGATAACCACGGCTGTTGCTGCGCTAGTCGCACCGGCTTGCGTGTACTTGATACAAGTTTTGTCATAACCCGCAATGCCGAAATGAATTGAAGCGCTGCCAGGGATTTCTTTATGTGCCCAGTCTTCTCTCAAGCCTTGCACCACAATAGATAGGTCATTTAAGGTCGCTTTTGGGTATCCGTAGGCGATAGCCAAATCAAGCGTACCTGTGCCATCAGTATCTAGATTAGCCTCTTTTGCGCGTTCTACACCCATCAACGCCGCTTTGCCGTAAACAATGCCCATCGCACCATTCATCGCCCCTCTTAACCCAGCAATTGCCGCGTTTCTCGCATCATCTTGCAAATTCAAGAATCGAGGCGCTGCCGTCACAGATAAAATACCTAAGATGACAATGACCACGACCAACTCAATTAAGGTAAAACCTTTCGCCTTCATTTTTTATTTCCCAACTACAAACGAGAGAAAAATCACGATGACAAGAGGCAGAAGCCCTGACTCTCCATCGGTTGACGGCGAATATACGACGGGGAAAGTTAACGCAGGGTTAACTCAAAACGGGCAGAAAAAATAAAGTTTAGGCAATCGATTAGCGCGCACAAAAACATGCGTGTAAGAGGAAGATTTAAGCAGTATCACAAGCAAAAAGTTACGATTTCGACGCCATTACGACCGTAAAACAATTGCGATCCCCTTGATGTGATACAGAAAACCCGCTTGTCATTTGGGCTATGAGCATCAAGCCTCGTCCTGAAGGCATCCAACTCTCTTCATCGAATAGATTTGGCGTCTCAATTTGCTTTGAGGTGTAACTTTGAAAGGTTTCATCAGAAATGCGATTGCCATAATCAAATACGCGCACTTCTATGTTGTGCTGCTCACCTTGTGTTAGTTCGCATTCTAACTCAACCGTTTTTCCGCTTTGTTCTTGATAGGCATGGATGAAAGCATTGTTCATCAACTCAACCACGCATAACTCTAGAGTTTGCGTGACGTGAGAAGAAACCGAAGTTTGTTGAAGGAACTCAACCAATTCGAGACTCGCTTGGCGTGAAGCTTCTAAAGACGCTTGATAGGATTTCTGGAATACCGAACTTGTCGACCTAACAGCTTGCGATTGTGCACAGCCCAACCATTGCACTTTCAACAAGCTCACATCATCGTCGATTTCTGGTTTTCCTTGCCAGTTTTGCACTTGCTCCAAAACGGCATTGGTCTGTGCCTTTTCTGGCATCGCTTTACTCTCTTCGATGTTGGATAGCAGCCGGTCAATGCCGTAAAGCTCCTCGCCTTGCTTGGCTTCCAATAAGCCATCGGAGAAAAACCAAAGCGCGTCATTAGGCTTGAGTTGGATACTTCCACCTTGGTACATCATCGGCTCCAATGCCCCGACGATGAAGTTGTTGTCGCCAACAAGTTCCAAGCAGTTGTGTTCCGTCTGTTGCCAAACAAATTTAGGGTGCCCTGCTGTGCAATAGTTCAGTTCACCAGTTTCGGTGTTCAACACGGCATATTCGATAGTGAAATAGAGCTTGCTGTTTTGCGTTTGCTGGTAGCGTCGATTAAGCCTTTCAATCACGGCAGCAGGCTCACTGATGCGGTACTCGTTGTCGCTCCAGTCTAACGTTATCGACTCCGATTTGTTACGTTGTGACAAAGTTTGTTGAATCGAGAATGCCATTAACGCCGAAGAAATACCGTGCCCGGAAACATCGAAGACATAAAACGCAACGTGGGACTCATCGAGCTCGACATAGCCCAACATATCCCCACCGATCTTGGTACAAGGAACATAAGTGAAGCTAAATTGTGCCGTGTGAATTTGTTCTTCCACTGGCAACAGTTGCCCCATTAACTCTCCAGCAGAGTCCAAATCCTGCTGAATGGTTTGATACGCTAAATCGAGCTCTTGGTTTTTTGTCATGAGCGTATTGTGCAGTTCTAAGGTACGAAAGCCCGCTCGGATACGCGCTTGTAGTTCCTCTACAGACGTTTTCTTGTCGACAAAGTCATCGGCGCCTGCATCCATGCCTTTGATGATGGATTCTTGATCGTTACGGGAAGAGAGAAGCACAAAGAAGATATAACGGGAAAACGCCGACGATTTAAGCTCACGGCAAAGCTCAATACCACTGATGCCCGGCATCATCAAATCACTGAGGACAAACTGAATGTCAGTTCGGTGAGTCAGCACTTCTAACGCAGACTCACCATCTTCAACGGCAATGACCTCGTACCCTTGCTTTTGCAATGCACTGGTCATGTAGAGCAGGACCGTTTTGCTGTCGTCGACCAACAATATGGACTTCATACCTCTCCTTGCCTGTTTGTTCTATTGCAGTACGCTACTCATGGATTGGGCATCTCTGAAACGGCTGTAATCTTCCGCTAAAAGTTGATGTTGATAACGAGTGTAAGACAACGCCTCATTCGAGATGACGATTTGGTTTTCTTTTTCCATCAATTGCCCACGCAGCAACTCGATTTGTTGATGCTGCTGACTATGGTTCTGATACATGGCAACGAGTCCGCACACGGACGCTACGAGCAGCGTACACAACACGCCATTGATGGTTTTACTTCGAACACGCATAACCTCTCCTTGTCGCTTGGTGTCCTTCATTACTTGGTGAAGTCCAATAATGATTGGGACGTCTACAAACTAAGAACTCAAGGTTCCAAAACGCCGTGAGAGCCAATTGATGTTGTTTCATTAACAGAGTTAATTATAGGAGAAAGGCAGAAAAAGAAGAGAAAACCTGAACAAATTGAAGATCTTTGCGCTTAAAACGACAAAAAGCAGCAAGTCTACAAAAGCCTTGCTGCTTAGAAAAATCACGCTAGAAGTTAGCCTTGAAACGCTTCACGCACCGATACTTGTTCAAACCAACGCGCAATATTCGGGTAGGTTTCGAACACTTCAATACTCAAACCATTTACGGCAAAACCAACAAAAATGTAGCCGGTAATGTCTACGATGGTGAAGTTGTCCGTGGCGATGTGCTCGCTCTCTGACAGACGCTTGTCGAGAATTGGCAGGAATTCTAATACGCGGGATTTCGACTCGTCACCCCACGCAGCCACACAGTTTTCACGGTCTTGGTATATTGCGGTGATATTGCGAAACGCCTGAAAAGCCGTGTACAAACCTTGGAATTCGACAACGCGATGCCACATTTCCACCTGAGCACGTTCGAGCTGGTTAGCACCAAACAGCGCAAGATCATTTTCAAACGCTTCATCTAGGTAGCGACAAATCGCCACGCTTTCACAGATCGTCGTACCATCATCCAGTTCCAGCAGAGGCACTTTGCCATTCACGCTTTTCGATTTAAACGGTTCAGATAGGTTATCGCCCTCACGAACGTTCAGCGCAATTCGCTCAACCTCGCCACCGATTTCCTTTAGAAAAATGCTAACTCGCTTACAACTTGGAGTCATTGCGGTTTCATAGAGCTTCATTTCACATCCTTTTATCTTTTTCTAACCGATTGGTTAGGATATACTGTAGCCAGTTTATAAACGATCAGTCAAGAACTTCACTATCAAAAATTTTCAAACAGTTGTGGGTCTGTTTGCTGAGCGAGATTTTTGATGCCGTTTGTGAGTTCACATGAATTTGGAGGCTGATACCCAAGAATAGATGGGTATTCATCATATTGGTTCAGTTCGAACGCTAGAGGTTCTCTGTACCATCCCTCCAAAGCAATTTAATTACCCGATAAGCAGACCCAGGCAGGTAACTTATGGCAAGAAAAGCCAACTTCGACCGAGATGAAAAGCTTCTCGTGGCTATGGATGTGTTTTGGCGCAAGGGCTTTGCGAACACGTCGATCTCGGATCTCACCGACGAGTTGAACATCAACCGCTTCAGTCTTTATAACACCTATGGTGACAAGCAACAGCTCTACTACGAAGCGCTCGATACTTACTTAAAAAAGGTCTCGCTACCGTCACTCAATGATTTGGAAAAAGACGACGCGTCTTTACCTGAGTTGGAATCGTTCCTTAAATCTTTTGCTGAGCTGCAACGCAAACGCAACTGTGGGTGCTTTATTCAAAATGCGTTGATTGAGCATGCAGGTGAAGACGATGACGTACTGCGTAAAGGGCATTTCTTATTTGACCATCTTATCGACATCATTGCGGATGCGCTGATCAATGCGCAAAAAGAAACCTTAGTGCCGAAAACGCTGAAACCAGAAGAGCTTGCTCGTTTTGTTCTCAACAACATGCAAGGCATGCGCGTGCTTGGCAAAGCCAAACGTTATTCCGATTTGGATACGGCGCTTTCCTGCTTGCTGGTTTTGATTAGGAAGTGACATGTCGATTGAAGTGATAGCGGTACGTCTTACCAAAGGCATGGACTTAAAGCTGAACCTAGCGAAATTGGTCGAGCAGTATGGTATCAAAGCAGGCTCGATTGCTTCATGCGTTGGCTGTGTCTCTGACCTCAACCTTCGTTTGGCAGGTGCAGAGAGTACGTTAACCAAACAAGAGCCATTTGAAATCGTTTCGTTGATGGGAACCCTAACGCCTGAACATCAACACGTTCATATCTCGGTGTCTGATCGTGAAGGACGAGTTTGGGGTGGGCATTTGTTGGAAGGCACAGTGATTGATACTACCGCAGAATTGATCATCCATTCTTACTCAAAACTTGAGTTTACCAGAGCGATGGACGACTCGACTGGCTATACCGAACTCCAAGTGAATCCTTCCAAATAGTAAAAAGCTCCAGAGCCATACTGTGCTGTCTCTGGAGCTTTATTCGCTTATCTCTTACGCTAAGAATTTACTCATATCGAGCAGGCAAATTTCTAGGATCATTCTTCGACTAAATAACAAACCTGATTATCGTCGATCGTTACTTGCCACGTTTTTAGACCGTGCGATTCGTCTTCCAAACACTGCCCACTCTTTAAACTGAAGTGCTGTTTATACAGTGGCGATGCAACACACATCTCACCATCAATATCACCGACAATCCCTCGACTCATCACATAAGCCTTACCAATTGGGTCCCAATCTTGAACGGCGTAAACACCGTTATCAGGAATGTAGAATAACGCGACATGCTCGCCTTCAATCAACACCGTGGCACCGATGAACGGCATTAGGTCATCAAGCTGACACAATTTCACTTTGGTTAAAGCTGTCATTTACACCTCCTGTTTCACGGGTATACGCTGACCACGCACACGTTGGTACGGTAAGACTTTGCTGCCCGACGTGCTGTTCAAGAAAGGACGGAAGCGTTGCAATTTTTGAGGATTATCCAACGTACTCTTCCACTCACATTGATAAGTATCTACGACGCGCGCCATCTGTTCATCCAAAGAATCACATAGATTTAGAGAGTCATCCAAAATCACTTGTTTAAGGTAATCTAAGCCCCCTTCCATGTTCTCCATCCACACCGACGTGCGCTGCAAGCGATCTGCGGTGCTGACGTAGAACATCAATACTCGGTCGATCATGGTGATCAACTCGGATTTGGATAAGTCGGATGCAAACAAATCTGCGTGTCTTGGTCTCATGCCGCCATTCCCGCAAACGTATAGATTCCAGCCGTTTTCAGTGGCGATCACCCCAATGTCTTTACTTTGCGCTTCTGCACACTCGCGAGTACAGCCCGATACGGCAAACTTAAGCTTATGGGGCGCTCGCAATCCTTTGTAGCGGTTCTCTAACTCAATGGCTAATCCAACTGAATCATCAACACCATAACGACACCAAGTAGAACCCACGCAAGATTTCACGGTGCGCACCGATTTACCGTAGGCGTGCCCTGTTTCAAAACCAGCATCAATTAAGGTTTGCCAGATTTCTGGGAGTTGCTCTAACTGCGCACCAAATAAATCCACGCGCTGACCGCCAGTGATTTTGGTGTACAGATCGTATTGCTGAGCAACTTCGCCTAGCACGATGAGTTTATCTGGTGTAATTTCGCCGCCCGGAACACGAGGTACAATTGAGTAAGAGCCATCTTTTTGCAGGTTTGCCATAAAGGCATCGTTAGAATCTTGCAGAGATTGATGTTGAGGCTCCATGATGTGTTCATTCCACAAAGAAGCAAACACAGATGCTGCTGTCGGCTTACAGATATCACACCCATGCCCTTTGCCATGCAGTGCAATTAAGGTGTCGAAGTCTTTGATTTGTTCCACTTGGCAAATATGGAACATCTCTTGGCGACTGAGCTCAAAGTGCTCACAAAGGTGGTTGTTAACCTCTACCCCCATGGCTGCCAATTGAGTATCCAATACCGACTTCACCATATTGCTACAGCCACCACAGCCAGTACCAGCTTTGGTGTTGGCTTTAAGGTCCGTCAGGTTGGTAGTGCCAGCTTGAATCTCGGCAACTAAGTCGCCTTTTGTGACGTTGTGACAAGAACAGATGATGGCGCTGTCTGGCATCTCTCCGTCCAGCATTCCGGTATCAAATAGCAGGTTCGCAGCGTGGTCTGGCAGGACCGTTTTGTTCAAATAACACTGTAAGAGCGCATCGTAGTCGCTATTGTCACCGACGAGAATCGCACCAAGCAATTGGGTGCCGCTCGCATCAACCACCAGCTTTTTGTAGATGCCTGCAACCGCATCTTGCAACACCATTTCCTGTGCGCCTTCGGTTTGCATTTGTGCATCGCCGATAGACGCCACATCCACCCCAAGTAGCTTGAGCTTGGTGCTCATGTCTGCGCCTTTAAAACCTTCGCTTGGCATACCAGTCAAGACATCGGCAGTAGTTCTTGCCATGGTGTAACCGGGTGCGACTAAACCAAAGATCTTCTGCTCCCAAAGAGCACATTCGCCAATCGCATAAATATTCTCATCGCTGGTTTGGCATTGGTTGTTAATCACAATACCGCCTCGCTCGCCTACTTCTAGCTCAGCCATTTTTGCCAGCTCATCTTGAGGGCGAATCCCTGCGGAAAAGACAATCACATCCACTTCGAGAGGATCTTTGTCTTTAAACACCATACGATGCTTAGCCGTTTCACCATCGCAGATTCGCTCCGTCCCCGTTGAGGTATGCACGGTTAGCCCTAGCGCTTCAATCTTCTCTTTTAGCACTAAGCCAGCACCATCATCTAACTGCACAGGCATGAGGCGAGGTGCAAACTCAATGACGTGAGTTTCTAGCCCCAATAGTTTGAGTGCGTTTGCCGCTTCTAAACCCAACAAGCCGCCGCCAATCACTGCGCCTGTTCTTGCGCCTTCACATGCCTTTTTGATTTGTGAAAGATCATCAAGCGTGCGATAGACAAACACGTTGTCTCGGTCTTTACCTTCAATTGGCGGCACAAATGGGTAAGAACCAGTCGCGAGCACAAGTTCGTCGTAACCCAGCACATCTTCACCATCAAGCAGAATGCGCTTTTGCTCTCTGTCGATACCTGTTACTTGGCTGCCAAGTACGAGTTGGATGCCATGCATGTCGTACCATTCTTGGTTGCTCAGCATCAAATCATCATGAGACTTACCCGCAAACAAAGAGGACAACTGTACACGGTCATACGCGATAAAGCGCTCTGCACCAATCACAGTAATTCGGTGCTCCAAATGCGCGTTTTTCTGCACTAATTGCTCGACGAGGTGTTGCCCGACCATACCGTTGCCTACCACAACGATGTGGCTCAATGCGTTCTTTACTGGAATCGTTAAAGGACTGTTCATCGTTGCCTCCTTATGCCGTTTGCGCTGCGGTTTTGGGTTTGTCTTCTTTCGAAGCAGGAATCTCGACTTTGGATTGCTTCTCGTAAAGGAACTTCAACACCGCTTGTCGACACTTTTGATACTGCGCATCATCCGCCAGTGCGACACGCTCACGAGGGCGAGGTAGATTTACTTCTAACACTTCTCCAATGGTTGCCGCCGGTCCGTTAGTCATCATCACGATTTTGTCGGATAGCAGCACCGCTTCATCCACGTCGTGGGTAATCATGATGACAGTGTTGTTTAGCTCGGCTTGGATCTTCATCAGTGCATCCTGTAGGTGTGCACGTGTCAACGCATCCAACGCGCCAAATGGTTCATCCATCAGCAAAACCTTTGGTTGAAGTGCCAGTGCTCTCGCGATGCCGACTCGCTGCTTCATACCGCCCGAGATTTCATCCGGCTTTTTGTACGCGGCATGCTGCATTTGAATCAACTCCAAATAGTGATTCACTTGCTCCTGAATCCACGCTTTGCCCTTTTTGCCGGCAATTTGTTTTACTGCGAGCTCAACGTTTTGATATACGGTGAGCCAAGGCAACAATGAATGGTTTTGGAACACCACTGCGCGGTCTGGTCCCGGCCCTGCCACCTCTCGCCCATCGACGATCACGCCGCCGTCTGTTGGCATGTGTAGACCCGCAACTAAGTTCAATACCGTTGATTTACCGCAGCCAGAGTGGCCAATTAGGGATACAAACTCACCTTTATTGATTTGTAAATCGACGTTCTTAAGCGCGATGAACTCGCCATCTGGCGTTGGGAATCGCATCCCTAAACGCGTTAGATCTAATAATGCTTTTTCCATGATCTTTTCCCTTATCTCAACGCTTGTTGTTTATTCCAAGACAGCCACTTTTGAAGTTGCAACATGCCTCTATCGAGCATCAATCCAATAAAGCCGATTGTGATGACTGCAACCATAATACGACCCAATGATGCCGAGCTGCCGTTTTGGAACTCATCCCACACAAATTTGCCTAACCCTGGGTTTTGCGCGAGCATCTCTGCCGCAATCAACACCATCCAAGCGATACCTAAAGAGAGACGTAAACCTGTGAAGATCATTGGAATGGCAGAAGGTAAAACGATAGTGCGAATGTGCTGCCACCACGAAAGTTGAAGCACTTTACTCACGTTGATTAAGTCTTTATCAACGCTCGTTACCCCCACAGCGGTGTTAATCAGCGTCGGCCATAAGCTACACAGCGCCACAGTGATCAGAGAGTTGATGAACGACTTAGCAAACATCGGGTCATCACTCACATAAGTGGCACTTACCACCATGGTAACGATGGGCAGCCAAGCTAAAGGTGATACGGGCTTGAGCAGTTGAATGATTGGGTTGAACGCTTGATACAGCCCTTGATTAAGACCAAGCACGATGCCAAGCGGAATCGCGATAACCGTCGCCAGCAAAAAGCCCGCAGTTACGGTCACTAAGCTTGTTATGATTTGGTCGAAGAACGTCGGTTTACCTGTGTAGGGACGAATCTTCACTTCCGCGTCCGGATTCTTGGCTAACTTCGCAGCATTACGTTTTTCCTGACGTTCGATAAACGCTTGTTCCTTTTCTCGCTCTTGCCAATGGTCATCGACAAGGTTGCTGAACTGCTGAAAAGTTTGCACAGGTCCCGGTAGCGTACCTAATGAAGTTTGCACTTCTCTCGCTGCTAAGTGCCACATTGCCAAAAAGATCAGCAAGCCAATGACGGGCAAAAGCACCAGCCGACTTCGGTTCACTACCTGCTTAGCAGGAAACAGGGAAATGACATTACTAGACATACTCACTCCTAAGAAATTTACATCCTTGTTGCCACAAGCGAATCCCCCTCGCCTGTGGCGTTTATCGTTATGGTTAAACCTTGTCTTTTCCTTTAAGCCCGATAGAAAACTTCTCTAGATATTTATTTGGCTCACGGCCGTCATAAACGATGTTGTCGATAAAGTGTGTTTGTGGCGCACGGAAACCATCTTCAGCACTAAAATCCGGGAAGTCTTTTTTGCTCAACACACCATCTTCAATCAGTGCTTGAGCCGCTTGTTGGTAAATGTCCGGACGGTAAACCTCTTTTGCGACATCCATGTACCAATCATCGGATTTCTCGCTTGAGATCTGTCCCCAGCGACGCATTTGGGTCAGGTACCAAATCGCATCGCTGTAATACGGATAAGTGGCGTTATGACGGAAGAACACGTTGAAATCTGGCACGTCTCGTTTGTCGCCTTTCTCGTATTCAAATGTGCCGGTCATTGAGTTGGCGATAACTTCGGCATCGGCTCCGACGTACTCGCTTTTTGATAGCATCTTCACTGCTTCTTGGCGGTTGGCATTGTCGTTTTCATCCAACCAATGTGCCGCTCGAATCAAGGCTTTCACTACGCGAATGTGCGTGTTTGGATACTTCTCAGCCCAAGCTTTGGAAACACCAAATACTTTCTCTGGGTTGTTCTTCCAGATCTCGTAGTCGGTCACGACTGGCGTACCAATGCCTTTGAATACGGCTTGTTGGTTCCATGGTTCGCCTACGCAGTACCCTTTGATCGTGCCCGCTTCCATTGTGGCTGGCATTTGTGGTGGCGGTGTAACACTCAAAAGAACATCAGCATCCAACTGGCCACTGTTATCGCCTGAGTCTGGTGCGTAAAAGCCTGGATGAATCCCCCCTGCCGCTAACCAGTATCGCAACTCATAGTTGTGCGTCGATACAGGGAACACCATGCCCATGTTGAACGGTTTGCCTTTATCCAGATAGCTGTCGACCACAGGCTTCAGTGCGTCCGCTTTGATTGGGTGAACTGGCTTGCCATCTGGTTGCTTTGGAATGTATTGCTTCATCTGCTCCCAAGTATCATTGGAAACCGTGATTGCGTTGCCGTTCAAATCCATACTGAACGCGGTAATCACTTCTGCTTTTGTGCCGACACCAATCGTCGCGCCCAATGGCTGACCAGCAAGCATGTGCGCGCCCGCAAGCTCACCATCGATGACTCGGTCTAAAAGCACCTTCCAGTTTGCTTGCGCTTCTAAAGTGACGTACAAGCCTTCGTCTTCAAAAAAGCCTTTCTCATAAGCAACCGCCAGCGGTGCCATATCGGTTAACTTAATAAAACCAAACTTCAGGTCTTCAATTTCTGGCTCACCCAACTCTGCCTTTACGCTGACCGTGGTGAATACCGATAACGAAATTGCTGACACTTTCAGCATCGAACTCCATTTCATTGGTTTGCTCCCATAAAAAAAGCGCCACTACTCCGAAGAGCAGTAGCGCCGTTGCTAAGTCTACAATTACCGCCGTTGATAATTGAGATAAGCGATTCAACAATAAACCCAATTCTTCTAATCCAATTACTGTGCCAACTTATTTTTCACAGTAAATACAATGAATTAGTTTATTCTACCATTTCTAATTCCCTGTTATTGCTTGCTGATAGTGCAACACGCACCACGTTAGAAAACGCACCCTAACCCCAAAGTGGTAGAAAAACTAATCAAGCACTTCCAAAGTAGTTATCAAATTCTTGGCAACTTGTGCGAGCGTTTGGCTGGATTGCATGGCTGAATTTCTAAGCGCTTTATAAGCCTGATCTTCATCAACGCTGTGCATCTTCATCAGCAGACCTTTGGCTTTTTCCACCAGCTTGCGCTCTTCAATCTTATTGGTCAGTAATTCAATTTCCGATTGCATACTTTCGAACTTCGCTCTCACTAATGTCGCATGTTCAATCCAAGGTTGAAGTGCAAACTCACTATCGTGCGGCATAAGAACATAGTCCATTTTTTCTGATAACCGATTGATATCATTGGATGATAATTGCTTTAAGACGATAAGAAGTGGTGCCGATTTTCTGCGGCAGAAATCGACGATCAAACGCAGTTCCGCGGTTGGTTGCTGCCATCCAACCACAACGCTTGCTGACGGTTCTCGCTGCATAAGCGTTTCTAGTTGTGCCAATTGGCAACCCATGATGTTGTCGTAATCTTTGCTCAATAAGCCGGACAATCGAGCCTGCTCTTCGAGGCTATCACAGCATACTATGATGGGTGTTTTTGACGTTGATTGAGTCATGCACATTCCTTGTTTATATCTCACTCACTAAGAGAGACATAACAAGGAATGTGCCAACTAAGGTTGAAGCGTTTTAACTAGAGGCGAGATGTTCTTTAAAGAAGCCGAGTGTACGTTCCCAAGCGAGCGCTGCTTCTTCCGGTGCGTAGCGTGCCGTTGAGTCGTTATGGAAACCGTGGTTGACGTTTTCATACATTAACGCTTGATACTGTGCGTCGGTCGCGATCAATTGCTGCTCATAAGCAGGCCATGTGTCGTTAACACGCTTATCGAGCCCTGCAAAGTGAATCATTAACGGTCCTTTGACTTGCTTTTGGATCTCTTGCGCCGCTGGTGTTCCATAGAAAGGCACACCTGCATCGAGCTCTTCTGGCATTACCGCGGCAAGCATGTTGACAATGTATCCACCGAAGCAGAATCCAACCGCGCCCAATTTACCGTTGCCACCCTCGTATTGTTTGAGGAAGTTAGCGGCTGCAATAAAGTCTTGTTCGATCTTGGCTCTGTCCATCTCTTTCTGCATGGCGCGACCTTCATCGTCGTTCCCCGGATAGCCGCCGAGTGGATAAAGCGCGTCTGGAGCGAAAGCAATAAAGCCGTCCTTTGCAAGTCGTCTTGCGACATCTTTGATATAAGGGTTCAGACCTCGATTTTCATGAATCACCAACACGGTCGACGATTTTAAGGTCTTCTTCTGTGGCATCACCAAATAACCACGCCCTTCTCCATGCCCATTTGGAGATGGAAAGGTTTCGTAAGTTGCTTTGATGTCAGGATCGTTAAATGAAACTTGCTCTGCGAGTGCATAATTCGGGGTTAGCGCGTCGACCAGTGCTGTCATGCTAAAGCCAAGCACAGCAAGGCCACCCAGCCTATTTAGAAACTCACGGCGCGAGATTTTTCCGTGGGCGTATTCGTCGTACCAATCGAAGGCTTCTTGCGGGATCGGATGAGAAGCCTTTTCACTAGGAGTGGTATGCTTTAGAACCATTATCCATGTCCTCTGTGTCTTACCATATGGGATTTTCTCATTCTCAAACGCGAAGCTAAAAACGAACGCGATTGAGGCTAAAACTGCGGTTTCACCACTCTGATACGGAGCAAGGTGGTGAAACACATCATTGGCGAGCTAGGATCTTTTACCTTCTTCAAACAATAGATAATGGATTCAGATTCAACAACTTTGCGTCGTTGGTTTTACATTAATTGACAATAGTGCGTTATTGCTGGCCGCAATAGACTTGCCAGTAAGAGAAGGCGCGTTCGAATGCTTTTTCTCTGTCGTGCATTTGTGCAAACAAGACCACTGTCATCGTAGCGAGAACCGTATTCGCCATTTGGTTCATGTCGTCTTCTGACGTCCCAAACGGGCAGTTCGCAGGCATTGGCACCTCAGATAGCATTTGCTCCGTCCAGTAATGCGATGTCACGCCGCTTGTTTGGCTTAACCACACTGTTTGGCTTACTTTCGGGTTGTATTCTGACTCACCAGATTGCCCTTTAAATGAAACAACGGCATGAGCGGTTTGACCAATCTCGTATTCGACTTCAGCATGAAGTTGTTGGAATCCCGGATGGAAGCTACCACGAATACCAACCGTCGCCTGCCCCGGATTCAGTGCTCGAACCACGGTATTAATCGGCGTTCTAAGCCCATAGCGATTCTTCCAACCGATCATGGTTTCTGCTTGAGCCGCAAACGCACTCAGCGGCAGATACACAATGTTTTGTGTTTCTAAGACACGCTTTGCGTCTTCGGCTGATTCCGCTTTCTCGATAGCAAACTTGTCGAGGTAATCTTCTGCGTGTAAACGTCCAGATTGACGGTCGTGATAGCCATGCATCAACACTTTATGACCATTATCGGCGAGGATCTTCGCTGCCAACAGATGCCAAGGCTGACCTGCTGCTTCACGTTTGCCCGCATAACATGGCCAATCAATATCTGCACCAATAGCTGGCATACGGGATTGGAATGCTTTCACAAAGCCAGCGATTTCTTGTTGAGTTTCGTTCTGTACGCGGATCAGCATCAATAACATCGCCATCTGATCGTCGTCGCACTCACCGTTTAGGTATTCATCCATAACTCGAAACGCTTGGTCAAAGTTCAGTGGTTTTCTACCACGTTCGCCACGACCGACTGTTCTAATACATTCCAAAATGCTGCTCATATTCCCTCGTATTCCGTCACTGACTGTACGGTTTCTATTAGTTGTTCGCGCAGTTTGACAACTTCTCCCATCACAATCAATGCTGGGCTCACGCCTTTAAGTGTAATCGATAAATCATTGAGCTGATTGAGTTGTGTAACGTGCACTCGTTGTTGAGGGCTGCAACCATGAGTGATGATCGCGACAGGGAAATCTGCTCTCAAACCGGAGTTGATCAAACCCGTTTGTATTTGCGATGACTTTTCTAACCCCATATAGAAGATTAACGTTTGTCCGCTTTGCATCAATTGGCTCCACGCTTCAAATGCGCCTGTTACCACTTGCCCCGTCACAAAGGTAACGCTGCGAGCAACGCCACGATGAGTCAGCGGAATCAAGCTGTTTGCAGAACACCCAATCGCAGCGGTAATGCCGGGGATGACTTCGTAAGCAATTGAGTGTTTGACTAGTGCTAAGGCCTCTTCGCCTCCACGGCCAAATACGAATGGATCTCCCCCTTTTAAGCGTACAACTCGCTTTCCTTGTTGAGCGAGCGACACCATCAAATCACAGATTTCTTCCTGACCAATACTAGGTTGTCCGCATCGTTTACCCACGTAAATCCAATCGGCTTGTGCCGAAGCCAACTCCAAAATATCTTTGTTAACCAAACGGTCGTACAGCAGAACCTCTGCCGACATAATCGCTTTCACAGCCTTCAAGGTTAGCAAGTCTGGATCGTGCGGTCCTGCTCCGACGATCGAGACAAAACCTTTGTGGTTCGCGTCGAGGTCTACTGAATGGTCTTCTAAAAGTTGGTTCAGTTTGCTTGCTTGGTCATGCTTAGAAAAACGAGACGAGCGTTCTTGTTTCTGACTCGCTTGTCCTTTCTTAAACCAAGACTTTTGATAAGGCGCTTCCATGTGCTTATCCTCTTTATGACTTACTTTATTTGAATAGCCAGACTTTGCTGGTTCGCTTGCTGTTTGCCCTTTTGATGCTGATGGCTGTCGACCATTTGTTTGATTTGAGAAACACACGAGCCACAGTTAGTGCCGCATTTGAGTTTGTTTTGAAGTTGGGTCAATGAAGTGCAGTCTTGTTTCTCCATCGCGTCATGTATTTGTTTATCGGTGACGCGGAAACAACTACAAACCAGTTTGGCGCAGCTTTGCGATTGAGTGATGGTAAGCAGTTGCGATAGCTCCATCGGCTTGCCAATCAAGCCAGTAAAGTTCGTGTAGCCGGTTTGAATCGGTTCGCTAGACACCACTAAAACAGAGCGAATGATACGAACGTCTCCAACAAGGTCGTAATCCACCGCGAGCCAACCCTGGGCAATATCTATCGTAATTCTGCGGCTCTTTTCCGTTCGACAAAAACTCTGCTTCTTTGGTCGCTTATCGTGTGCAAAGCGCCAAATGCCCAAATTGCTTTCTGCTTGAAATGCGCTGTAGAGAAACTTGCCGGAATCAAACTGTGTACCGATGAACATACCGTAGGTTTTTACCGCTGCGTCTTGCACTTCAACATAAGATGACTTAAACGCAGGCTGCCCGGAAATAGGGTCTTTTGCGCTGTTTACTATCGCGTTAACACTGCTTTCACCGCCATATCGACCCGCCCAGTGCATTGACATAAACAGCTCCTGAAAACCTAAACCTTCATCAATGGCAACTTTGGCATAAATACCGGTGTTTGAAGTAGGCTGAAACAGCTTGGTGAGTTGTCCTGCTTTTAAGCGATTTTGAGTAGCAGAGAGTGTGTTCATGTACACGGTTGGCTCTAACTCAGAGGCGGCAAGGTGTGCGATATGCCCTGTGCGCGTCATGGTATGCCATTGGTCGCGTTGCCTGCCCGTATTGAGCCACCAACCTTTTGTTCTCTCTAAACGCGTTGGAGATTCACTGGTCACGACAAAACGCGCTTTACCATCTGGGTGCGAATAGACGCCATCAGCAAAAGGACGCTCTCCTCCCCATTGTGTTGGCACCCACTCTTCGTATTCTTGCTCGGTTAAGTTGGCGTATTGAGAAAGATCTAGCTTCAATGACGAATCTGCATTCATGCCTGTCATCGCCGCATATTCCCGGAATACCGCCCGCTCAGAAGTAAACGCAAAGCCATTTTGTGTCTTTTCCAATGCACACAGAGCTTGTCCAACTTGACTTATCGCCCACCAATCTGATTTTGCTTCACCGGGAGGCGTTTGAAACTGGCGCTGCCTAGAAAGTCGACGCTCAGAGTTGGTCACCATGCCTTGCTTCTCACCCCAACCAGCGGCGGGCAGCAACAGATCCGCGTAATGCGCCACATCCGAATCCGCTGTGATATCGGAAACAATCACAAACGGACAAATCTCTAGTGCACGTTTTACCAATTGGTTATCTGGCAAAGAGACAACGGGATTGGTTGCCATGATCCACAGAACTTTAATCTCACCACGTTCTACCGCCTCAAACAGTTCAACGGCTTTTAAACCGGGCTGAGTGGCAATTTCTGGTGAATCCCAGAACGTCTGCACTTGCTTGATAGACTCTGCGTCAAAAGCACGATGAACCGCTAATTGATTTGCCAAACCACCCACTTCTCGTCCACCCATCGCATTCGGTTGACCTGTAATAGAAAATGGCCCGCAACCTGACTTGGCAATTTTACCTGACGCCAAATGTGCATTAATAATGGCATTGCCTTTATCGACACCATTTTCGGCTTGGTTAACCCCTTGGCAAAACAACGTGATTGCGGCTGGGCTTTGTGCAAACCATTGGAAGAATGTCGTGAGTTTTTCTTCTGAAATCCCAATGGAAGACGTTAGATTAGTGACATCGTAACGCAAGTCAGAGACTTCTTCTGCAAGCGCATCAAACCCGTCGGTATAGGAATTTATGTATTCAGAATCAATGCATTGCTGCTCAATAAGAAACTTCAGCAGCCCATTGAAGAGTGACACATCACCATCGTTTTTAATCGGTAGATGCAAATCCGCTTGCTGCGCAGTGACCGTTTTACGCGGGTCAATGACCACCAGCTTGAGGTTAGGATTGTTTTCTCTCGCTTGTTGAATACGTCGGAATAAAACAGGATGCGTCCAAGCGGTATTAGCACCGCAAATTATCAATAGCTCAGTCTTATCAATATCGTCGTAATTGACGGGAACGACATCTTCACCAAATGCTCGTACATGAGCCGCAACCGCCGAAGACATACACAAACGGGAGTTCGTATCGATGTTTGCGCTGCCAACATAGCCTTTCATGAGTTTGTTGGCGACGTAATAGTCTTCCGTTAACAACTGGCCTGACACGTACATCGCGACGGAATCCGGTCCAAACTCCGCTTTCGCTTTATGAATCTTTTCTGCAATTAGATCTGTGGCTTGTTGCCATTGCATTTCTTGCCCTTGAGGTCGCTGCTTGGTGACAAGCTTTGGATACAGCAAGCGCGAAGGCATATTCAAGCTCTCTGCCAGCGCGACGCCCTTTACGCACAGTGATCCCGCATTTGCAGGATGACACGTATCCCCAACGATTCCTTTCGCATTGACCTCGACACCACATCCAACACCACAGTAGGGACAAGTGGTTTTTTTGCATCCTTGCGACATTCCGCCCCCTGATTCTTTCCTTAGAATGACGAGCTACAAGCGAAAAAAAACCTCTCCCGAAACGAGAGAGGCTGCATTGCCTATAAAAGCTCAAAAAAGTAATACCCTATCCGCTTAACCGCCTGCTAAGGGAAAGCGGCGCATCGAGTTAACGATGAACATAATCTAAATTGCAAACCCGATGCCAATTTTATATTACATTACATTTCAACAACTTAACAAAATCCACTTTCACTTTAAAATTGGCAATGCACTGATTAGGTGCGAGTTTGAATCACAGAAGTGCAAGATTAACGGGCTAGTGCCATGACCAGTCTAGGCTCTCCATCACCGAAATAATCTTCTTCTTTTTCTAGAACCTTAAAGCCTAACGAAGTGTACAACTTGTAAGCCGGCGCATTGTTTGGATCGACAGTTAACTTAATGACAGAACCGGAACTTGCTTTTGCGATTACATTCTCCACAAGCGAACGTGCAATCCCCTTTCCTCGATGCTGACTATCTACCGCAAGTGACAAGATCCAATGGGTGTTTTGTTCATCACTTTGTGCCATCAAAACATAGCCTGTGACTTGCTCGTTTTGTTTGGAAACCACCAATCCCTGTTGCCAGCAATCAAATGCTTGTCTGAAGAAGAATCTTGGATATGCATGATGCCCAAACAGCTTGTGTTCGAGCTCGTATAGTACAACTAAATCTTGTTTTTCTGCTGAGATGATCTTCATTGTGGTCTCTTCTTTTTACGGCATGACGAACGAAATATAGTGGCGAAATGAGACGGAACCTAACGATTTCATGAACTTCTTTCGATTTTATTGATAGTCGTACCTCTAAATTGAAGTATTCTGCGCGACTTTCCATGAGAGCTCTTTCATATAAACGGAACGTCGTACCAGTTTTTATTTGATTGTTAGCGCTTTTTTGTTGAATAATCGCCGCTCTTATATACAAAAATAATAAAAACAATACGGACGAACACCGTCCAACATGAGCAACAACGCTCATTTTGCTAGGCGAATCATCATGGAAATGAAGAACTCGCGTTTACGTCAGCGCTTCGATTTAGTTGTCAGAATTAGAGTGGATAATGTCGGTGTCTGGGTTCGAGCAAATCAGCCCTTTGCTCGATTATAAAAATAAAAAGTGGTGGCAGTTTTTAGGCATACAAATCCTAATCTTTTGCGCAATACAAGTTAGCTATAGCCTCTCCAATTTCTATGTGATTGCGCAAGATCGCGTTCACGTACTCTCTTTTACGGCTGCTTTCGTTGTTACCGTAACGCTACGATACAGTTGGCGAGTCCTCCCGACTATCGTGGCAGGGCTGCTGTTTTACTATGGATTCTTTTCCAAGCGTCCATGGGAAATGACGGTGCTGTTTTCTGTATTGCTCCCCGCACTGCCTTTGTTGTTTTGCCAATTGTATCGTGCAGCCTTAAAACGCGTTGCTGCGTATAACTTCACGGTTAAACTTGGCTACTACGCTGCGTTTATCGGAATACTCTATCCAATTGCAAACACCGCATTGCTCATGTTGATCAGTGTAATGCTAGGTGGATCCTCTGACTTTTCTTTCGAGTTTGTCGCTTACTCAGTGTTAAGCGCAATCCTGACTCAAATGGTACTTACCCCACTGCTAAGCCTTGGCCTTAGCTATGTACTTGATGGAGAAAACGCGCCTTACATAAAACTCGATCGTGCCATGATGGCAGCCTACTCCAACCCTTTGCATTATCGACTGTGGCTGATGGTGTGCGCGCTGTTTTTAGTGGCCGGAATCTCGGCACAAAACCCGTTAACTTTGAATACACTTAGCTTAATGCTGCTGTGTTTGGTCGGCATGGGGCTCGGAAAGTTTGGCTTGCTTCGTCCAATGCTGATTGGCGCTGCAACATTGCTCGTTTGTGTCGAGAACATCATCAGCCGCTACAACTTGGATTTCATATCACGTGAACAAGTTTATGCGATGTTGCTGGTCTTGTTTGTACTGACCATGCTCACTTTTATGCTTGGTGCTCATACAATAAAAAACTATGTCACTACACGTAATGCGATTCGAAAAGAACGCATCGATAGCTTTACGGGGTTATACAATCTCGCGCAATTAAAAGAAGATGTCGCAACGCAAACTCACGCGACACTGATCTACATTGACCTTGAACCCACCCTTTCTAAGCTCAACGGGCTTGGTCACCAAGGCCGCGCGCAACTTATGAAACAGTTAAGCCAATATTTGGCTGCCAATACCGAGCATTTAAAACGCGCCTATCTGCCACCTTTTGCCAGTGGGTTACTCTGTTTCGCCCCAAAACTGCCTGAGATGGAAAGCGAATTAACCAAACTGATTGGGCTTTTAGATCGATTCTATTTTTACTTCGACGACAGCGCGGTAAGCCTTGTAAAACGTACCATCCAGTGTGCTTCCATTTACGGAAACCACAATCTTGATCCTTTGATCTCCAAACTGTGCGAGCAACAAGGTCGCGACACCGCATGCGTGAACTGGGTAACACACAATCAAGAAGAAAATAAGACACTTAACCAATTGAGCTTCATCCAACAGTGCTTTCGCGAAAACGAATTTGAGCTCTATTGTCAGCCGTATCGAGCGTTATCGGATAACACTCAAAATGCCCACTTTGAGATTTTGCTGCGCCTTAAGCCCAAACAGGGTGAACTTATGTCTCCGGCCGAGTTCTTCCCTTTAATCAATGAGTTCGGTTTAGAAAGAGAGCTAGATAAATGGGTAATCGAACACACTTTCAAAGCGCTAAAAAACCATATTAAAGATTGGGACTCGATCGGGCGATGCGCCATCAATCTGACCGCCAAAGCGCTGAATTCACAGGGCTTAGCGGAAGACATTCAAACCGAAGCGGATCTACACCAGATCCCGATGAACAAACTGTGTTTTGAAATCACGGAATCGGACGCACTTCGTAATGAACCAATTGCAATTCAAAACTTAAACAGACTTCGAGAAGCAGGTTCCACCATCGCACTGGATGATTTTGGTACCGGTTATGCGAGCTTCGATTATTTGCGTCGCCTTCCCCTTGACGTGTTGAAAGTGGACGGCTCATTCGTGAAAAACATTGTCGACAGTGAAAATGACCGAATAATCGTCCAAGCCATCAGCCAAGTCGCCTGCAGCATGCAGTTGGTTACGGTTGCCGAGTTTGTCGAATCAGAAAATCATATCGATACACTGAAAGCGCTAAATATCCAGTTTGCTCAAGGGTTTGGGGTCGCAAGACCACTGCCGCTTTCGGAACACCTTACAATGTTATCGAACAAAGCTTAACCACAACATCTAAAACCATAAAATCGTAATATTTCGCGATATAGTTTCAATTCAAACATACCAAACTGGAACTATATATCGCTTTTTTCAAATTTTCATGGTTCGATAGTTTACTGCCCTGCCTTTTCACTAGCACGATTCACCACTTGGCCAATGTGATAACAATCACTAAAACATATAACATCCGCGCGATTATTATTTTTATAAAGGCGAGTTTTAAGTGAAAGAATCTCGAGATACGTTAAATTTTAGTGAATTAAACACAACAAATACTTGGACAAAACACGATACTCATTGGGTATTAAGCTTGTTTGGTACTGCCGTAGGTGCTGGCATTCTGTTCTTACCAATAAACCTTGGTATTGGTGGTTTCTGGCCGCTGGTTGTCATGGCGATTCTTGCATACCCAATGACTTACCTAGCGCACCGTGGCCTCGCTCGTTTCGTACTGTCATCAAAGATCAAAAACGCAGACTTTACCGATGTTGTAGAAGAACACTTTGGCGCGAAAGCAGGCCGTTCCATTTCGCTGCTGTATTTTCTTTCTATCTTCCCGATTCTTCTTATCTATGGCGTCGGTATTACCAACACCGTTGACAGCTTCATGGTCAACCAAGCAGGTATGGAGCCATTACCGCGTGCCCTACTGTCTGGCGTATTGGTGTTTAGCTTAATTGCCATCATGATGGCGGGTGAAAAGGTGATGCTACGTGCGTTTGCCATCATGGTTTACCCATTGGTGGCGATTCTGGCGTTTCTTTCATTTTATCTAATGCCAAACTGGAGCATGCCAGTGATGGATGCACCAGAAATGTCGTCTTTTGCAAGCACAATGTGGTTAGCGATTCCCGTGGTGATCTTCTCGTTCAGCCACGCGGCCGCAATCTCTAGCTTTGCAAATGTACAGCGTCGCCATTATGGAGAAGGTGCGGACGTAAAATCAGAGCTTATCTTGCGCCGTACTAGCGTCATGCTGATCGCATTTGTTCTTCTGTTTGTGTTTTCTTGTGTATTAGCGCTTTCTCCAGAACAACTGGCAGAGGCAAAGTCACAGAACGTATCTGTACTTTCTTACTTAGCTAACGCTACGGACAACCCATTTATCGCAACACTTGGTCCGCTTGTGGCATTTGTCGCGATCACCTCTTCTTTCCTTGGCCACTTTTTGGGTGCACGTGAAAGCCTAAATGGTTTGATCACTAAGCATTCAGATATGCCGAAACGCCGTGTTGATCACATCAGTGTTATGGTGCTTTTCGTGTCTATTTGGATTGCGGCAATCATGAACCCAAGCATTTTGGGTATGATGGAGGCACTATCTGGACCAGTTATCGCGATGATCTTGTTCATTATGCCGATGTTGTCGGTATACAAAGTGAAAGCACTGCACAAATATCGTGGAAAAGTGTCGACATACTTTGTACTGATGACGGGTATTGTTGCAGTAAGTGCGTTGGTTTTTAGCTTGTTGAGTTAAGAAAAGAGACTTAGGTGGGATTTTCAGGGGAATACCTTATTTTTTATTAAGGTAATTCCCTGAATTTTGCTATGGTTTTCTAATCAGTAATGAAAAATTACTGTCTCATTACATGAGAGTGAAAACGCCTGCGATCATTAGTACTGACGCGATGCAAGTACGGCCGATAATACCGAAGCGGGAAGGTTGAATCATTTCGTTGTGCATAGGCAATCTCCTTTTTTGTTAGAACAGCCAATTTTTCATGGCTTAATAACACTATGTCTAAAAACACCTTTTTTCACAAGACATACCAATATTAAATATTTATGACAGTCTGATGAAATTTTAGAGATCGAACGATTTTTTAAGACTCATTTCCCTTCTTCAACCATTGCGCGCTAAAGTATTTCAAGCTTTTTGTCATTGCAGCAAACACAAGCAAACCAACATTAGCCACTCTATCAAGGCATTCGTTTTTAAGTAGGTCTTTTTAAAAACGCCCATATTTCATATGCCTAATTACATTCATCTAATAACTAACTTTTTCAAACAGATAAAATAGATAAATCTGTGGGTGTTCACTGATAAGAAGTGATAAACTTTTAGGGTGTTTCAATTTATAGAGTTAGCTTTTATCAACAGCCTAAAGCTTTTCCCGTTTAAAACGTTACGATACCTATTTCCGATTGTGTTTGGCGCTTTGTGCTCGACAAATAGCATTGCGGCAGATAACGCGAATAAAGAAAGCTATCTCAGACACCATCTCACCATAAAAGATTATCCGATGCTTGAGTTCTACTTTGACTCCATCGGCAAGCCTCGTTCTATCAAATCAAGTGATTTAACGCTTCCCACTGATGCTTCACCAAATTCAGAAGCCTTGTACTATTTTGCGCGTATTTATCTAGAACGTTATGAAGGGGTTCCCCTACCCGAGATTCCGGATCTTGTGGCGTTTGGCAAAAAGCACGAGTTACCTTGGGTCATCGCTGAAGCCAAATTAAACCAAGCCGTCGAATTGGTAGAAGCAGACGACGTTTGGCAAGGCGAATTGCTGCTGCATGACGTCATCAACATTTCACGCCAAATCGGTTACAACTCGCTACAAGGTCGAGCTTACCGTTGGCTTGGTAATGCGGAAGTACAACGAGCGCAAGTACAAACTGGTTTAAAACACTACCGAACCGCTTACGATTTACTTGAAGACTCTGAATTTGAAATCCAGACTGCGATGACTCTTAATAACATTGCATCGCTCTATATGGAGCTGTCTGATTGGGATCGCGCTAAAGCCTATCTTGACCAAGCCATCAGTGGTTATCTCAATAGCAACGAGAAATACGACAACAGCCTGTTCCTTGCAATTATGTATGCGAACTTGAGTGTCATTAACTACGGAATGGGCAAATACGAAGAATCGGAACATTACTTTGAGCGTGCGGCAAAGCTCTCTATGGATACGGGCTCAGTAAGAATAAAACACAACTCCGTTTCTAACTTATCACAGCTGCTTAGCACGCTCGGTAAAATGGAAGAGTCTTATAAGTTAGCTCAAGCTTGCTTAGACCTCCCTAACCCACAAAAACTAAAAGGCATGAAAGCCGCTTGTCACGAGGCATTTGCCGAAGCTTATCTGAAAGATGGCAAATACGAACAAGCCATTGAAAGTGCAAAACTCGCGCTAGAAGGCCTAAGTGAAACAGCAAGTGCAGAAACCAAACAACAAATGGATCTGTACTTGGTCTTGGTTCGTGCTCATCAGGAGTTGAAGAACTTTGAAAAAGCGTTCGACAACTTGGGCCGTCTACGTAACTTAGAGAAAAGCTTCGACAATCATGTTCATGGCGACGAGATGATTAACATCAAGCTCGATTTAGAAGCCAAACTTGCTCAAAAAGAACTGACATTGCTTGAAGCGAAAAATGCCCTGCAAGCATCGGAACTTGAGTCGCAGCGCTATCGCGAAATCTTTTATTTTCTCATTGTGGCCGCGATTGGCTTCTGGCTATTCCGCTACATTCGTCAGATGAACAAAATCAACGAAGAGCTCACTCAGCAAAACACCACCGACCCGTTGACTAAGATACATAACCGACGTTATCTGCCAAATTGGTTAGATAACATGGCGAAACGCAGCCCGGGGCGTAAATTTGCTTTGGCCGTGATTGATATTGACCACTTTAAAACGTTCAACGACCAATACGGGCATGACTTGGGTGACAAGATGCTGACTCATGTCGCGCGTATCCTTGATGAAGCAACTCGCTCCGGAGACTTACTGGTACGCTGGGGTGGTGAAGAGTTCGTCTTATTATTTGAAATCCGCCACGCCGACGACTGCGCAAAAACCTTAGACCGTTTGAGACTTGCAGTTGAAAACAACAACCTAGAGGTTGACTCAGACTCTCTAGGCGCGACAATCTCTCTCGGCGCGGTTAACGAGTTAAGCGCGCAATCCATCAAACAAGAGTGGGATCAATGGTTTTTCGCTGCTGACCAAGCTCTGTATGATGCCAAACAAGCTGGACGAAACCAGTTCAAAATTCACTCGACGTCATAGAAAGCACAATGAAGAAAACATGGATTATTGCTGCCCTATCGCCATTCATTTTGGCCGCATGCAGCAATCAACAAGCCGCACAATTGGGAATGAGAAGCAGCAGTGTGAATGTATACGCTCAACAAATGAGCAACATACAGCTATGTGAAACCCTGTATTACAATCGAGCATCCAACCAAACTCGTGTTGCCATTGGCGCCGAGTTTAATCGCAGAGGCTTAAACAAACGTTGGTGCGATCAAGAATACAAGAAGTTCTATGTAGAAAAAGTGGTTGACGGGTTGCTGTCTCGTAAAGAACAAGCCCCTACAGAACCTGAGCCAACCATACAACCTGCCATATAAATCACCCCATTCCATAAAAAGCAGGAAATTACTCTAATTTTCCTGCTTTTTAAACACGCAATCTTTTCTCCAAATATCTAGAATCTTCCGTGACTTCAAGCATTTAACGTCAAGATAATGTCGTGCGTCGAAAAACAAAAGTAAATAAGATGTAAACAGTTTTCGTCTCCATTCTTACCCGCTAGCTTTGTTTAGACCTGTTTAAAGGAGTATCGAACAGGGACAAAAATTCCAAACAAAGACATGAGGTCACAAATGGAAACACGCATTAATCGCCTATTCGCTGCGATGTTAGCAGTAGGCATTTCACCTGCCGTCTCGGCTTACGATCCGCTCTACTCAGAGCAATGGCACCTAGATAACACAGGCCAAACTGCATTTGCAGCTAACCCTGCTGTTGCGGGTAACGACTTAAATACCAAACTGACACAAGCAATGGGTATTGCAGGTGTAGGCGTAAAAGTTGCAGTCATTGACTCTGGTGTACAGATCGACCACCCAGACCTTGCGGGTAACGTAGTCACAGGTAGCAGAAACTTCGTTGAAGATTCACCATTCCCAGCCGATTACCCAGTAGACGCAAATGGCCACGGCACTGCCGTTGCTGGCCTAATCAGTGCGGTTGGTAACAACGGTGAAGGTGTTCGCGGCGTTGCTTCTCGCTCATCTCTAATGGGCTTTAACTGGCTCGCTAACCAAACTCTTGAAGGTTGGTTGATTTCACACGGTGCAGACGCGTCCACTAGCGATGTCCGCGTATTCAACCAAAGTTATGGCTTTAGCCCTATCACACCAATTCCTTTCGATGAGAACGACCCACAGTTCAAACTTGAAATGGATGTGATGAAGGACGTCAGCGAAAGTAATGCTTGGGGCCGTGGTGCGGTCTTCGTGAAGTCTGCAGGTAATGGATACCGCTACTTCAACACTGGTCGTTTCTTTGTGCTTCCAAGTGATTTCTTCGCAGGCGGCGGAAACCAAGGGCTACCAATGCACAACTCGGCACAATCTTACGATAACTCAAGTTATTACAACCTAGTCACTAGTGCGCTTCGCGCCGACGGTACTCGTGCGAGTTACTCTTCCGTTGGTGCTAACGTTTGGGTTGCTGCACCAGCCGGCGAATATGGTCAAGATTTCCCAGCTATGGTCACAACCGACTTGATGGGCTGTGAAGAAGGTCAAAACACCAGCGCTGATCTTGGTATTAACGGCCTACACGGTGGTACAGAACAAGATCCGAGCTGTAACTACACCAGCACGATGAATGGTACCTCTTCTGCTGCGCCAAACACTTCAGGTGCGATAGCGGCAATTATGTCGACAAACCATGCGCTAACCGCTCGTGACGTGCGTGCGCTGCTCGCGGAAACCGCTAGCGTGACTGACAAAGATCACCCTGGCGTTCAGCTTGAGTTCGTAAACAACCAAGGTGAACTGGTGAGCTACGAAGCAATCTCACCATGGCAGAAAAACGCAGCGGGCGTCGACTTCCACACCTTCTATGGCTTTGGTGCGGTTAACCTTGATGAAGCAATGAAACGTGCTCGCATGACAAACAATGTTCTGCCTGCACAGATCATTACTCCATGGGCAAGCAATGCGACAGAAATCAGCGTTCCAGATGCAAGCTTGGTGGGTGGCTCTTCAGCAATCGCAGTGACCGATGACATTACGGTTGAATCGGTACAGGTGAAACTAACACTTGAGCATTCACGTCTACCTGATTTAGCAATCGAACTGATTTCCCCTTCAGGCACACGGTCTGTTCTACAAACGCCGCGTAACGGCCTTGTTGGTCAATCGCTCGATCCAAACGTGACAGGCTATGAGAATCAACTTCTGCTTTCTAACCAGTTCTACGGTGAGGACGCAAAAGGCGAGTGGACGCTACGCGCGATCGATACAAACGGTGATGAAGTGTTCTCATTCATTGCATATTTCAACTCTTCAGCTATCTATGATGTACCGATGGCAAACAACGCAAAACCTGGTGTTATTAAAAACTGGTCTATGCGTATCTTCGGTCACTAAGGAGTCATTCACATGAAACTTATGACATTTTCTATTCTGGCTCTTTCGACTATGGCAACCGCTGTCCATGCAGAGCAACAACTAGCAGAACAACCAGCGCCTGAGCTGTTTGTGGCATCAGATGCCGTCGAGATTAACGGCCAAGATTACCGCAAACTTTCTGTCGATAACCTTTCAGAAGCCGCGGAACTGCATGCAGGCGATGAAGTGTTTAAGAACGCGTTTAGCAACGTATCGAAAGCCACTGGCCTGATTTTCGTTACCGTGAAAAATCCAGCGGATGCGAAAGCCGTGGCTAAAGAACTCAAGCTTGACGTTGTATTTGCACAAGGTGAGTCTGCAGTATTCAAAGCGTCTGAGGGCCAAGACCTGCTTGGTATCAGCGATTACCTCAATGCTGACAGTCGCGTAAAAGCGTCTAAAATTGAACTAAACAGCGGTAAATTCCGTGCACAATAATTCTCTAGCAAAGAGAAGTTGGCTCTGAGCACTATGACGTAACACTTGAGTTATCGTTATAGGGCGATAAAAGTAATGCCTCAGCAATTGCTGAGGCATTTTTTATTTGGTTCATTTTCACTTTGAAGTGTCAAATCAGACGTAAGTATCGACGTGGTTCATTTTATTAATGATCTTTTGACCATCAATACGACGCACAACCGCCCCATCCTCATTCTTGATCACCATAGTTGGTTTTCCAGTTTGGGTACTCAACTCTGCACTCACATCAATTCGATTCGCTTTAAACGCCAGATTCATATAACGACTGGCGTTTTTCAAATCGAGCTGGCTACTGGTTACATAAGGGTTTGTTTTATTCTCTATACGCATCACATCAAAGATTCCGCACTGCATGTTGCACAAAAACTAAGCTATGCTAATTCGCTCTATTTGTCATGCAAAATTATCCATAGAACGGTGATCTAGGCGACAAGTTCACGTGACAATCTATCCTGTTAATCTTGGATGAATGAAATCAACTTCTTGGCAATGTCAGTGTTATTTTGTGAACCGACAAACTGCTCAGAACCTTTGCCATAGGCGAATACTTGAACGTCAACCGCAGTGTGCCCCTTTGTTGTCCAGCCGGTGTAGCTCTTCTCGTTGATGATGGCTTTCACTTCCTTGTAGAGCGTTTTTGCTGGCTCTTCACTCAATTTCGCGTACGCCAGTTTTCTACCTTGCTCTTTGGACAAAGGCCAATCAACAGACTCATTCCATGTCGCGATCATGTCATTCGACTGCGCAAGAGACATAGCTAAAGGCCATGCGGTTTTATGGACACCTTTGATCACTTCAGTATCCCACTGATACTGTCCATTCGCGCCAAGGGTTAAACCGCCAGTAGAGTGATCTGCCGTGACCACCAGTAAAGTATCGGGATGACCATCCACATAGGCTTTCGCTAACTCTACGGACTTGGCAAAGTCGCTCATCTCTGCCATTGCACATGCTATATCATTCGCATGACCACACCAGTCGATCTGACTCCCCTCAATCATGACAAAGAAACCATTGTCCTGACGCTGCAGTAGTGACAAGGCTTTATTGGTCATCTGTTCTAATCGTGTTGGATTTTCATCAAGTGCAAACGGAAAGGCCTTATCTGCAAACAAACCTAATGCAGGTAAGGTTTGCAGCGCAGGCAGTTGTTTGAAGTCCGTGATGTACTGATAACCTTGCTGCTTGAACTCATCAACAAGGTTGCGATCATCACGCTCGAAATAGCGCACACCGCCACCCAGCAGTAAGTCCACTGGCAGTTGGTCATCCACTTTGTTGTCGATGTAGTCATTGGCGATGGCATCGTAGTTTCGGCGGGATTCATTGTGCGCGGCAAAACTTGCTGGTGTCGCATGGTTAATTTGCGAGGTTGCCACTAAGCCTGTCGTCATCCCTTCTTCTTTTGCCATCTCTAACATGGTTTTGATTGGCTGCTTATCGGTATCCACCGCAATCGCACCATTGTAACTTTTCACACCCGTACTAAGAGCCGTTGCGCTCGCCGCACTGTCGGTAACATAAGTGACATCATCAGGGTATGTTTTAGCCATACCAACCAAAATGGAATCGAAGATGGTCGGTTCAACCTCTTCGGTTTTTGGATCATCGTGGTAATAACGATAAGCGGTAGTAAACGCAGGGCCCATGCCATCACCGATCATAAATATAATGTTCTTTGGTGCATCATCTGCAAAGGTAGGCGTGGCAAAAAGGCAGGCAGTAATTAGGGGGTATTTAAGCTTCATATCTCATCCATGACATAATACGATGGTGCCACAAGGGCACGCATCAACTTGTGTATCGTTCTAATTTATAAACGAATACTATCATGCAGTTGAGATGAAACATGGCGTTGCTTCATAGTTTTACAACGCACATCATTTCTTGAAGACAATCACTTCCGTCAACAAATCTGCTTTATCGGTTTCATTTGGATTGTTCAGGTAACGCTCGATACCCAATGGCTTGGTTTTGACTTTGATACCGTTTTGTCGAGTAAGATTCATGACAAACGACCAAGCATTCCCTAAGAACCAGTATTCACCTTTGTGTTCAACCACATAAGTTTCACACTCAGGGATCGTCCCAGCCACAAAATCGCCAGTAGCTGCGACGCCTGCTTTCACTGGCAAGCAAGTGATGAATTCGAAGTAACCTTGCTTCATGTCCATAGAAAGGTAGTAACAGAATAACTCCCCTGTCACTGGTAAGCTTTCTCGCTCTGCCATCTCGTACAGTCGCGCCACATGATCTTGCATGACGGGTCCCAATTCTGGAATGGTTCCGGCCCCCATTAAGCCAATGTAGTTAATTTCATTTTGTTTGCGGGAACCGACGTCGGTAAGCTGAGACAGCACTTGGCCCGTTTCCATCTGACTTTTCAGCATGCGAAGTCCGCGGTCATAATCCATACCAATCATTGACTTAAACATGTTTTTCAAGAAGAACAAAAACCAAGGAACTCGCGATTGCATCAACCATTCAACCGTGCAGCCATTCTGTGACGGCGTCACTAAAAACGTCACTTTTGCGTGACTTTTGAATGGCCGGAAGAAGTGAAGTTCCATATCTAGGCGGTGTTCCTGTGTGCTCTCAAGTACCATCGCCCCTGTCCCGATGCGATGACCATTCCACTGATACCCAGAACCAACCACACCTTGTTCATCACTGTAGGTGAGTTCGCATTCTGGCTCCATAATGATCCACGGCGACCACTCTGGCCAATGAGTAAAGTCTTTCAAGTACTCGATGATGTCACTTTGTGTCTTTTCAATTTCGATGCTTCGATTGACCTGATACGAGAGCATAGCCACTCCTTGCAATTCACTTTGACTCTTTTGAGTCTAATCGATATCGAATTTTTTTCTTGTTTCACTGGCAGTTAGATACTAAAAAGCCAGAGTACGTTCTCTGGCTTTTAATAATTTGCGGGCGTTTAAGAGCGAAAATCGATTTTTGCAGTAAACCTGACGCCATCATCGTCCAGTTCAAATGGCCAACTCATTCGCTCACAGATGCGCTCAACAATCACCAAGCCACATCCATAGCCAGCGTTGTAGGTTTCGTTGCCATCGTGGCGATTCATAATAGTAAGCTGCGTCTCATTGAGAGCAATTTCTATATCACCCACACTGTAGCTGAAAGCGTTTTTTATCAGGTTATTGATGACAATCGTTACGAAGCTTTCCGGTGCATGTACCATACCACTGTTGGTCTCTTCCAACTTGTACTCCGCACCTTGCTTGGCAAATAACGGCGCGAGTTCGTCTAGTTGCTCATTCAAACAACGCAATAACGCATGATCAGCGTAATGTTGCGGTTCCACCTTCTCTTTACCCAATAGCAAAAAAGCCTCCGTTAACACTCGCATCTCTTCACATGCCGACTGCATACGGGTAATTGCCTTTTGTGCGATAGGCAGTTGCTCTGGCACGCGGCTCAGAATGTCGGTAGACCCTTTGATCACCATGATTGGCGTGCGTAGCTCGTGTGACGCAAAGCGGCTGAACTCTTGTTCCCGTTTGAAGTAGCCCGCGATCTCGTTCTTGCTGTCTAATAGCGTCTGTTCGATATGGCGTGTTTCACTGAACTTGGTATCAACCTCAAACGTTGGTTGGTCCGGCGGCATTCTGCCAATCTTGTCTTCGATCTTCGCTAACGGTCGAGACAGAATACGCACCATGTAAACGCCATAGCCCACCATGATGATGGAGAACAAGCCACCCAAGAAGAAAGTAAATTGATGCAGCGAGCTTTCGTATTCGTCCAAGTAGTCATCGGAATCATCTTGGAAGACGATGTACATTAGCCCTTTTCCGGACGGATGCTCGAACACCACGAAGTGCTTATCTTCTTCACCTAATAAGTATTCGTAGAAGCCAGGAAACTTGAACGACAATAACCAATCTGGCGTTGGCGCTTCGCTCCAATACGAGTCAAACTCCATCACATTTGGCAATGGCGCATCCCACCCCATCTGTTGGTAGTTTTCTTTGTATAGTGCCACTTCGGTATCAAGCCAGTGGTGCAAGCTCAATACTTCGAGTTTATTCTCAGCAACGTAGATCAACGACCAAAATAAGGTGAACATCGCAAAGGTCATCAAGCCAAAACCCCAGCGGATCTTGCGATATATACTCGGGTATTCTTTATGCTTTGAGTCGGTAGCCTTGTCCATGAATCGTCTCTAATCTGGAATCATCAAAACCCTTGTCGAGTGCCGTTCTTAAACCATAAATGTGGCTTCTTAATGCATCGCTGCCCGGCGGTTCATCGCCCCACACGTTCTCAATAACTTCAGTACGAGAAACCGCAGACGGTGCACGCTTCAATAACAACTTGAGAATTTTGGTTTGAATACGACTCAGCTTGATGTGTTTGCCCATGCGCGTCACTTCATCAGTGCGAGCATCCAAACTAATGTCGGCAAACTTCAATGTACCAATGTCTTGTCTTGGGCCTCGATTGGCCAGAGCATGAACTCTCAAGCTCAGCTCCTGCATGGCAAAAGGCTTCATCAGATAATCATCGCCACCCGCGTTAAAGGCAGCCACTTTGTCATCTAAGGTATCTTTGGCGGTTAAGAACAAAATTGGGGTACCACAAAGAAGTTCTTGGCGAAGTTTCTCAACCGTACTGATGCCATCGAGTTTTGGCATCATGATGTCCATGATGATGACATCGTAATGATTTTCTTGAATTAAATTTAGCGCAGCCTCTCCGTGGTAAGCGCAATCAATGGTCATTCCTTCGAGTTCTAGATAATCGGCAATGGTTTCTGAAACATTGTGATTATCGTCGACAATTAATATTTTCATAGGCTCACGTTTCTTCACGATCACTTCACGATACGCGTCATAAGATACAACCAAATTCATAAATAAGCTTTCAAAAATAGGTCGATATCATGAAAAAATTAGCGCTTGTAGCGGCAGTGGGTTTGGCATTATCTGGTTGTGGTGGGTCTGGTGACGGCGGTGGCGACAACACTGGTGGTTCTGTAACTCCACCAGTAACAGAGCCATCGATTGCATCAGTTACGGGCTCTATTGAAAAGGTTAACGGAAACGAAATTACGGTGAACGGTCGTCCATTCACCGTTGAAAGTGTGAAGTTCAATAACACGACTCTACCAAACTTCACTTTCACACCGAATATGACCAATATGATGGTTCAAGTGAATACGGCACAAAAAGCAAGCTCAGCAACTGTGACACTAGAGCCAACAATGGCAGGTCTTGTTACTTACCGCAACGGCACTTCATTTGCTGTAAATGGTATAACTCTTAAGTATGCAGATCTACCAAGTGATATCGGCGTTGGTGATTGGGTCTTTGTGTCTTCTCTACCAACAGCGGACGCAGGTTATAAGGTCCTTTCTGTTGTTGTGATAGATGTAGACGGTGAGTATCCGTTTCTAAAAGATCACTACGAAATTGAAGGTCGAATTGCGAGTATCAACACTAACGAAGAAATGTTTGTCTTAGGTTCAGATATTCATGTTAATTACGGTAACGCACGTCTACCAATGGATGGTTTAAAGGTTGGCCAATGGGTAGAAGTTGAAGGCCATAACGCAGGGGATCACTTTGCTGCGACAGAAATTGAGCTAGACAGTTATGACATCGATAATGCATTTGATGACAGCGATATCGAGGGTATTATCACTTCAGTTGAGGACTTGCATACAAGTATGCCAAGTTTCACTCTAAACTACCGTGGCTCATTCGCTACTGATTCATCAACATGTTACCGCTTAGATGACAGTTACAGCTGTGATTCAAGCCTGAAAACAAACCTAAAACAAGGTGTTGAAGTTGAGGTGACTTCTAAAAACGTATCAGGTCAACGTATTGCGTCTATCGTTGAATTTGACCAACCTGATTGGGATGACAACCAAGGTAACTGGAAAGGCAAAGCATTTGAGTGTGACGGCCGCGTTTCTAACGCTATTTACAACGAAAAAACCAACGAGCTCGTATCTTTTAAAGTCTCTCGCTGTGAAAATGATTCAGAACAAATGATTGCAAACAATGAAGTTATCGTCGATACACAAACTCGATTCGAGCATATTGATAAGAAGAACATCAACGGCACTCCAGTTGAAGTTGAAGGTATTATCATTAATGGTCAAAACATTGCTCGCGAAGTAGAGCTCGACGACTAGTATTTATCCCTATCAAAGCACCACCCGCGTGGTGCTTTTTTCGTTTGTACGCATTGATGCTATCTCTATTATCCTTTTTAAATACGTACAACCAAATGAGGGATTAACAATGCGTAAAATGACACTGCCTCTAATTATGCTTTTCGGTGCTTGTGCTTCAGCAAGCAGTTTCGCGGCGACAAACAGCGACAACACACCAGAGCGATTGGAGTCTTTTGAGTGCACAGGCTTAGTAAACAGTTACGACGCAAACTCCCGAACTTTCGTGCTGGCCTGCCAAAACGATCATGGGCCAGAATTCCAAACCAAAACGGTGGTGATTGATACCAATACCCAGCTCGATGGCGTGCAAGAAGCACAATTAGATGGTGCGACGATCGAAGTCGATGGCGTAGTAATTAACGATCAAAATATCGCAAGAGAAATTGAACTCGCGAACGACTAAAGTTCCGAAATTACAACAGAAACTCGCAAGTGTCGCTTCGGCGGCACTTTTCTTTTCCTGCAAACTCACATCACTCAGTTACACTTAATTCATGTTTACACGAAGACGGTAACTGTAATGAACAAACGTAACCTTGCCCTACTTGTTCTCCTATTCGGCGCAACCTCTGCGCACGCAGGTGTGTTGGATCCAGACTGTGATGCAGAAAAAGCAGCTAAAGCAACAGCCACTAAAGCGGTTGTGGGTGTCGGTGGTCGATGCACACCAAAAGAAGCCTTAAAAGACACGACGGTAGAAGCTGGTAAAGAAGCACTGCCAGACGAAGGGCTTGCTGGGAAAGCCGTTGATGCGGCCATGCCAGAGAAAGAAAAAAAACCAATTAAAAACACGACCAAGAAGATCATCACAGATTAATCTCAGTCTGATGTGAATCGATTTGTGTCTATTGGTTTGAAGTGACTATCGGTACAAAGTGGCTATTTGTTTAAAGTGGCCATTAGTTTAAAGTAAATAAAAAGAGCGTCCATGTGGACGCTCTTTTGTTTTTCGTTCGCGATACTTAGGCCGTTTCGGCCTGACCAATCCAGTGGTAATGGTGGTTGGCTTTCTTACCGACTAAACCAAGTTCGGCCAGCTCTTCAAATACTTTGTCGACTTCTTCTGCCGAGAGCCTGAACTGCTTCGCCACTGCTTTTTTGGTGCAAGTAATTTGGTGACCTTTTAACGCATCACTCACCTGCTCTAATAACGTTTTTGGCTCTTCTGGTTCAAGCTCTTGTTGCGTTTCAGGCTCAGCTTCCTCTTTGATATGAGGCAAGTATCCCGCTGGCTCTGGATCAATATCTCGAACGTTTGCTAGCGTTATACCATCGTTACGACGGAAGAAATGGCGGAAGCGGTTCTCTTCACCAATCAAACCCACAAAGAAAGCAGCAAAGAAATCCAACAAGATAGATAAGAACACCACCAAGCCCAACTGCGCTTGAGAAGAAGTCGTTCCAAATGCTTTCGCTAAGCTGTCGATCAGGCCAATCACCGAGCCTTGAGCCACTGGCGGTAAGCTATCTCTCTCTGTTGCCAAACGTTGCTGCTCTTCACGTAGCTTTTTGTTCTGCTCTTGAATGCGCGTTACGCCAGTCGCGATACGCTCCATCTCGATGTACTTTTGCGCCGCCATGTTGTTCAGTTCAATCTGCTTATCGATTGACGCGATCTGACGGTTGTACGCTTCCACTTTCGCTTGTTCTACAGAGATATGACTTTGGGCGCTGTTGGTCGCACTGTTGATGCCACCGATACTGCCGCCAATAGAGATAGCGGCAAGCACCAAATAGAACACTAACGCCGTGAGGGCTCCAGTGTAGTTTCTGTGTGCGCGACGCTCACCGTATTCATACCAAGCGTAAAACTTGCCTGCTTCAAAGATGATGGCCAGACCGCCAAATAGCGCCTGCATCATTGGATTTTCGTCAATCGACAAAAACAGTAAAAGAGAAAAAATAGTCGATGCTAAAATCGCAGCACCGGTAAACGCGTATACGCTCACCATAGCAAATCGACCTTTAGGGTATCGATATCCGATCTGTTGTTCGTATTTCATTGGAGAAATTTCTTAAGATTCCGCAGCCCTTATATGACGGGCGCTTCAAGCAACTACAAAGGTGCGGAGAATACCGTATCCTTTATTAAATTACTGTCATAATTCCGTTAATGGAAAACAAGTGAGGAATAGATAATCAGTTTGAATTGAATCAGTGCGATTCTAGCACGCAAAATCACCAGCTCAATTTGCGACATTCAGCGCACCAATAGGTTTGAAAGCTTTCCGAACGATAAGTCTTTGCGATATGTGTTCTCAGAATAAAAAACCGCAAAACAAATAAAACACACTCACATCACCTTTTTATAAACTCGCGATTACAATTTGATGTTCGTTTGTTACTATCCTGCGCCGAAACATAGTCTTACAGCCAATTAGCGTATCTCCGCTTCATAATAAAAAGTCGTATGGACACACTCAGAACACAGCATGGAAAGAAAGCAATAAGCGCAGTCATGATCATCATCGCTGTGCTGTTTCAGCTGTACCTAACGTCGACTGCGGCACTGAACCCTACGCAAATCCACAGCGAAAACTGGCTAAACCAAGTTCAAGATGAAAAGGTGTTGCTTTGTACCGCTGATGGCTTTAAATGGGTGGATATTAACGAACTGATTGAAGCCAACGCACTGCCCAATTCTGAATTTGTTCAAGATCTTAACCTGCACGATGGGTTTCAGTTTGAATGTCCATTATTGCAAGCGGCGCAATTCTTTATCGCTATCGCGTTCGGTCTGTATCTGACCACGCTCTCTTGGTTACGACGCACCAAGCACGTTTTCACTCCCTATCATTTCGCAGCTTGCGGAAGAAAAGTTTACAAATACGTAGCGCCCAAGCAATCTCCGCCTTGTGTTTTCCACACCTAAATACTCAACGAAGTAGTCGGTAAATAAACATAACGTATTAATCCTATCGAAGAACCGATAGAGAACAGCCAGATTTAAAAAGGAAAACACAAATGATCAAACTGATGAAAACCACAGCCATCGCTCTTGTCGCTTTATTGGCAAGCCCACTCAGCCTTGCTCACGAATACGAAGCAGGCAAGATTCACATCGATCATCCTTGGAGCCGTGAAGCGCCACCAAATGCCCCTGTGATTGGCGGTTTCTTCCAGCTAAGTAACCTAGGTGACGCCGATGACGCGCTGATTGCGGCTTCAACACCGATTGCTGACCGTGTGGAGATTCATACTCACACGAAAGAAGACGGCATGATGAAGATGATTAAGATTGATGAAGTTGTGGTAGAGCCTCAGCAAAAAGTGGAATTCAAGCCAGGCAGCTTCCATCTCATGATCTTCAACCCAACCCAAACGCTAAAAGAAGGCGACCGTTTCCCTGTGACTCTGACGTTCAAAAAAGCAGGTAAAGTGGAAGTAGAAATGGCGGTTGAGAAGAAAGACCACATGGAAAAGCACACGCACCACCATTAATCGCTTAAACGAAAAGAGCCCGCTACTTCAGCGGGCTCTTTTGATTTTGGTACTTAAGACTTTAATTATGTGTACTTGAGAGATTCCCTACTCGCTCATTCCTCGCTCAGTCTTACTTAAAGCAAACCTCTGCCCAGCGCGCTAGGCCAGCAGTGACCGAACCAAAGTAGTTGCCACTCACCACAGGAATGTTTGGCAATACTGTCTGCACTGCATCACGCAAAATAGGCGAACGTGCCGAACCGCCCGTCATAAAGATCGCATCCGGTTTCACGCCCGCTTGCTCTACCGCTTCAGTAACCAAAGCTGTCATCTTATTCTTAGGTGACTCAATCGCTTCAATCATCTCGTCACGTTGAACATCCACTTCAATCAGCTCAGACAACAAGTTAATGCCCGCACGGTAAGTCGCTTGGTCAGACAACGCGACTTTGGCTTCTTCTGCGCGACGCACGATGTTGTAGCCTAGCGACTCATGGTAAACCTCTAACAAACGAGCCAGTTTCTCAGGCTCTTGCGCTTGCTTGTGCAGCAGTTTCAACGCCGATAAGTTTTCACGTGAGTAGAAATCGCTTTGCGCTTCCACATTGTTGATCGCAATTGGGTTCCAGAACTGCGTGGTTGGCATCATGATGCCCGATTCCATCTTGCTCTCCATACCGAATGGGAACATCAGTTGTTTGAACGCCAAGGCGATATCCAAATCGTTACCACCAATACGCTGACCACTGTGCGCCAGCAGACTTGCGGTACGGTCGGCTTTACCTCGCCAAGATGGTCCCATTTGAATCAAAGAACAGTCTGTCGTACCACCACCGATATCGACCACTAGTATGGTTTTATCTTCGGTTAGCGTCGCTTCGTATTCCAGACCTGCGGCTACCGGTTCAAATTGGAATTCGATGTTCTGAAAACCAGCACGTTTTGCTGCTCTAAAAAGAATGCCTTCCGCTTGAATGTTCGCCGTCTCACCGCCACGACCGTGGAAGTTGATCGGACGACCAATCACCGCATCAGTGATAATTTGCTGCGCACTGTTCTCTGCTTGCACTTTGATGTTGTCCATCATGGCGCAAACCAGATCTTCAAAGAAACTCAGCTGAACATCACGCAGACCAGAAGCACCGAGGAAAGACTTTGGTGACTTCACGTAATAGATATCGCGAGGATCTTCCAAGTAGCGATTCAATGCCGCTTGACCAAACGCCATGTCTTCTGGCTCAAGTTCAATACTTTCTTCACGATTAAGGTTGATCGCGCGACGCAAAACCTGCTCACCAACCTGATCGAAAGGTTTGATGCTGCGATGTCGGAACAAGTGTTCAGACACCGATTCACGCGTTGGTGCAGCAAGGGTGGAAGGAATGTAAGGGCTATTCCCTTCAAGGTTTAAAAGTTGCGGTTCACCTTGTTCCATTTTCGCCACCGAACAGTTCGCGGTGCCGTAGTCAAAGCCGATATACATAAGTCCTCCCACTGACGAAAAAAAGGTCGGCAATCCTACCTCAACCTCAGTGGAATTACTACCGCAACTCAATGAAATAAGTGGCGCTTACTCTTTCTCGGTAGGTTCTTTCTTCATTGATGGCAACACAACCGCGAGCAACAAAGCCAAAAGCAGAAATACCGGAGTGAGCGTAAGCCCGTGCCAAATGGAGTATCCGTCGTGGAACAACCAGAAAATGCCGACAGTCAGCAAGTAAGCAAAGTAACTACAGAACACCAAACTAATCGCAACGAAGCGCGTACGATTGATGATTAAGATTCGCACCAAATACTGGCTCATGATCCCCGCGCAGTGCACCGCCATTTGCCAGTTAATGATGAAACACGCCAGTGCGACGAACCCAGATATTACCAAGGCATCGTGCGTGTTGAGAATGAAGTAGCTGCCAAAGCGACTGATGATGACGGAATAATCGCCCTCGTACACTATCGACCAGGAAATGGCGTTTGCCGCAGCGACAAAATTGGCGAAATACGCGATGGCATAAAAGGTAGTTTGAGAGCTGAATGGCTGAAAGACTTCGGAGCAATAGCCCTGCCATTCTTTTTGATTGGACGTCGGTCCAACCCAGTTACGTTTTTTGTTCGGCACTCGCTCTGCAAACGCAGGACCGTTACGAAACAACAACCAGAAAATATACAGCGCAAGTGCGACTAAGAGTATTGTAAGCATACCCTTTCCCCTCCAGAAATGTCCTTTTCCACTGCCAGTGGCGTTGGGGTCGTAAACTGCACTTCCCTGTTTTTGTGCTTAATCTTGTTTTAATGCATTGTTAAACATCATAAATGTACTTAAAACGGCAGTGACTACTTTATCACTACCGTTATTAAGGTTTAGCACACGATGGACGGAATTGCTGAATCTGGATAGACCAAACAGGAGGGAAAGAAACGGTCTACCCAAACGAATTATGCTTCGAGCTTTTCTTCAAACACGCCAAGCTCACGACCTAACCAAATCGCACGCTCGGTATGATCACGCAGCTCGTTGTCACTGACTGGATGAATCAGAACCGAAAAACCGCCACGAATGGTATCAAGCCATGCGATAAACTCATCACTTATCGATTCAACATGCAGCTCAAACATCGGCATCTTATGTGGACCAACCAACTTGCACACTAAAGGGAAAACGCGCAAGACATCTTGGCGTTCTTGACGAATGATCTCATTCAAGGCTTGAGCTTTATCCTGCTGCTGAAGCGGGAAGTAAACATGAATGTGGTACATAACTTCTCCATGCGTATCACTGACTTTCATTAGTCGCCACACTACCTGCATTCAACTATCGAGGGAAGCGACAAATTCAAATCTATCGTCAAAGCGTGACGGAGAGATTAACGTGTTACTGGATCTGCGCGAATATGGTTGATAAATCACTCAACCTGTCGAATTTTACAGCATAATTTTATTACAAATTTCCTGTCAAACTCAGTGATTCCCTTCAACTTCGAAAACGTACAATTCAAAAAAGCAGTGTTTTATCCTAGAAAAGTACGGTGTAAGCGAAACTTTACTGTGGGTTACAACTCAAATTAAAGCATAATTTAACAATTTGTTTACACTTACTGTATCTGGTTATACCAAGATTCATCACTGGATTAGGCGGTGTAAACAGCAGTAATAAATGACGCCTTGTGTTTTACCAGAACACACTTTTGTTAGAGAGACGAGCACCAAAAGCGTCGATAACTATCAAAACAACTGCAATCCTAGGTATGACCTTTTGCGCTGATATCAAAGCCTGAGTACCCATACAGGCTGAGATCGAAACCATGAGCAGCTGCAGTCCAAAAGACCCGCAGCGTCAAAAGGAGCTTGAGATGAACGTTCAGGCATTACCCATGCATCGGTTTATCGACCATGATGGGAACCTCGTCAGCCAACTACCCAACTGGGCTGATCTCGAAACCTTGGTCGGGTTTTACCAAGACATGGTATTAACTCGCACCTACGATAACAAAGCCGTTGCCCTGCAACGCACTGGTAAATTAGGCACCTACCCATCACACCTTGGCTCGGAAGCCGTTGGGATAGCGGTAGGCAGAGCGCTGAAAGCCAGTGATGTGTTTGTTCCTTATTATCGCGATATGCCAGCCATGTGGTGTCGTGGTATAGGAATGGAAAAGAACCTGCAATACTGGGGAGGCGATGAGCGCGGCAGCGACTTCGCTCCTGAAGACAGCCCTTTCCCCAGCAAAGACCTCCCCTTCTGTGTCCCAATCGCAACTCAGTGTACCCATGCCGTTGGTGTTGCGGCAGCACTGAAAATCCAAGGCAATCACGATGCGGCTTTGGTGATGTGCGGCGATGGCGGCACTTCCAAAGGCGACTTCCTTGAATCCATTAACTGTGCGGGCGCATGGAACATCCCATTAGTCTTTGTGGTGAACAATAACCAATGGGCGATCTCCGTACCGCGCAGTTTGCAATGTGCTGCGGAATTTCTCTCAGAAAAAGCGAAAGGTGCTGGCATCCCCGGTATTACGGTGGATGGCAACGATGTCGTCGCGGTGTTTGATGCAACAATGACTGCCCTCGAACGAGCCAGAAAAGGCAAAGGCGCAACGTTAATTGAAGCAATAAGTTACCGCCTGAGCGATCACACCACCGCCGACGACGCGACCCGTTATCGTAACGAGGATGAGGTTCAAACGGCTTGGCAATATGAACCCGTTCGTCGACTTAAAGCCTTTCTCACCAATCAAGGCGTTTGGAGTAACGAGAAAGAACAAGAGTGGCAAGCCCACTGTAAAGAACAAGTAGAACTCGCCGTTGAACGTTATCTCAACATGCCAAATCAAGCACCTGAAACGGGCTTCGATTTCCTTTATGAATCCCTACCCCAAGAGCTTCATGCGCAAAGGGATGAGCTAATCAACAAAGCAATGCGAATGCAGGGAGGGAAACATGGCTGAACTCACGTTAGTTGAAGCAGTGAACCTCGCGCTGCACCATGAAATGGAACACGATCCGAATGTCATCGTCCTTGGCGAAGACGTGGGTGATAACGGCGGTGTATTCCGCGCCACTGTCGGGCTCAAGCAAAAATACGGTCTTAAGCGCGTTATCGATACACCATTAGCCGAAGCACTCATTGGCGGTGTCACTGTCGGTATGGCAACGCAAGGTTTAAGACCTGTGGCAGAGTTTCAATTCCAAGGCTTTGTCTTCCCTGCACTGGAGCATTTAATGTGTCACGCGGCGCGAATGCGAAACCGTACTCGTGGTCGACTCACCTGCCCTGCAGTGTTCCGTGCACCGTTTGGTGGCGGTATTCATGCACCAGAGCACCACTCCGAAAGTGTCGAAGCATTGTTTGCTCACACCGCAGGTTTTAGGGTTGTGATTCCTTCATCACCGCAACGCGCTTATGGTTTGCTCCTAGCAGCCATTCGAAGCAACGATCCGGTAATGTTCTTTGAGCCAAAACGTATCTATCGCACAGTGAAATCTGAAGTGGTGGATAACGGCGAAGCGCTACCTCTCGACACATGCTTTACCCTACGCAAAGGTCGCGACATTACGTTAGTGACTTGGGGAGCGTGTGTTGTCGAATCACTGCAAGCGGCTCAAACGCTGTCCAATCAAGGTATCGAAGTTGAGGTGATTGATTTAGCCAGCATCAAACCCATTGATACCGCGACCATCTTCCGTTCACTTGAGAAAACCGGACGCCTCTTGGTGGTACATGAAGCCAGCAAAACCTGTGGTGTCGGCTCAGAACTGGTAGCCAGAACCGCAGAACATGCCATGTGCCTACTCAAAGCGCCACCAAAACGTGTCACAGGCATGGATACCATCATGCCGTACTACCGCAACGAAGATTATTACATGATTCAGGAAGAAGACATTGTGCTCGCCGCGCGCGAACTCGTGGAGGATTGGAAATGAAGACATTTAACTTACCCGATCTCGGCGAAGGTCTCGCTGAGTCAGAAATTGTGAAATGGCATATCAGTGTCGGCGATATGGTCAAGCTCGATCAAGTGGTGCTTACCGTCGAAACCGCAAAAGCAACCGTGGACGTTCCTGCTCCTTATGGCGGCCGTATCGTGAGTCGTCATGGCGAAGAAGGCGATGTAATCAACATTGGTGCTCTACTTCTGGAAATCGATGAAACGGGAGCAGAGCAAACCGTCTCAGAGCAGAAACAAACTGCCGATGCAGCAACCGTGGTCGGTAATGTATCCCAACATGCGCACAGCGTAAATGTGGACGATTTCTGGATTGGCGGCGAACACAATCCATCGCCAGATAACCTCATCACTGCACTTCCTTCTGCTCGCCTATTAGCGAAGAAACTGGGTGTTGATTTAGACTTGGTCAAAGGCAGCGGTCCGGATGGTTTGATCGTCGATGCCGATATCTACGACGAAGCAGGCAAACAACGCCCCGGTACAGAAGTACTCAAAGGCGCGCGCCGAACCATGGTGTCGACCATGGCGGAATCTCATCACAATGTCGCAGCGGTCACCATTACTGAAGAAGCCGTCTTGGAAGGCTGGAAGGAAGGTGAAGACATCAGTATTCGTCTGGTCCAAGCCATTGTGCATGCGTGTCAGGAAGAGCCGGCCATGAATGCGTGGTTCGATGCCGAAACCATGACGCGTTGTGTCCACAGCACGGTGAATATTGGTATTGCCGTAGACAGCCGACACGGTTTATACGTGCCAGTTCTAAGACACGCTGATGAATACGAGCCTCAAGACGTACGTCGTTGGTTGGACCAAACCGTGCAAGGCATACGTGAGCGTAAGATTGGTCGTGAGCAGTTACAGCACGCCACCATTACGCTTTCGAACTTTGGCGCAATTGCCGGTATTTACGCAACGCCTGTAGTTACGCCGCCACAAGTCGCCATTGTCGGTGCAGGTCGAATCATTGAGAAAGTCGTAATTCGAGACGGACAAGCTGTGGCAGTGAAAGCCATGCCACTTTCGATTACGTTTGACCACCGAGCATGTACCGGCGGTGAAGCAGCAAGGTTCACAAAAGTACTGGCAGAGCACTTGAGAAAACCAAGTGTTTAGGCAACGTTTGGCATGAATAATAAAGGGCTTCCGATTGGAAGCCCTTTTGTTTTGAGAGTGAATTTAAAGAGAGATTCCCTACTCGTTCATTCTTCGCTCTAGGGAATGACGCTGTTTGGTTTTCACTCCACAAAAGCGTCCTAAAAATCTGATTCTTTGTAAGAAACTCTAGCGTGTCATTCCAGCAAGCCCAAGCGCGACTAGGAATCTTATGGCAAAGTGCACTGGAGGGCTTTCATGGCGATATTCCAACCGTGCACTTTGACAATAGATTCTGAATCACACTCGTTCCTCGCTGTTCAGAATGACGACTTAAAGTAGTAAGCAAGAAAGAGATTTTCTGCCCGTTCATTCTCCATTCTAAGGAATTACGCTGTTTGGTTTGCACTCAACAAGAATCACCTCAAGAATCTGATTTTCATAAGGAAAATCTAGCGCGTCATTCCTGCAAGCCTAGGCGCGACTAGGAATCTAATGACAACGAAAGCTGAAGCACCTTTATAGCAACAAACCAACCGTGCACTTTGACAATAGATTCTGAATCACGCTCGTTCCTCGCTGTTCAGAATGACGACTTAAAATAGTGAGCAAGAATAAAATTCCCTACTCGCTCATTCTTCGCTCTAGGGAACGGCGCCCTACAAATACCGAAATTAAACCTTCTCCAACAACTCCGGCATAATCTCAAACAAATCGCCAACCAAACCATAGTCTGCGACTTGGAAGATTGGTGCTTCTGGATCACTGTTGATCGCCACAATTACCTTGGAATCTTTCATCCCTGCCAAATGCTGAATGGCTCCGGAAATACCCACGGCAATGTACAGTTGAGGCGCGACAATCTTACCCGTTTGCCCAACTTGCAAATCGTTAGAAACAAAGCCTGCGTCTACCGCAGCGCGTGATGCACCAATTGCACCACCAAGCTTATCGGCCAGTTGTTCCACCAGCGCGAAATTCTCTTTGCTGCCTAACCCACGACCACCAGAGACAACAACGTTTGCTGCTGGTAGCTCTGGTCTTTCGCTTTCTGCTTTTTGCTGTGAAACAAACTCGCTGTGCTCACCCTTAATGACCGTTTCTAACGTCACGACATTCTCGACTACTGGTGAGTCAGACACCGCAATTGCGTCAAACGCTGAGCTTCGAATCGTCATTACTTTGGTTGTATCGTCCGAACGAACTCTGGCTAACGCATTACCGGCATAGATAGGGCGAACAACCGTATCGAGCGATTCAATTGCAATCACATCTGACAGTTGCCCAACATCCAGTAGGGCTGCAACACGAGGCATCAAGTTCTTACCGAAAGTACTCGCAGGGGCAAGGATATGCGAATAGTCCCGACCAACTTCGGCAATCAAGGTAGACAAGTTTTCTGCCAATGCATGCTGATATTCAGCAGCATCAATAGCGATGATCTGCGAGATACCTTGCACACACTTCAACTCATTCAATACTGAGCTACATTGGTGTCCGACTAACAAGGCGGTAACAGGCAAAGAGACACCGTCTTGTTGAATTTGAGAAGCTGCACTCAACGCTCGTAGCGTATCTGCTGAAAGTGATTGGTTATCGTGTTCTACAACGACCAAGGTTGCTAACGGTTTATTTTCCATGGTTATGCCTCCTAAATCACTTTCGCTTCATTTTTGAGCTTGTCGACTAACTCGTTCACACTGCCAACCATCTCACCAGCTTTACGGGCAGGCGGCGTCATGACTTCCAGCACTTGCTGAGAGCGTTCGACACTCACACCAAAAAAGTCTGGCGTCATAACTGATAGCGGCTTCTTCTTCGCTTTCATGATATTCGGTAGCGAGGCGTAACGCGGTTCATTCAAACGCAAATCCGTACTGATGATCGCAGGCAGATCCAGTTTGAGCGTTTCTAAGCCACCGTCGATTTCTCGAGTAACTAGAACCGTTTCCCCTTCTACTTTCACTTCCGATGCAAATGTCCCTTGTGGACGATTCGTCAGTGCTGCCATCATTTGCGCGACTTGGTTGTTATCCGTATCGATTGACTGTTTACCCAACAACACCAGTTGAGCCTGTTCTTGCTCCATCACAGCTTTGAGTAACTTCGCGACCGCAAGCGGTTCTGGTGACTGTTCAACATCAATATGAATCGCACGATCCGCACCTAATGCGAGCGCTGAGCGCAATTGTTCCTGACAACTGGTGTCACCAATCGACACCACCAACACCTCCTCTGCTACCCCAGCTTCTTTAAGGCGTACTGCCTCTTCCACCGCAATTTCACAGAATGGGTTCATCGTCATTTTCACGTTGTTGGTTTCCACACCGGAACCATCAGATTTCACTCTTACTTTAACGTAAGGGTCAATTACACGTTTAATCGCAACCAGTACTTTCACATTCCCTCCTAGCAGATCGCAAAGCGATACGCGTCCTAGCAATTGGGTCATGCGTGACAAAGATTGGTGTTAAAGCTCAGCTTTTTCATTACCTTGCTAACAAAAAATGCATTGTGACATTGTCACTCAAAATCTTTATCACGCCCTATGACGTTACCATTTGAGCTTAGTTTAGTTTACGTTTACGTCAACTGGACTATAGTTCTTTATACGAGCACTGCGTAATAGAAGAAGCACCTGAAACACAAAGAAAGGTTTCGCATAAAGGAAGCAAGAAGATGGAAAGAGAATGCATGGAATTTGATGTGGTGATTGTTGGCGCCGGACCTGCAGGTTTGAGTGCAGCATGCCGCTTAGCGCAACTCAACCAAGAACGTGAGGGTGAGCCGCTGTCTATTTGTGTGGTAGAAAAAGGCTCAGAAGTTGGCGCACATATCTTATCTGGTGCGGTATTCGAAACACGTGCATTAGACGAACTCTTTCCTGATTGGCAAAGCATGGGCGCACCGCTTTCCGCCGCTGTAAAAAACGATGCCTTCTTGTACCTAACCACAGAACTTAATCACGTTCGTGTTCCCCACTTTCTTACTCCCAACCCAATGCACAATGACGAAAACAACTACGTCATCAGCTTGGCGAACTTGTGTCGTTGGTTAGCAGAACAAGCAGAATCACTTGGTGTTGAGGTCTATCCCGGTTTCGCCGCATCCACAATTAACTACGATGCATTTGGTGCAGTTACAGGGGTAAACACCAGCGATATGGGCTTGGACAAGAACGGAGAAGCCAAACCCAACTTTGAAGCCGGTATTGAGCTAAAAGCCAAATACACCGTATTCGCCGAGGGGTGCCGAGGTCATTTAGGTAAAGAGCTCATCCAACGATTTGGTTTAGACGATGATAAACAACCGCAACATTATGCACTCGGGCTCAAAGAGATTTGGGAGTTACCTGCCGATGCCAAAGATCAATCAGGCAGCGTGATTCATTCTGCAGGGTATCCACTGAGTGAATCCAACACCACGGGGGGCGGTTTTCTCTATCACATGGAAAACAACCAAATCGCCGTTGGGCTTATTGTCGACTTGAATTACAGCAATCCTTACTTGAGTCCGTTTGACGAATTTCAACGCTTTAAGCACCACCCAGCTATCGAACAACATTTGAAAGGCGCTCAACGCATCGCTTACGGTGCAAGAGCCATTGCGAAAGGTGGGTTGTCTTCTCTACCGAGACAGCAGTTCCCCGGCGGTTTATTGATTGGTTGTGGTGCGGGCACCTTAAACGTCGCTAAGATCAAAGGCAGCCATACTGCGATGAAATCCGGTTTGTTAGCCGCAGAGGCGATTGCTGAAGCAATCACACAATCCAATTCTGAACCGGATTACCAAACCAAGTTTGAAGATTCATGGTTGTATGAAGAACTTAGTGACACACGCAACTTTGGTGCGAACATTCACAAATTTGGCAGCGTACTCGGCGGCGCACTTTCCACCTTCGAACACAATCTGTGGCAGCCTCTGGTTAAGAAACCAATACCGTGGACAATCACAGATCCTTCGCACGATCATGAACAGCTGAAACCAATTGATGAGTGCCAACCTATTCAGTACTCGAAGCCAGATGGTGTAATCAGCTTCGATAAACCCTCATCAGTATTTTTGTCTGGTACACAGCACGAAGAAAATCAGCCTTGCCACTTGCAGCTCGCCTATCCTCATATTCCGATTCAAGTCCATTTGAAGAAGTTTGATGAGCCGAGCCAACGTTACTGCCCTGCTGGCGTGTATGAAGTCGTAGAAGTCGAAGGCGAGCGAACATTTCAAATTAATGCCGCAAACTGTGTGCATTGCAAAACCTGTGACATCAAAGATCCTTCGCAGAACATCACATGGAATGCACCTGAGGGTGGCGGCGGACCAAGCTATCAAAACATGTAGATACGTTAGTATGTTGACGGTCTAACAAATGGATAAACAAACCGATTGGCAGAGCCTTATTACTCCTGCCAATCGGCAAAATGATCAAGTAAAAAATCGATAGCTAATCGAGCTCGTAGTGGCAGAAAGTGACGATTCTGATAAACAATCCAGCTGCTGTTACCACTTCCCCAATAGGGCTCTAGGATTGGCACCAAACGACCAGACGAAATAGCATCGTTGAAACTGCTCTTAGGTAAGTACGCCACGCCTAATCCTTCTGCACAGGCTTGCAAAACCGTGTGTGCGTTATTGCTCTTCCATCTGCCCTGCACTTTTACGCCATCTAAAGGCTTGCCGTCTTTTTCAAACAACCAAACGTCTTTGTTGGCAATAATGCAGCTATGACGTTTGAGTTGCTCGGGGTGCGTTGGTAAACCATGTTCATCGAGATAACGCTGACTGGCTGCCGCTGCCATAGGACGATCCACCAACTTTCTCGCAACCAAGCCTGAATCGCTCAACCTACCGTAACGAATAGCAAAATCGAAGCCATCTTCAATAAAGTTGACCATGCTGGTATTGAAGTTGATCTCTACCGTGAGATTAGGATGTTGCTTGGCAAACGCCATCAAGGCAGGCGCTACATGGTTTTCAGAAAACGCACCAGCGGCGCTCACGCGTAACGTACCACTCAATTGAGTTTGCTGCGTGGTGAGTTGCTCATTGGCTTGCTGAAGCCCAATCACCAACTCTTTACACTGTTGATAATACGCTTGCCCCGCTTCCGTTAGACTCACCATTCTTGTCGAACGTGCTAACAAGGCGACACCTAATCGCTCTTCTAGTCTTGTGACTTGGCGACTGACATGACTGGTACTGCAACCTAATTGTTTTGCCGCTGCAGAAAACCCCAAGCTCTCAGCAACCGTAACAAACTCATTGATACCTTCAAAACTGTCCATACTTACCTTTGCTATATAGCAATAATGTTTTGCCAATTAATCGTATTATCACTTATTTGTTTAGCAATTAGTATGAAGGTGTTCAACAAATACACGTAAGCCAAAAAGGAAACCATCATGAAGAAAGTACTCATCATTGTGACGAACCATGCGACCCTAGGTGAAACTGACCAAGCAAACGGAACTTACGCGCCAGAGCTCACTCATGCGCTTAGCGAACTACTGGGTGCTGGCTTCGATTACGACATTGCCTCTATCAAAGGTGGACAAGCACCACTGTACGGAACCGACATCGAAGGCGACGCAGTGAACGAGAAAATCTTGGCGGATGATGATTTCCAGAACCGCATCAACAACACGATTCCAGTGTCACAAATCAACGGTGACAACTACGATGCGATCTTCTATCCGGGTGGTTTTGGTCTTCTTTCAGACCTAGCGAGCAACGAAGATTTTGCCAAGATTTCTGCAAAACACTATGAAGATGGCGGTATTGTGGCAGCAGTTTGTCATGGTCCAGGCGCTCTTCTCCCTATCACGCTTAACAATGGCGAGAAGCTACTTGCGTCTAAATCAGTAACAGGCTTCACTCGCGAAGAAGAAATCGACTTCGGCACTATCAACGACATCCCATTCCTATTGGAAGAGTCTCTTGCTCGTGGCGCAGCGCGCTACTCTAAAGTGCAGCCATGGCAAGAGCTTGTGATTGTGGACGACCGAGTCATCACAGGTCAAAACCCAACGAGCGCACACGGCGTAGGTAAAGCAATCGTGGATCTATTGAGCTAGTCCCTAGACACTCTGCCCACGAAGAACAAAGGAAAGCCGCATTCATGCCGCTTTCCTTTTTGTTTGTCACCTATTTCACTATTCAGCCAAGACCGTCCAGTTCCCTCGCCCCTTCCCAATACAATAACGAGTGATGCCTCGCAAAACTTGAGTTACTTCAAACTCATCCGCTTGTATTTCTTTGATTCATTGAAACTCACCAAAGATTGAATCAAGGTAAGTTAACAATTCAATAACAACAAGTCAGGACGACAATGAATAATGAATTAGTACTGAAAACGCCTGATGCGCTCTCCATCCATGCCAGAGTTTTCCGTCCAGAAAGCGAGGTAAAAGCCGGCATCATCATCAACGCAGCTACCGCAGTTAAGCAAAGTTATTATCAACGTTTTGCTCAATTCCTCGCGCAAAATGGTTATTTGGTGGTGACTTATGACTATCGCGGTATTGGTCAATCCGCCATTCAAGATACGCGCGATCCCCGCTTAACAATGCAAGCATGGGGAGAAAAGGACTTGGCTACCGTCATTGATTGGGCGACAACCCATCACCCTGCACTCGATTGGCACTGTATTGGGCACAGCGTTGGCGGTCAGATCTTAGGTTTAGCGGCAAACAACACGATATTTAAAAGTGTTTACTGTGTTTCCTCTCAAAGCGGATATTGGGCAAATTGGGAAGGCATTGCTAAACCGCGCATGTTTGCCATGTGGTATTTCGCCGTTCCAGTGTTATCAACGCTCTTTGGCAAAGTTCCCGGAGTCTTTCTTGGTGGCGAAGCTCTGCCAGAATGCATTGCCAAACAATGGGCATACTGGGGACGCGATCCGAACTACATCATTGATGAAAACGGCACACCAATCCGCGAAAATTTCGAACAAATGACCTGTGATATTAAGTTCAAACTGATTGATGATGATATGGACTTTGCACCGCCGAAATCCGTCCATCAGCTTGCCAGCTTTTACAGCAACGCGAACGTCGAAATAGAGATAGTGAAAACAAAACAACTGGGCACCAAAGTTGGACACTTTGGCTTCTTCCGTACGAAACATGAAGACGATCTCTGGTTGGATACTCTAGCTTGGCTGAACAACCAATATCCGAGTGAGATAGAGTCGGTGGCGTAATGCGATATTATCGCCATTCCTCATCAATTCCGGATATAATGCCGCCCTTGTTCCAGCTGATGAATCATGACAATGCGAAAATACTACGTAACTGAAGGCGACACGACGTCTAAGAAAGAGAAAATTGCCTACCCAAAACTGGCGCTATGTGACCAATGTGTGGGTAGTTATGTTGTGATCAGTGAAGGCGAACGCACGTACGAAGAGTGCGCTAAATGCGGTGCGGACGATTAACGCTAACGCGATAAGTTAATGATATGAGGCAGGTTTGAATCTCTGCCTCATCTTACTCTTCCAGAACTGACTCTTCGCGCAATAAAATACAGCCTTTATAATCCATCAGCCCTTGTGTGACGTGCACTTCACCTTGTTTTGAAACAACCACTGCCTCGATACCCTGTTGCTGATTTAGGTACGACATCGATTCTTCTACGCTTGGTAAAAAGCCGGCGGTACTCCAAATTTCACCATCGACAGACAGCCTAGAGATAATAGTCAAACTGGCGATATCGGTTGAGATTGGCATCCCCGTCTTGGCATCCAACAAGTGATGATAGCGCTGCCCATTGGATTCAAAAAATCGCTCATTGATACCCGATGTCACCATCGACATGCCTTGTAAAGGTACGACGCGAACGACGTCACCACGCTCAGATAATGGGTTCTGAATGCCCACATTCCATGCTTTGTTGCTGTTATCTGGCGAATGACCGATGGTCAGCACATTCCCACCCAAACTGATAAACCCGCTTTGCACGCCTGCTTCAACCAGTTTGTTCTTTACCTGATCGGCAAAGTAGCCTTTAGCAATCGCACCTAAGTCTATCTCCATCCCCCTTTGAGCTAAGAACACCGAGTGGTCATCTTCGTTCAAAATGATCTTGGTCGGATCGACCAAGGATAACTTGTCGGTAATCACATCATGAGACGGCACTTTGGCATCCTTAAAACCAATTCGCCAAGCTTTTACAAGCGGACCAACTGCAACGTTAAACGGGTTTCTTGTGTCTTCACTGTGCTGTTTAGCAAGCTTAATCAGGTCAAATAGATCCTGCGCTACCACCACAGGCGCAATGCCCGCATTTTGGTTGATGCACATCAGCTCAGAGTCGGATTGATTGACCGTAAATCGCTCTGCGTAATCGGCGAGTTGCGCGTAGGCTTCTCTTATCAGTTGCTCACCGTTCGAGTGATACACCACCACATCGATAAAGGTGCCCATCATCTGAAATCTGGCGCTGTATTTATTGGTGCTCATCGATTTCTCCAAAAACTAAATACGGAAAAAGAGGGAAGCATCACTCCCCTCTTATTGATTACTTATCTTGCTCTGTTTCGCTCTTGAACGAGTGCTTAAACAAGATCAGATGCACTCTCACCAGCGATGCGACCATAAGTGAAGATATCGATCAGCGCGTTACCTCCGAGGCGGTTGCCCGCGTGGATACCACCCGTAACCTCGCCTGCTGCGTAAAGACCTTGAATAACTTCGCCATCTTTACCAATCACTCGCGCCTTAGTATCAATCTTCAAGCCACCCATTGTATGGTGAACCGAAGGCTGACGTGGCGTTGCGTAGAACGGTGCTTTTTCCACTTTCAAACCGAAGGCACTCTTATGGAATTCAGGATCCTGTCCTGCATCCACACAAGCGTTGTATTGTGCGATGGTGTTCGTTAGCTCTTGCGTCGGAACGCCAATTTTCTCTGCCAACTCTTCTAGCGTGTCAGCTTGAATAATGATGCCTTCTTTGATTTCGCGTTCGATGGTTTCATCTGATGTATTCGCTGCGGTTTGACGAATGTTCTCGTCCGCAATCATGTAAATCAGACCACCGTTATCGAAGAACGCCTCAGAGAGCACGTCACGGCTACCACACTCATCAACAAAGCGCTTACCTTGCTTGTTCACGAATACAAAGTTCTCTGGTGGCACAATCAGACCAGTTAACAGCGCACCTGATTTAGGGTCACCAACTGGCATTAATTGCACAAAGCCCATACCAACTAATTCTGCGCCCGCTTTCTCACCAATTTCGATGCCGTCACCAACCAATGCTGGTGAGTTTGTGGTCTTGATGTCGTCCGCGATTTCTTTCCAGTATGTGTTGTACTTTTTGATCATCTGAGTGTTTGCGCCGAAACCACCAGAAGCCAGTACCACACCATGATTCACATGAAGGATAAGCTCGGTACCGTCCGCTTGAACCGCTTTGATGCCCACCACTTTACCGTTATCAACCATCAAATCCGTTGCACGTGTATCTGTAATGATGCGACCGTTTTGCTCTTGAATGCGTTTTGATAGTTTGTCGACAAACTCTACGCCTTTTGGACGTTTCGGTTTGTGTGCACGACGCCACAAGGCACCAACTGGGATTTCAACGACGCTACGGTCAAAATCAATGCCCTTTTCACTCAACCAATCAATAGATTCCATAGAGCGAGATGTTAGGGTTTCAACCAAATCGTATTGACCATAAATCGATTCACCGTTCAGGTCGGTACGTTTACCGCCAAGGTAGGTTTGAATGCGGTGTAATTCGACAGAATCAAACAAGTACTGCTTGCCGTTCTCAAGATCTGTAAAGTAACCGTCTAGTTGTGCTTTAAGTACTTTGAAGTCTTCTAAGTACTCACCCGCAAACTCGGATTCCGCTGTTTTCGCTAGCAGCATCAAGGTTTCTTTTTCGCCAGGAAGTGCTGGGAAATCACCTTGCCATTTTGGTTCTGCCGCGTTCACCCAACCGCCAGTACGCACCGTGTTACCACCGATTGCTGGGAACTTCTCAAGCAAAATAACCGACTTGCCTTTATCTAGCGCCGTTAACGTTGCACTCAAGCCGGCACCGCCGCCACCAACAACCACGATATCCACGGTTTCTTCGATGGTTTTCGATGACCATGCCACCGCTTCTTTGGCTTTGCAGCGCAGTGCTTCTGAGTTACCGCCCGCCAGATCAACCGCGTTCGATACGCCGTCCAGTACTGCTTGGCTGCTGACTGTCGCACCTGAAATCACGTCGATATTCAGTGTTTGACCATCAAGAATTTGTTGAGGAATACGTTCAAATGCTGGGTTTGCGATGCCGTCCGATTCTTTTGAAGAGTCCACCACAATGTCGAGGATCTTATCTTCAGAGAAAGTGACGGTAACAGGTAAATCACCATTGTGACCACGACCATACGCCGTGTATTCACCTGAGTTAAATTTGATTGGAACGTTCTGCAGTTCTTTGATGCGTTGGTGCTTCAATGCTTCTGCTGCACTGTCCACAATCATGTAATCCATGATTTCCCAAAGTGGTGTTGGGATTTGCAGCGCTTCTTGTTGCGCGATGTCCGCGAATTCGGCGCAAGTTTCATCGTTAAGCGCTTTGTTTGCCCAAGTAGGTTCAACCAAATAACCTTTACCGACACTGACCATGTCGTAACCTTGCTCTAGTGCATTTTCTGCATCTTTGCGTTGAGCAATACCACCAACACCGATCACTGGTACTTTCGCAACACTTTCAGACTGAAGCTTACGGTATTTTTCGATAAGTGGCTCTTGATCCTCAGGCGTAACGATTGAGTTACGTAACCAACTACCCATTGAGAAATGGAAGTAATCCAAGCCGTGAGTCGCAAGCTTGTCTAGTAGGAACATGGTGTCATCAAAACGGATGCCCGGCTGTTCAATCTCTTCAGGAGAGAAGCGGTAACCGATGATGAAGTCAGATTTGTTATGTTGCTCAGCCACTTGCTTAGTTTTTGCAAGTACAGCCAGTGGGAAGGAAGTACGTCTTTCAATGTTGCCACCCCATTTATCGTTACGACGGTTTGAGTGTGGTGAGAAAAATTGCTGAATCAGGTATGTGTTTGCACCGTGAATTTCTACGCCATCAAAGCCAGCAAGGATTGCACGGTTTACTGCATCACCAAAGCGCTCGATCATCTCTTCGATTTGCTCTTTGGTCATCTCAAGTGGTGTTTCAGCGTTGTCACGTAGCGCAGCGACAGGGCTTGCAGAAATCGGTTGGTGTCCGCCATTGAACTCAGGGTTTGCCATACGACCCGCATGGTAAATCTGCAGGATGGCTTTGGAGCCTTTTGCTTTAATCGCATCGGCAAGCTTGGTTAAACCTGCGATTTTGCTGTCGGTATCAATACCAAGCGCACCAGGGAAAGCACGACCGTAATTCTCTACAAACGCACTCTCGACAATGATTGCCCCTGCATCACCAGAACGAGCCGCGTAGTAGTTGATCATCTCTTGCGTTACGCCGCCATCAAAGAATGCAGACTGAATCGTCATCGGTGCCATTACGATACGATTATGCAGTTTGACCCCTGATTGAAATACAATTTCATCGACTAACTGAGCCATAAATAGTTTCCTTTAACAGATTAATTCTCATATCAAAGGCACCTCCAGTTCGGCCAGCGCACCACAAGTGTTTTTGATATGAAAACCAACGTCCTCACTCGATAACCACAAAAATAATATTGATTTGACCGTATGAGTAAAATGAATACTTTGCATTTTAGCTATGATTGATACGCATTAATTAAAGGCTAAGTGGTTTGATTTGAATGGTAAAAAAGGCAGGAGATGAAGTGCGACGCCTTAATGTTTAGTTAGGCGTTAAGCCTTTTCTAATCGAGAATTTAATAGGTAATGGAAGCTTCGGGCTTGCGAAGAAATAGTTTGAAAATAGAAGTGCCTGTCATCACATTCGATAGACAAAGAAAAGTACAGAGACTCATAAAAACACCGACTTCCAACAAAATAAAAAATGATTTTTAACGCTATTTAACGCTCCAAATCCTTTGCCCACCGAAGTTTCATTGTGATTACTCTACTTTTCTTCCTCTTGCTATCCATAAGAAAAGCGTATCCAAAGCCGAAAAATCAATCAGGTGTACTATGCTTACTTGGCAATTCACTGATCAGCTTTACGGTTAATTCGCATTCTCTTACTCCAAAAGAAATGAACTCTATTTATTGTCCAGGAGGACTCGATGAACAGGATATTGAGACAGTTTCTTGTATTGGTGAGCGCGGTCGCGCCTGTCAGTTTGCTAGCAGCAGATAAACCCAACATTTTGGTATTTTGGGGCGACGATGTGGGTGTTTACAACATTAGCGCTTACCACAACGGCATGATGGGTGGTCGTACACCAAACATCGATACCATCGCAAAGGAAGGTGCCATTTTCACTGATGCCTACGCGCAACAAAGCTGTACTGCGGGTCGTGCATCCTTCATTCTTGGTCAGCACCCATTCCGAACCGGTCTTCTTACCATTGGCATGCCAGGCGCAAAGGAAGGGATTCAAGCTAAAGATCCAACCATCGCCGAACTGCTGAAGAACCACGGTTATGTCGCGGGTCAGTTTGGTAAAAACCATTTGGGTGACCAAGACGAACACTTACCGACTAACCACGGTTTTGACGAGTTCTTCGGTAACCTTTACCACTTGAATGCAGAAGAAGAGCCTGAATCAGAGTTCTACCCTAAAGATCCTGAATTCCGTAAAAAATTCGGCCCTCGTGGCGTTCTCAAATCGACGGCAGATGGCAAGATCGAAGATACAGGTCCACTGACTCGCAAACGAATGGAAAACGTAGACCGTGAGTTTATTGAAGCCAGCCTTGCCTTTATGGAAAAAGCCGTAAAAGAAGACAAACCTTTCTTTATCTGGCACAACTCAACTCGTATGCACGTTTGGACTCACCTAAGCGACGAATACAAAGGCAAATCCGGTTATGGCCTATATGCAGATGGCATGATGGATTTGGATGACCAAGTTGGCGTGATGCTGAAAAAGCTCGACGAACTTGGCGTCGCTGACAACACCATCGTAATTTTCAGTACCGACAACGGTGCGGAGAAGTTCACTTGGCCAGATGGTGGTACAACACCATTTAAAGGCGAGAAAGGTACGACTTGGGAAGGTGGTTTCCGTGTTCCTATGATGGTTCGCTGGCCGGGTCAAATCAAACCGGGCACGGTGATCAACGATATCTTCTCTCAAGAAGACTGGATGCCAACACTGCTTGCTGCCGTTGGTGAGCCAGATATCAAAGAGAAACTGCTAAAAGGCCATAAGGCAAACAACAAGACGTTTAAAGCGCACCTAGATGGTTACAACCAGTTGGATCTACTTACTGGTAAAGCTGAAACGGGCGCACGTAACGAGATCTTCTACTTCGATGCCGGCGGTAACTTAAATGCACTGCGTTACAAGGATTGGAAAATCCACTTTACGATTATGGAAGGTGCGATTAACGAAGCTTACCGTAAAACGCCTAGCTGGCCATTGATTGTTAACCTGCGTATGGACCCATTTGAAGTAGGCCCAGACTCTGCACTGTATGTTCGTCACTTCTACGCAGATCAAATGTGGATGTTTGTGCCAGCTCAAGCGATCGTTCGCAAATTCCTCGAAACCTTTAAAGAGTTCCCAGCGACAAAAGGCAGCTCTTTGAGTATCGAACAAGTGGTTGATGCTATGACACAGCCGCAACGGAATTAGTCAATACGAACTTAACTACATTTGCTCCACTTAAAAAGCATTAAGCCTATGGAGTACGGATATTATCGCTGGTATCTGTACTCCGTATTTTTATGTTTAAATTTCTACCCCTGCTTCATCTTCTTGTACGATATCCGTTTCTTGGCTCGCCTCTTCCAACCATTGCTTTAGAGATTCACTTGCTAGCACCTTCTGCTGGTAAGCTTTTGCACCTCCCGATAGCTCGATGCCGTATGTTTGGAAACGCAATGCCACAGGTGCGAACATGGCATCTGCGATAGACCATTCTCCAAATAACCAACCGTTGGGATGCAGTTCTGCTTGCTCTGCCCAAATAGCATCAATACGCGCAATATTCTTACGCGCGCCATCCGTTAGATCGACTTTTCTGCGTGCGCGGATGTTCATTGGGAGTTCGTTTCTTAAGTCAAAGAAACCCGAATGCATTTCTGATGCAATAGCGCGTGCTTTAGCTCGTTCTGCAGACTTACTTGGCCATGCTCTACCTTGCAAGTATTGCTCGTTAACGTATTCCAAAATCGCTAATGAATCCCACACGGTTGCGTCACCATCCACCAAGGTCGGTACTTTCGCGGTTGGTGTAATACCTTCCAAGGTCTTATAAAAATCTTCCGTGAATAATTTGAGCTTGGTGACTTTCACATCCAGTTTGAATTGAGAAAAGATCAGCCATGCGCGAAGTGACCAGCTTGAGTAGTTTTGATTAGCAATAAACAGTTTCATGACGCCTCCATGCGGTTCGTGTTTTGAGTACCCATTCACAATATCTGATTGTATTTAAGGGGACTAACGGATAGTTTTGATGGAACACTTCAACAAAAACGATGGATGAGTTTTAGATATGGATATCGATGCGTTACGCAGCTTTCTGGCTTTTGTCGAAACGGGAAGTTTCACTCGTGCAGCCAAGCAGATCAATCGCACCCAATCCGCGTTCAGTGCACAAATGCGTAAGCTAGAAGACGAACTCAGCGTCAGCTTGTTTGAAAAAGAAGGCCGTAACCTCGTATTGAGTGAAGCGGGACTGGCACTACGCTCTCACGCAGAGCAATTGGTTAGCTTACACAATCAAGCGCTGAAACAGGTGAAACGTTATGAAAACAAGCGCCCTCTTCGCTTAGGTTGCCCAGAAGATTACAACGACAATATTCTGCCTAAAGTCATTCGCGTATTGCAGCAATCTGAGCCAACATGTTCTATTCAAGTCTTCAGTGAGCCAAGCATCACCTTGAGAGAAAAACTCGATGAAGGAAAGCTAGACGCCGCTATTGTGACTAGAGCACCGGACAGTGAAGAAGGTTACTGGCTAGCAAGCGACAAAGGTGTGTGGATTGCTCACCCTGACTTTGACATCGAGCAAGCCCAACCTCTCCCTCTCGCCCTATTCCAAACCGACTGTAAATACCATGCGGCAGCAGTAGACGGATTAACCAAACGTGGTACTCCTTATCAACTACTGGCGTGTTGCAATACGGCCTCTGCACAACGAGCGATTGTACGTTCAGGCATGGCTATCGGTGCGATGGGCAGTATTAGCGTTAGCGAGGATCTCAAGATCTTAGACGATATGCCATCACTGCCTTCCGTGGATATAGTGCTGGTCACGGGTGTTGAGCCTCATCCAATACTGGACAAAGAATGCTTGGCGCAATTGGTTGAGTTAATAGCTTAACCGGATTCGCTAGCCAATCACAAAGTTAAATTCTCCCGTTAACCGCCCGTCGATTCGCATAGTTTCAAACTGCAGATAATCACGGGCTTTGCCACCCCACCATTCATCACCAGTATTGCCTTTTAAGTACAACTGAGTGGTCAGAAGCTCTTGGTTATCCCGCCACAACTTAACGTGAATGTGCGGCGGACGAGAAGCATAAGGCACAGGATACAAAGTCTGGAACAAGTAACGACCATCCGATTGAGTTTCGACTGCGCCAAAGCCTGCAAAGTGAGCATCAAACTTATCATTATTTGGCTGCTTAGGATGATCGTAAATCCCCTGTCCATCGCATTGCCAGATTTCTACTTTGATGCCTGAGACAGGGTTTCCCGATCTATCTACTACTCTGCCTTGCAACACGATAGGTTCACCGACCAATCCTTCTGATTGCAGAATCAAGTTTTGACGTAGAGGAATGTCCACTACTGGATAAAATGGCCCTTCTGTTTGTGCTGGCGTTGGCCGCATTGGTGTTTTCGCTTTTAAAGAGGGTGCGAACAACAATGTCCACAGCGCTAAAAAGTGTCTTCTTTCCATGGTGCCACCAATACAATTGCGTTGAATTAAGTTTGGGGAAACTTGAGGAATTTGCCATGACGAATAAAAAAATGCCCCTGCAAGAGAGTCATTTGCAGAGGCACTGTGGAACTAAATGAGGAGTGTTGATTGAAGGTTTATGCGGCTTCGAACGCCAATGCTTTCTTCTCTACCTGACGGAAAATGAGAGTCAGCACACCATTTACCGTTAAATAAAATGCGCCCGCAATACCAAATACCGTCAACGTGTCGTAGGTTTGTGCGTTAATGCGCTGCGCGTAACCCATTAGATCCATGATCGTAATCGTGCTTGCTAGTGACGTGCCTTTGAAGACCAAAATCACTTCGTTCGAGTAAGCCGGAACAGCACGGCGAATGGCGTATGGCAGCAGCACTTTCAGCGTTGCAGTTTTGTTCATGCCTAATGCACGACACGCTTGCCATTGACCGGAAGGAATCGCGTTGAATGCCCCTTTGAACAACTGAGTACTGTACGCCGCGGTATTCAACGCTAACGCCAACATCGCACAGAACCAAGGTTGGCTTAACCATGTCCAGAATACACTTTCTCTTACGGCATCAAACTGACCCGGACCGTAGTACACCAAGAAGATCTGTACCAACAAAGGCGTACCTGTGAACAAGGTGATGATGCCACGACTTACCCAATGCAAACCCGGAGTACGTAGGATCAGAGTCAGCGTCATCATCAGAGCTAAGAGACAGCCGACAACCAAGGAAGCGGCGGTCAATTGAAGGCTAGTGCCTAAGCCATCCAGCATTTGCCAAACGTGTTGTTCGTTCATGCAGTTGCCTCCTGTCCCATGCTCATGCCTTGAATTGAGAACTTCTTATCAATCAGTTTGACGGCACGTTGTGTAATCAAAGTAATGCCTAGGTAAATCGCCGCAGCGGTTGCGTACCATGTAAACGCTTCATGCGTCGCTGCAGATGTTAGCTGCGCTTGCTTCAACAAATCCGTTACACCAATCAGTGATACAAGCGCGGTATCTTTCAGCAAAACCAACCATTGGTTCGTTAAGCCTGGTAGCGCGTGTCTTACTGCTTGTGGCAAAACAATGCGAACGAAAGCGTGTGCTTGACTGATGCCGAGTGCACTTGCTGCTTCTCTCTGCCCTCTTCCAACGGCTTTTAATGCGCCACGTAGAGTTTGAGAAGCATAAGAAGCGAAGATCAATGACAACGCCACCACGCCAGACAAGAACGGGCTAACTTCAATAAAGTCGCCGGTGATTAAAAACAGAACCTGCGTCGAACCAAAATAGATAAACAACACGACAAGGATTTCTGGCAAACCACGTACAATCGTCACAAACGCCGTCATTGGCCATTTAACGAAAACGCGGCGAGACATTTCACCACTGGCGAATACCACTGCCAGAATCAAACCGACTAAAAGGCTTGTGAAGGCCAGCTGGACAGTCATCCAACTAGCTTGAACAAGCGATAAAGAGTAACCCGTTAGTGCCATATTACTTACCGAAGTACTTGTTGTAGATTACGTCGTATTCGCCGTTCGCTTTCACTGTTTTCAGTGCCGTGTTCAGCTTGTTCACTAGCTCGTCGTTACCTTTGTTTACTGCGATACCGAAACCGTTACCGAAGTATTTAGGGTTAGTAACGTGCTCACCAACGTACGCTAGGTTATCTTCTTTCTTGAACCATTCTGCTACGACTGCTGTGTCACCGAATACAGAATCAATACGGCCATTCTTCATATCGATGAATGCGTCTTGGTAGCTTGAGTAAGGAACCGCTGTTACACCTGGCATTTGCTCAATTAGGTAACTTTGGTGTGTTGAACCGTTTTGAACACCAACACGCTTACCTTCTAGTGCTTTTTGATCAGCCACTTTTTCTTTGATAGAAACAAACGCTGCTGAGTTGTCGTAGTAAGGGTCAGAAAAGTTCACTTGCTCCAAACGCGCATCAGTAATATCCATTGCAGAAATAGCCGCATCGTAACGCTTGAATTTTAATGCAGGGATCAGGCTGTCAAAAGATTGGTTGTGGAAGGTACATTTTGCTTCCATTTCTTTACATAGTGCGTTCGCCAGATCCACATCAAAACCTTGGATTTGGTTGTTTTCATCCATGTATTCGAACGGTGCGTAAGTTGCTTCCATCGCGAATTTGATCTCTTCTTGTGCTGCTGCATTTGCTGAGACAAGACCGATTAGTGAAGCTAGTAAAATCTTTTTCATTGCAATACTCCGTGTGTACTTAGTGGGCTGACACTCGCAATGACAGCCGAGCTTATCTGTTAAATAGACTGAACTTTAAAAACGTAATTTAGTGATTTAGGTAATCGGCAAACTGAGTGGTTTGCGGATTAACAAATGCGTCGTGCGTGCCGTGTTCTACGATGTGTCCTTGCTCTAGGTATAGAACATGGCTAGCGATTTTCTTGGCGAAATCCACCTCGTGGGTCACAACTACTTGTGTAATTCCGGTTTCGCTTAAATCATTAATGATTTTGACCACTTGGTTCGTGATTTCAGGGTCAAGCGCCGCGGTAGGCTCATCAAAAAGCAAGACTTCTGGTTTCATCATCAGGGCTCGGGCAATCGCCACACGTTGCTGCTGACCGCCAGAAAGTTGCATCGGCCATGCATCCGCTTTGTCTGCCAAATGCAGCGTCGCGAGAATTTGCATTGCCTGCTTCTTCGCTTCTTCTTTATCCATGCCAGAGACTTTTACCGGAGCCTCAATCAGGTTCTCCATCACTGTCATGTGTGGCCATAGGTTGTACTGTTGGAACACCATGCCCACTTTACGACGAAGCGCTAAACCTTGCTTCTCTTTGATTTCAGTTGAAAAGTCGAATGCGTCATTAGCGATGTTTAACTGGCCGTTATCCGCCCCTTCAAGAAGGTTAAGAACACGTAGTAGAGAGCTCTTCCCTGCACCACTTGGACCGAGTAACACCAACGTTTCACCGCTTTCACAATTAAAACTGACATCGTGTAGAACTTGGGTATCGCCGTAAGACTTATTGATACTTTTAACTTGAATACTCATGCTGCCATACTGCATTAATTGTCATCTGGAGCTTATACTAGCAAGAAAGAGATTTTATGCAATAAAAATGTATAAAAATTTATATTGTTAATTTTTTGTATAAGAAACAACCAGTCCAGCAGAGTATATGACTGGTGCAATGAGTGAGGTTTTAACGGTATTTGTTGATCAAAAAAGCCCACAATTTCGCTAGCTTAGAATTCCATTGGATACTTAAGCCAATGCTCTGCAGCGCCATTAATTGAGAGCATCATTCCGAGAGACAGTAACTGGTTGTATAAGCATTTCCCCCTCTCATTTTGAGAAAAATCTCGCGTAGCTTTTCTTCACTTCTTCAAGGCTCAAAATTGAGACAAACAGGACTCATTTTGTAAAAAGCTGATTTGCTTAGCGTATTCATCTTATAAAGAATTTATCAAAAGAGAGATGTTCTAGTACTTTCTTGAATTGGTCTGACCGATCGCTAATACTTCCTCGTAATTTGACTCGCAATTTGAGTAATCGAAGTTTTTTGATTGGGACAACTCAATAATGAAGCCATATCGTTTTGCGCTGCTTGCGCTTGGTTCTTTGAACCTATTTTCGCCTACTACTTGGGCTGGTACTGCTGTCGTTTTACCGGGATTGCATGAGCAAGGTGTCGATTTACAAGACGCCCCGCTCTCTGCCGATGATGTGATCGATTGGGAAATTAACAACGCCGATATTGTGTTTGGTGCTTACCCAAACAAGGCTGACAACGAGCGTGTCCAAGCCATCGGTTATATGTACAACCAAAAGCTTGAGCTCAATGCGAGTTGGGTAGAAAACGATATTCGCAACGAGGCAGAGCTGAACGGGATTGATTACGAGGATTACTTTCTCCATTTTGCCGAAGACACCATCATCGCAGAGATAGACTCTAGCCATGGTGAAAATACCTTACTCAATCGAAAACCGATGATCGTTGGTTATACCGCCAGTGCTGACCACGCCGGTTTTTGGCTATATCAACAGCCACCATGGGATGCTGACGTATTTGGTCAGGCAAATAATGGTGGTGCGCTCTATGTTTATCATTCAGAGAAGTTCGACCGCTTAACCTTTAAGTTCTCTCAGTTTGCTCAAGGCGGCAGCTTCACGATTGAATACCCTTCTGCCATCGACTCTTTTGGTCAGGTAACAGAATGGAAAAGCTTCGCGATTAAAAAAGACAAAACTGAGAACATGACCAAAAACCAGACGGTAAACTGGTCTGTTCCTTCGGATTGGGTTCGCGCTACAACACACGATGGCAGCGGACAAACCTATGGTGGTGGTCAGTACTTTGGCTCTACCTTTTTACGTGATGGCGGCCGTCTTTACGTTGCGAAAATTACTTGGCATGACGAAAACATCGAGAATCGCCCTCGTCTAAAAGAAGTAAAGCTCAAAAACAGCTTCCAAACCGTTAAGTTGACCGACGCACCAACGGCAACACCTGAAGGTCAAACCATTCAACGCTGGCGTAAGATTCGTGGCTTCGACAAATCTGCGGATCTCAACCAAGACAATTATCTTTCTTGGAATGAATACAAAAACCGTTCGAATAAGAATGCAACAGCACGATTTCGTTGGGAGTCACGCGTTATTCCATTTGGTCGTATGTGGAACCAAACCTCTTCTTGGGCGTTAACCAATCTCGGCAACCCCGACTTTGCCAACGCAATGCACCACTATTACCAAGCTGAATGGGCGAAGCAAGGTTTAAACGGTGCGTACAACGACGATACGAATAAGTTACTCGGAGCAAATCAGTTCTACGTTTATTCCGGTGGTACGGTGGATGAACTTGGTTTGGTGGCGGGTAGCCAAGCTGCTGACGATGCTTACAAAGCGCAATTCTCAGCGTTCTTAAACAAACTGGCGACGCTGGATGCGGATGCGTTAATTGGCCTCAACATAGGCACAGCAAACTTATTCGGCCGTAATGGACAGAACCACTTAGTTGAAGCTGGTTCTCTGTACTTACGCGAGCATTACCTTTTCCCTTCTACTGGCTTTAGTGGCTATGCTGGCTTAGCTAAGTTTTGGGATAACTCTGCACTCGCCAAAGCGGGCCAGAAAGTGATTTATCAAGCGACCACGCGTTATGGTCGAGTTCAATACTTTGGCAACACTGAAGATAACTGGAAGCAAGACCAATACTCTGCACTGGCAGCGTTCTACTTGAATCATCACCCTGATCGCAGCTACTTTAATCAGTGGAACAATGGTTACCTTTATGGAAGTAATAACACTACAGGTGATAACTTCTGGAAGGCAGGCATACCAAAGAATATTGCCTATCAACCAAGTACCTTACTTGCTGTTGATTTGGGAGAGCCTGCCAATCAGCTCCCCGAGGACGCAGAGCCCATCCCACTGATGATGTCCACCAGCACACCTTATCCAGCGGATTACACGATTATTGGTGATTCGTCGATGAACGAAGTGGTACATGCAGATCTACCCGATGGCATTACTTACGTTTCTCCCACGTTCACCTACTTTGCGTATCACTCTGAGAACAATGTGGTGGCTCAAGGCCCTGCAGAGATGGTGTTAGCACGCGAGTTTAGCAAAGGCAGAGTGTTGTACCGCACCGACTTTTTCGGCAAAAACGTGGACTATTTCACTGCGCCTAAAATCACCATCACGCTAGACGAGCCGATGAGACCCGTAGACAAGGACGGCAACATTGGTGACTACGTTTCGCAAATCGAAATCGGTGGTTACGAAGGTCTATTCTTGTTGTACTGATGAGGCTTACCAAACATAGCGCTTGCTTCCACTCTCTCTCAATCCAAATTGCTGATTTCAGCGTAAACGGGAGAGCGTGGGTTTAACGTTTTGATCTTCCGATTCTCTTCGTTTTCAACTTCACAGATAACGCCCTATTCTCTGAATCTTCATAAACCTTGTGTATATACTGAATCAAATGACAATGATAAGGGAATTCAGTCACATGAAGACAACACCGTCCGTTCTTTCCGTTTTGCTGCTATCCGCTTTTTCTGCTCAATCTTATGCTAGTGAATGTGGTGAAATCACCATAGCGGATATGAACTGGAACTCGGCGAGTTTGATGGCACACATCGACCAGTTCATTCTTAATGAAGGCTACCAATGCGATGCAGAACTCATCCCGGGTGATAGCGTACCGACTGGCACCTCGATGATTGAGAAAGGCCAACCTGATGTTGCTCCTGAGCTATGGACCAACGGAATTAAAGAAGCGTTAGACAAAGGCATTGCGGATAAGCGCTTGCGTATCGCTGGAGAATCTTTGGTCAATGGTGGCGAGGAAGGCTTTTGGGTTCCTTCTTATCTGGTAAAGCAGTATCCGGAATTAGCAACCATTGAAGGTGTGATTAAACACGCCAAGTTGTTTGAACACCCAGAAGATGATGAGAAATTCGCCTTCTACAGCTGCCCTGCTGGTTGGACATGCCAAATCACCTCTGGTCACCTGTTTGATGCCATTGGCCTCGAGAAACACGGCTTCGATATGATTGACCCGGGTTCGGGCGCTGCGCTGGCTGGCACTATCGCGAAAGCTTATGAACGTGAGAAACCTTGGTTCGGGTATTACTGGTCACCGACGCCAGTATTAGGCAAGTATGACATGGTGAAAGTCGACTTCGGCAGCGGCACAGATGTGGAAGAATACCGCAACTGTACAACGCAACCTGAGTGTGAATCTCCAAAAGTGACCATGTACCCACCTTCACCGGTTCATACCGTTACAACCGAAGCCTTTGCCAATAAAGAGCCACAAGCTCACGCCTACTTGCAAAAACGCGGGTTCACCAATCAACAGATGAGCCAACTACTTGCGTGGATGGAAGATAACCAAGCAGACGCAGAAGAAGCGATGTACTACTTCTTCGAAACCTATCCTGAACTATGGAAAACATGGGTATCGGAAGACGTGGCTGCGAAGGTAGAAAAAGCGATTTAACTCTTTACTCACTCCCCTTGTTAACGGCTCAAGAATAATGCTGTGATGACAGGGGGAGACTTAGCCTCTCTTTTAGCACTCGCCGCATTGCCCGATGCTCTGCACAGTCCGCGTGTCGTTTGTGATAAGCGATCTGAAACGTAAATTGGCCACTTGGAAACGGACTTTGAAAGTAACGAATGTTGAGAGCACCTCCCCACTTTTTCGCCACCGACAAAGGCACAACACCCAAACAATCTCTCTGAGCTACGTTAGTCAACACACCAAGATAAGATGATGTCACCACTTCGATTTGATTTGCTTTAATCGTCACGTTTAACGCCGCTTCATGCTCCGTTTCCACACTCCAAGTGGATGAGAGAACACAATGCTTTTCGTTGTGAAACGCATCGATATCAAGCCTTTTACCAAGCCTTGGATGATTCGCTCGACCAATAATTACAAACGGTTCTTGATGAAGATCTTCCACAATGATTGAAGTGGGTTTATTGCCAATGCTGCCAATAATGATGTCGGCTTTTCGGTGGTATAGGAAATCACACAGCTCACCAGCATCTTGTGTGGATTCATGAAAGATCACATTGTCGATAGGGCTTAGCCCCAATAAAGGCAAGTCACAGCAATAAGCTTTGAATAATTGCGGTTTCGTCATCGCATTATCAATGATACTCAGCGCTTGTCTCAGTTGTGGTAGTAGCTCTCGTGCCGTATGCGTCAGCTCAATACTTCTCCCGCTTTTTACAAATAGCTTTTTATTGGAGGCCTGTTCCAATCGCCGAATCGATGCACTGACGGCAGGTTGCGTGACACCAAGTTGCTCAGCCGCTTTAGTGTAAGATTGACTCTCCGTTACGACGAGAAAGGTGTTGATTAGGTTCAAATCAATGGGCTTAGGCATGAGCATTTGCTTCGCGTGTATTGAATTAAACGAAAGCGAGCCACTGCCATAAACAGTGACTCATTATTCGTTGGTTATTGCTAATTGGTTACCGGCTATTGGTAGCAAGAGACAGAACTACTGCTCACCCGCCCCTTTCACCAAGCGAGAATGCTTCAAGTAGTCGTTCACCACATAGTTTTGAATCGCTTGCTTAGATGTTGGCAAGTACATCCTTAATAACCCGCTCCAACCTTCTCTGACGGTTAAGTTGTTAGCTTGTCCTTCACAGTTAAAGCGTAATGTGTAAGTACCGTTTTCATTTGGCGTCATACGCTTGTTCGAAATCGCAAAATCATCATCTGCAATCCAACCATCTTTGTCGTATACCGTCATGCTGAAAAACGCGTGACGATCGTACTGAAGCGGTGGCGGGTTAATGGTCAAAGAACTGCATTGCGTTTCCCCTTTGTTTCCCGGAATTTGTGGCAAGTACACCGCAGCATCTGACGGTAAACCCGCCCATCCTGCAGAAGACGCAATCACAAACGAGGTTGGGTCAACTTGACCTTTGTTGCCAAAAATATCGAATGGTTTAGGGATAAACGGTCGTAACTTTTGCACCGTCGCTCGCGCAGCCAATACTTCTTTTTCATCAAACCCTTTTGAGACGTAAGGGTGGCGAGTTTCAGCAGACAACTTAATCGCGTTTTGGTAATCATGCGCCCTCTTCAAGGCCTTCAGGTCGTGGTTATCCGCAGCCGCTACTCGCGTATTTAGGAATACATGAGTACCAGAGCTCAGCATATCTGGCGTCAAACGCAGTGTCTGACCCGGATAGACTTCTGCAATCGTAAAGTGGTTCTCATCGATCACCTGAACAATCGCATATTCATCGTAGTCAGGCATGGTAATGGTTGCCGATTTGGTGACGTCCAGTATTGCATGGCTGTACATCGTGTCTTCGTTTTCACGAATCACGAACTGGTGATCTTTGCTCGATGGGATGCGATTGTGCTTATAGGTATTAACTGGCACTTCTTTTTGCAAACGCGTCATATACCAATCTGTTTCTTTCGTTGGTTGATCGGCAAAATCAGTGACGACATTGTCCAAAGTTGCTTCTTTCGCTTGTAACCCAGTCGTAAACATCAAAGTAAGGGTCGATAGCGCAAGTATCGTTTTGTTCATAATGGTGACTCCTAAATCTGAGGGTGTGATGGGCTATTGAGAAACCACTTTCGGTTCTGGTAACTGGTAGGATTCCGTTTGAGTAAGATCTGGTTTGTAGATTCGCATCATGACATCCCACCCTTTCGCCACTGGCATGGCATTTTTAGCGCCTTTAGGACAGCGGCCGTAGTTCACCGTGAATGAGCCATCTTGGTTGTACTCGATGTTGTTTTTATTCAATACCGCTTTATCGAAGGCGATGTAACCTTGGTGGTTGTACAAGGTCAGAGAGTAGAAGCCATTCCCCTTTACTTTTGGTGCTTGATAAGTCGCTTGAGAGCAGTTATCTGGATTAGCGACCTCGCCAGAACTGTAGTAAGAAAAGTATTGCGCTTCGGCATCAGGCAACATTCCCCAACCAATGGCGGTGCCGTACATATGCATGCGAGGATCCACCTCACCATGAGCGCCTTGCATGTTCTTTTGATTGCCTAGTTTGGCGCCTTCTTTTGTCAACGCATCACGGACAGAGACAAGTTGAGTCATATCGTAGTTCGGCATGATGTGCTCTTGATGCGAACCTGTCGTCACTTTGAGTTTATTCTGTATGGCTTTTACTCGAAGCAAATCAGCAGGGTCGTTTGGGTCTATCTGCACACGAGCAACAATCATCGCAAAGTCAGTTTGGCTCTCAATGTTATGCGTTCCCGGCGTCGAGAAAACTTGGTCGATGTAGTGATCGTTTTGCACCACCATCACCGAGATGTAACGCTCGCCTGTGTCTGGAATGGTAATACTCCCTCCCTTCGACAAATCAGCCACATAACCCGAGTAAATGGTATCGCGATTCATACGAACAACCGTTTGGTTATCCAAAGGCGTCAGGCCTGGAAAGTGAAACCACTTGTTAGAACCAACCAATTTAGTGATGTTTTTGAACGCGAGATCAGATTCCGCAAACTCGTACTTTTTCTCAGTAACAGGGACAAGTGTTTCAGCCAATACATGGCTTGCACCCGTTAAGGCAAGCGTGGAGAGTGAAAGCGTTAATAGTTTCTTTTTCATGGAGAGCGTACTCATGTTAAGTGCTTTAGGTAGGAGTATTAAGGTTCCAATGTTTATCTGTTGACCAACCTTAACCTAAGCAATAACATTCCATAAGGGACTTATTTTCACCTCGCCAATTCCAAAAGAGAATCGAGATGCTCGACGAAAAATTGTTTATTCATAAAGACTTAAACTTATTGCTGTTGTTAGTTACGCTCCACGAAGAGCAAAGTACAGCAAGAACCGCAGAGCGTTTGTTCGTCACCCAGTCGGCCGTGAGTAAAGGATTGAAGAAGCTTCGTGAGCAGCTCAATGACCCACTGTTTGTTCGCACGAGAGAAGGCTTTATACCAACAGAGAAATGCGATGAATTGGTCTCACGAGTCACCCCGTTGCTACTTGAGCTAGAAAGCATTTATGCTGATTCCAACCAAGTATCAACGCAGGCGTATTCGGGGGAAATCAGCATCGCGATAAGCTCAGCAATGTACTATGCCCTTGCCGATGATGTGTATTTGCAACTTAAACAGGACTTTCCCAATGCCACGGTTCGATTGATCAATTGGTCGGAATCCACGGAACAACAATTACTCAACACCAAAATTCAGGTTGGCATCAATTATTATCCGATAGATGTTTCTAAGGACTTAGTTCACCAGTCTGTTTTGCCTGCCGACTTTCGTTTGATCGCTCGAAAATCTCACCCTCTTTGCGATAAGTCTGTCACTCTGGAGGAAATCTCCCAGTATCCACTCGTGGTATCCATCATTCCTAACTTCACGGCCAAGAACAGTAAAATTGAGCACACGCTTCGTAAGTTCAAACTTAGCTCGAACATTATTCTGCGCAGCGACAACGCCAACCTCTGCCTGACAACGCTCAAGCATTCCGATGCGTTAATGCCCGTTAATCATTTGTTTGCCCAAAAAGCATCGACAGAACACACGACGATCAACACAAAATTCGATATGAACAGCTATCTTCCATCCATGAAGATTGGTCTTTTTTACTCAAATCAATTTGCTGCGAGCCAGTTGGGGAAATTGATTCAAGCTTCGTTAGTGAATGCTCTAAACGCGGCACAATCGAATAAACACCAAGTCAATTCCTGAGCAATCAGCGCTTTCCCTGTGCGTCATTATCAAATCATTTTTGACAGTGACTCAAAGACAGCGCTGTTTATCCCTCTTCACCACAAGCCTACTATTTCCGTCACAAAGCAGTGCATGACTCCCCTTCGCACGGCTCCATAATAAGGATTTCAGTATGACTGGTACTCACGCGTCAAAAACGATAAAACTTGGTGTCACTAACCTTTCTTTCCACCGCGTTACCGCTTCTCTTGTTAGCCACGTGCTCAATGATATGGGCTTTGAGGTTGAGCGTGTTTACTCTCCGCATGAAGAGAACTTTTCAAAACTCAAGTCCGGTGAAATCGATATGCTTTCTTCGGCTTGGTTACCATCAAGCCACGGCATTTACAAAGCATCGGTAGAGGAAGTACAACCCTTGCTAGAACTGGGCTTACACTACGAACCATACGCGCTTTGGGGTGTGCCCGATTACGTGCCTGAAGAACTGGTATCAGAAGTAAGCGACCTGACAAAACCAGAAGTCGTGACGAAGATGAAATCTGATATTCAAGGCATCAACCCTGGAGCGGGCATTACACGTTTTTCGATTAAGATGATGGACGAATACTCGCTGACCGAAGCGGGTTACCGTTTCCATACGGGGACGGAAGAAGACTGCTTTACTGCATTTGAGAAGGCGGTAGAGAACAAACAATGGGTTATCGTGCCACTTTGGAAGCCTCAATTTCTCCACTATAAGTACGCGATTCGAGAAATCGCAGAACCAAAAGGTTTGCTGGGTATTGTCGATAAAGCCGTTTTGCTATTGCGCCAAGACAAATCAGATAAATTTACTCAAGAAGAGTTGAATAGACTGGACGCGCTACGTTTCTCAAACGACATCATTGCGGAATTGGATTACAAAATCAGTCGTGAAGGACGAGAGTTAGACGCAGTGACACGTGAGTGGTTAGACAACCAACGCTAACAAGCTTTACGCGATTTATAGTGCTTTGCCTTGCTTCCATTGTCACATTGCTAAATTGCATGGCAAAGCACGTTAACTTAGTACATGGTGTTCCCGTTTGCAGACTCTTTCGGGATTTCTTGCAAGGCATCCCAATGCTCGACAATCTTGCCGTTTAAATCAAAGCGGAAGAAATCCATCGTTACGTATTCCACGTCATCAGGCCACGTTTGGTGCGTATGCAGCGCCACTAAATTGCCCTCTGCGACTGCGCGAACAAATGCAATGTCTTTTTCTGGGTACTCTTCCTGCATTCTCTCGAAGTAAGCGATAAAAGGATCAGGACCATTACCCACTAACGGGTTGTGTTGAATATACTCGTCCCCTACGTAAAGCTCGACCGCTTTTCTTGGGTTTCCTCGATATGCCATCTCATAGAAAGCAATGGCATTACGTTTGTTCTCTTCAATGTCGATTTGCAAGGTGCTCATGGGTTTCTCCTATTCAACTCGCGATCGTCTACAAAGCGTAGTCGAGAATTAAAGCGCGGAGCATCTCCCTCGTAACGAATAAACAAAAATGCCGCACTGTGTCATACGGCATTTAGAGTTTGATGAGAAGTAATCTTTATGATCAGTTGGTCGTTTTTTCAAATCTCGCAACAAGGCTGGTTTGGTCGAAATTGCGATAACCTCGCACCATAATGCTGAACGTTCCTGCGGGTTTATTTAGAACACATTGTTCATTGCTCCCATTTTGGAATGGACGACAATCAAAGTTACTGACTGACACTTGATCGTTGTATTTCACAAAGAGATCCGCATCGCCACTTCTTGGCCCAGACAAGGAAATGGTCACCTTCCCCTCCTCTTGAGTTTCAAAACTAAAGAACTGTTCCTCTCCATAGCCTGCTCGTAAATTCTCAACGGGCTCACCATCTTGTAAGGGGGTCACGCCAGTCGTGCTGTCCATGCTTGATTCAATCAAATAGGCGATAGCAAGCTTGGCAAAGTTACTGGCATGCGAGGCGGTCGGGTCTGAATTTTCCAACGTATCAAATTGGGTATGAATATTCGGGTTGTAGTCTTCAAACATACTTTCGAATGGCATGGCTGCCGGATAACCAGCATTGTGCCAGGAGGCATGGTCAGAACAAGCATAGCCGCAGCGATCAAACTGGTAGGTAATTTCAGGCGTGTACACATCAATCAACTCAGACAAAAATGCCGTCAAGTGGCTATCGGTATAATCGGTGATAAACGTAATATCATGCGCAGAACCGCTGTAATTGGTCATGTCTAATTGCAACACGGATAACACGTTGGCGTTTTCGTCTTTCAGCATTTCAACGATGTCTTGCGAGCCTCTCAGCCCAACTTCTTCTGCGGCATAGCCATAGAATTTGATGGTTCTGTCTGGCTGGATACCGCTGGCAATCATTAAGCGAAGTGACTCTGTCACCGTTGCAATACCCGAAGCATCGTCATCGGCGCCCGGAGAAATGGTTCCCTCTTCTGTCCATGCGCCAGCTGTAGAGTCTAGGTGCCCACCCACGACAACAATTTCTTCAGGGTATTTCGCACCCAGCAACGTCACTTCTACCGACTTTTGTGGGTAGCCGCGATGGGAAATTTGCTCCGCAGAAGCATAAGAGACTCCTTCAATCTCTTGGTTCCAACGCGCCAGTAACCAATCAGAGGCTTCAACACCCGTAGCGGTGGTATAGAAACGATTGGTAAATGACGTCATGCCTTCTATGGTCTTCACCAAGTTCGTCGGCTCTACTTGATTGATGAGAGCCTCAACCGTGTCATGATGGCTGATCATCGGTTTGTTAAACGTCTTCAATGTAGTTGGCATGGTTGCGGCTTTCAATGCACTGGCTTTGTCCGGGTGCACCATATACCCACCGCAGCGATGCTTTTCATGATGCATGTGACTGGATAGCGTCGCTAACTGATCTGGCGATATTTTCGCGACCACAGCGGGACGAGCACCAAAGAAATCAGAATAAACCGTGGCTCCGTGTTTGGTAATAAGATCCAACGCATCCGCATCGGTGGTGATCCAAACTTGTTCTTGCTCGGTCAATTCATTGGCTACAACACTGCTGCTCAACGTACTGCTCAACAGTGCCAATGCTAAAAGACTCTTTTTCATATTGGTATTTTCCTTTACTAACCTTACTGACGAAAAAAGGGCTCCGTCTGGAGCCCTTTGCTATTGTGTTGTTATTTGTTTGGTTTGATGAATCGGTAACGCTTGGTTTCAGAACATACGTTGCCCGAAGTACACACTTGGTACTCCACGTCGATAGTGCCATTGTGCTCAAATTGGTCGACGTAAGACTTAAAGTCTGTTGCACCAACGTTCTTACCGTTACGTTTAACAATGAAGTAATCGTTGGTGTCGTACTTCCAAGACAACTTCACGCGAGCCTTACCATTCGGGAACTTGTTACCGAAGTTGAGTTTCAGCGGGAACGCATCTGTTTGGCCTTCTTCAATCGTTACCGTTTGTGTGGTTGATGTCGCAGAGCCTGCATCGTCCGTTACGGTTAATGTCACCGCATAATCACCCGCTGCGGCGTAAGTGTGCGTCACCATTTCGCCAGTTTGCGAACTGCCGTCACCTAGGTTCCATTGGTAAGAAACAATGCTGCCGTCGCTATCGCTACTGGTGCTGCGAAGTGTCACTGTTTTACCAGAAACAGACTGATCAAACGACGCTACTGGAGGAAGGTTTGCACTGCTATCGTCATACGTTGCCGTGAGTTCCGCACTGTCATACTCAGCGTAACCAAATACGTTCACCGTGTAGCGCCCCTGCTCTGGGTTCTCAATCACACACACTTCATCGCTAACGGACAAGCTAGAACAAATATTTTCAGTTGAAGAAGGCGCGTAATCGAAGCCTACGTAAATATCTGGATCACCATTTGGCACGGTTAGATTGATTGTAAGCTGCGGTTGGCCTTCTGGGACTTCGATATCAAAATAGGTTTTCGACCCAGTAGCGCCATTTACTGTGACTGATTGGCCGTTTTCAAGACGCTGATATTCTGGCTCTGGCGGCAGCGGTGGCTCTGCACATGGCTCAACACCGACAACTGCAAATGCATCCACAACCGCAGAGGCGTCATATCCTAGGTCGTTGGCTGCGTTCTTCACACCACATGCGCCTTGCCAAAAATCACTGTCTTGTGACCAGTAAATTTGGTTCGCGAGCACAAACAGTTCAAACGCCTTTTTGGTATCCCAACCGGATGTCGTTGCTAAGTGATAGAAGGCTTTGTTGAAAACACCCGAGCTGTAATGCACATTTAAACCATCATAGTAGTCTTGTGCATGGTTGATAGAAGAACCATCTCGTGAAGGATCATCCATGTAACGCAATGCCCCTTCCTCTTTGAAGATGTCTTTACCAACCATCCAGTCATTCTCACCTTTCATGTAGAACTCTGCGGCTTCACCTGCAATATCAGAGAAAGCTTCGTTCATACCACCAGATTGGTTTGCATACACTAGCCCCGAGTTTTGCTCAGTAAAGCCGTGGCTCACTTCGTGCGCTGAAACATCCAGACTGACCAATGGGTAGAAATAACTCTCACCGTCACCAAACGTCATCGCTTGGCCATCCCAGAAGGCGTTTTCATAACCCGTGCCGTAGTGAACACGCATCATCAATTTGAAAGTGAGCGGCGCAGTATCGAACCAGTTTTTGTACATGTCGAATACGATATTGCCAAAGTAATGAGCATCGTTCAGTGGAGAGTAAGCGCCGTTAATTTCTTGAAATTCATTACGAGGACACTCGTAGCTGTAAGGTGTAGAACCTTCAGTGGCACCATTTAGGTTAACCGTGATGACGTTCTCCGACTCCATCACACAATTGTTGCCATCTTCTTGTACGTCGAGGTAATGGTAGTCAGTGCCGTATTCATACATGCCTGTTTTTTCATTACCACCAGGACCAGTACCGATTTGCGCATGAGCAATCCCTTCCCAACGGTCGATAACTTCACCACTGTGCGCATCTAACATGGTAAATGGGCGAGAAGGTTGAAGGCTGTTTGCTAGCAGATAAGAAACCACGTAAACCAATCGTGTTTGTTTGCCATCTTGATAAATGAATAACTCATCTTCGACATTTCTTAGAAACTTGCCTGCGATGCCTTTATTCTCCAGGTTCTTTGACGCAACCTTTAGCGCTTCTGCTCGGTTCAACTTAGGTTTTACAAAGCTTCGATCTAAGTCGTTTACGCGCAAGTAATTGCCTTGCACGGCCTTTAAAGCGCCGCCTTTAAAGCTTTGGGTCGCGTTCAGTGAATGTCCCCAAACAGGAATACCCCAGACATTTTGCTGAATCTTTACCTTATAAACACCGCGCTTTTTAAGGTGAATGCTCTTAACCTGTTTAAAGCTCGATGCATTATTAACACCCAATTGTGAATTAAGCCCAGAGAAGTTGGTAAAGTTGACTGGCTTATTCAATGTCACTGATTCACCGGCATGGACTGACATCGTCATGACACCTGCAACAGCGATAGCTATCAGACGTTTCTTGATTTTCATTTATCTATCTCCTTGATGTGTTCGCGTCGAATCTATCAGAAAAAAATACACCGGAGTCGATAATTAAGATCAATAAAATAGTTGTGATACATCAATTAAATAAATTCATGAAACTGGTAAAAATGAAAATTACAAATTTATTCCAATGACCTTTTTTAGGAAAGAAGATCTCATTTATAAAATCAAGAAATGCTATTTTTATCACTAGATATTTTTGTTTAAAAATATTGTTTATTTTATCTAATTATAAACAAACAATACTACTACGACTAAATGATTAGATGAATACAATGAGGAGAAACCCTAGGCTGGAGGGGGAATTTAGCACAATTAACTTTATGATTTCAAATATAACAATCAAAATTCAAATATTGCATTTGAACTTAGAATGAATGCCATCCCAATTGAATGAACGCCTATAAAGCAAGGGTTTTAACAGCACTGGAGCCTATTTAATTCAAAGGACTAAGTAATACTAAAGTTTACACCAACCACCTAATCCCACATTTAAATAAAGTATATTTTCCTAGAACAGCAGCGAACAGAATATAAAGGCATTAATTATGAATAGATAAATTACAAATGAGATGATAATAAACAACGTTTTAAACAATAGGTAAAAGAATAAATTTAGTGAGACTAATGAAAACAACGCTCATATATATTGGTTAGAACAAAAACAAACAAATCGAATGTAATAATAGTGAGTCAAAAAACGTTATATTTAATATTATAAACGAGGTGAGATACACATAAACCAGAGAGCAAGGTTAGGAAAATAAAAAAGGCTACCCTTGGGCAGCCTCACACTTTTATTCATTAATGTATCAATATCAGGCTAATTCGCCAGCACCTTGTTGAGAACGTTCACTGTTCTCAACAAGAAAAACCGTGGCAGTTTGTTTAAGCGCGTTCCATTCTGCGTCCTCGACAAAGATGCCCTCTTCCCATGATGTTTTCTGCGCATGGCTCAGCTCTTCACCATCAATATGAATTGCGTAACCTTGAGAGCTCGCTTCGATATCAAAATCCGTTACTGCAAGCTCTATCGTCATACTGTGATAGTCGGTACTGTAATCTTCAATCTGGTCAGAAAAGAATACCTCTGGTGCTATCCGCCCACGATTTAACACATACAAGGTTCGCTTAGGACTAGTGCCATTAACCCACTGAGCACGGCATGCAATGCCTTTGGCAGAGAGCCTAACTAACTCACTAAATGCTAGCCAGCGATTGTGGCATTGTTTCAGTGTGATAGTGACGCTCTTGCTGTTGACCATTTTCTCAAGCGCAAAATCCAACACCGCCGGTAAATGACAGGCGATACTGCCATTGTGTAACTCGACTTCGATATGAGAGTCGGTGTTACTCGTAATGCTGACCGCGCAATCTGAATCTAAGTTGAGAAACAGGCTGGCGTTGTTGAAGTGACGCACTCCGTGCAAACCCACCATTTGCAGATCCGCAACCATATTGGCAATCACATCGGCTTCACCGCAATGACGGCGCATACCAAGAAAAGCTTTGTTTACTGCTGCTACCAGCTCGTTATGCGAGACGATCATAATGCAAAACCTCCACTGATTTTTTGATTGTCGCTTTGCGCGATTTCTTCACGCTCTGGCATGGTTGGGAAAATCCACGTATCGCTGAAACGCGGGTCCTGAATCTCATCAAGCAAAGGTGCGCACTGGAAGAAGGTCACACGCACCCATCGGTCTGAACGTGGATCGAACTTGGTCGCCCCAAAGATAGCCAACTTACAACGCAGTAGATGCATTGGTAGTGCGTCTTCACGTAGCACGTTCATCTGGATATCACCCATTTCTCGGTTGCCGAGCGTCCATACACGACGAGTGATGGCACGATACTGTGGATGCTGCAGTAAGAACTCCGCCAACGATGTTTCTGGCTGACACGTTTGCAGCGCATGATAGAGGTGGTTTACTTGTCGACCTATATCGAGTGGTAGCTCGCGTTCTTCACCGATTTCTTCTCCACGAACGCCTAGCCTTGGTTCTTCTTTGTCTTGCGAACGATACCAGAACCAATAGTTGTTTTCCGGTAACGTGTAGTCGGCATCGATTGACCAACGGTATTTGCTCTCTAGTATTTGCAACACATCTTGAACGATTTTTCCGCCTGGAATAGAGAGTGATTCGTCGGTGTTCATTTGGTTTTCAAATTCATCAACCAAAGACGGGTAAAGCTCGATCAAACATGAAGTTAGGATTTCTTGGGCTTCCAAACTCATAGTTGTGGTTTGTTTGCTCAAGCTTGCCCAATTCGAGTGCTCTGCCATCAAAGCATTTAAGTTGATTTGTAGCGCTTGGAGATCAGCAATGGCTTGATGGTTAAGCTGATCTTGATGTTCATTGATTGTTATTACTTGCTCTAAGTGTCGCTGCGCTTTTTTAAGCAAGGCTTTTAATGGTTGCTCTAGCTCGCTAGGTTCACATGGCATAGCAAGCACGCTGGCAATCGCACGCTCACGTGATGTCATCCATTGGTCGACGATGCATGGATGATTGATTAAATATGGCGCCATACCCAAGCCAGTTGCATTCCCCACACCAAGATAGCGCTGCAAACCTTTGTGAAGTGCGATGGCGTTCTCTCCCCCCTTTTGCGCAGCAAGGTAATGAACCCAATCTAAGCTGAATTCACGCAGCATATATACGGCACACATCTGTGCACTGAAGGACTGGTTGAAATCAGGGTTGTTCTCTAGCAGTTTAAAATCGGCAATGCCAAATTTACCGTTACCATAAACGGCGGTGGTTCTTAGGATGTAACCCACTTCTGCCAGTTCCGAAGGCTCTGGCTGCTCACCTTTAGAAAGTGCATTCACAATGTGCTCAAACACACGAACGCTTTTATTCGCACGAGCAAGAACAAGCACGTTGTTTGGATTGCGCCCCGCTTCTTGCAAAGGTACATTGGCTCGAAGTTGCTCTAACAGTTCAACATTAACCTCGCCTTTGACCAACGCAAAGGTTACGTCCCATTTCTCAGCAATGACTCGGTCGTTACGCTCTTCATCAGCAATTTCATCGCAAAACACAACCAAGTGATAAACGTGTTCCGGCGTCGCTAATTTGTAAATCACATGACCAAAACCGCGTGGACACAATTGCCACTCATGTTTGCTCACTTGCCATTCCTGACTCGCCATTTTTCGGATCAAACTTCGCACAAAGCTGATTCGATTTTGGTGCATAGCCCCTAGCCTGTCTGGTGCCATCACAATTGCAGCGTTGCGAAGTGTTGTTTCAGTGTAAGTAGAACGATGTGCATCCATTTTGCTCACCACTTATTTTTTATTGTAAGAATAAGGGCTTGTGCGGGTGTGGGGAGGAATCACCCACACAAGCGCCACGTTATTGGGTTTGCTCTTTTTGTTATAACCGTTGTTATAGCCCTTGCTCTTTTGCCATCTTCATAGCGATCTGCGGCGCATTCCAAAGTGACGGTAACAGTATTAATGACACTGGAACGGCTGTAATCACGATGAAGGATTGCAGGGCTGATATACCGCCAGAGCCAAGTGAGATGAGAATCAACGCCGTGATACCCATAGCCACGCCCCAGAAGGTACGAATAATCGCATTTGGTTCTGTCTCACCACTGATCACAACACTGATGGTGTACGTCATTGAGTCACCGGTGGTAACGATGAAGATGGTGGTCAAAATCAAGAACAAGATGGAAACCAACATTGGCATCGGCAGTTGTTGAGTCACTGCGAGTAACGCGCCCGGTAAGTTGAAGCCTTCAAATGCCGCGCTCACACTGCCCGGATTGGCGATTTCAAACGCTAGGCCAGAGCCACCAACAATGGTGAACCAAAAACACGTGGTAAGCGGAGCAACAATGCTGATCGTCGAGATGATTTGACGAATACTGCGACCGCGAGAGATACGAGCAATGAAGATTGCCATCATCGGTCCGTAGCCCAAGAACCAGCCCCAGAAGAATACTGTCCACCAACTCAGCCAACCTTCATCACCACGATAGGTCGCCATTGGGATGAAGTTATCCAACATGCTGCCTACCCCTTGAATGTAACCATTGAAGATAAAGTCTGTCGGGCCAAAGAGAAGGATGTAAGCCATCAATACCAGCGCAAGAATCACGTTGTAGCGACTCAGCATTTGCATCCCGCGGTTTAAGCCACTCAGCGCAGAGACGGTGTACAACACAATCGCAAATAAGATGATGATCAACTGTGTGGTAAAGCCATCTGGGATATCAAACAGCGCATTTAACGCGTAGCTAACCTGTAAACCTAGGAAACCAATCGGTCCAATGGTTCCTGCCGCTACAGCGATGATGCAACATGCGTCAATCAATGCGCCTGTTTGACCTTTTAGCGCTCGCTCACCCAACACTGGATAAAGCAAGATGCGAGGTTTTAACGGCAAGCCTTTATCGTAGTGTAAATGCATGACCACGATAGACGTTAAGCTGCCAACGATCGCCCACGCTAGAAAACCCCAGTGCATGAAAGATTGCGATAGTGCGTTCACTGCACCTTGCTGTGGATTGTCTTGCGGACCATACAAAGGTGGAGGACTCACGTAGTGCGCGATAGGCTCTGCCGCCGCCCAAAATACGCCACCGCCAGCTAAAAGCGTACAGAAGATGATTGCCATCCAACGAAAACCGTCCATTTCCGGCTTCGTTGTTCCACCTAAAATCACCTTGCCTGTTCGCCCTGCAGCCAAGCCAAGACCAATAAGAAAAGTGAGAAGAAGCAGTATCTGCCAGTACGGACCGAAGACTTTTACTGACCACGCAAAGCCCGTATTAACTAACGTTGATAGCAACTCTCCATCGTAAAGCGCGATAGCGACGAATAAGGCAATAAAGCCGCCGCTATACCAAAGTGCCGGGTTACTTAACCCTAACTTATCCGGTGAATTTTCCGTTGCTGAAGTGTCGTTGTGTTTTGCTTGGTGCTTCTTTGATGACACGCTCATCGTTGAAGCTTTCATGCTATTGGTTAGATCAGACATACTCTGACTCCAGAGGTTTATTGCAGCTGCCATAACGGCTACAAAAAGTGACTTTAACACTCGCCTTGTTATTATTTTTTGAGCGAGCTATTCCATGTTTATTTGGGTTACGACCTAGCTCGCCTCCAGCCCTTCTTTAAGGAAGTTAAACCAGTTCTCACCCAGGATTTTTCCTGCCTCGGATTCACTGAATCCATGACGCATTAAGCCGTTGTAAATGTTCTCCATCCCTTTACTGCCACTAAACCAAGGCAACGCATCAGGCCAACCAGCGTTGTTTGCTGAGCCTTCGCCATAATCCATCGCTTTCGACCAACGACCGTTGCGCATCCACTCAAGCACTTGCTGTGGTTGGTTTAAACAAAGATCACTACCGATACCCAAATGATCCACACCGAACAGGTCAGCTGTTTTCGCGACCATTTGGCAGAAATCTTCTAGCGTGCATTGGCTTCCGTTTGGAAGATGGAATGGGTAAAGACTAAAGCCAATCAAGCCGCCACGTTCGGTGAGCGCTTTAATGACGTTGTTCGATTTATTACGCAGAGCATCATGAGCAAACGTTGGGTTCGCGTGACTAATACAAATGGGACGTGAAGAAAGGTCAATCGCTTCCAACGTTGAGCGCTCTGCACTGTGGGACATATCGATGATCATCCCGACACGGTTCATCTCTTCGATGGCTTGTTTACCAAAACGCGTGACACCAGAGTCGTTCTGCTCATAGCACCCTGTCGCCAGCAAGCTCTGGTTGTTATAGGTCAGCTGCATAATCAGCAAACCTTGACGACGCATGACTTCTATTAAGCCGATTTCATCGTCAATTGGGGAGCAATTCTGTGCACCAAAAAAGACGCCAACCTTTCCCTCTGCTTTTGCTTTCTCGACGTCAGCCATCGAGTAAATAGGCATAATCAGATCTGCATTTTGTTCGAATCTCAGGTTCCATTCGGCAAAGCGAGTTAAGGTCTCACGTGCATTCTCGTGATAAACAATCGTTGCATGCACAGCCGTAATACCGCTCGCCTTCAGCATTTGGAAGTATTCTCGATCCCAATTGCAGTACTGCAATCCATCAATCACAATCCGTTGTTGGTACATAACCACTCCTTAAACGTTAATGAGCCTTTAAGGTTGGGCAGCGGAATCCTCGCTGCCCTATTTCACTTAGTAAGGACGTTGATAAGCGGTTTTCACCACGGTGTAGAATTCTTTTGCGTATTGACCTTGCTCGCGTGGACCAAAGCTCGACTCTTTACGACCACCAAACGGCACGTGGTAATCCGTACCCGCGGTTGGTAGGTTGACCATGACACAGCCAGTTTGAGCTTGCTGTTTGAAGATGGCGCTATTACGAAGGCTTTGCGTGATGATGCCGCCAGTCAAGCCAAAGCGAGTATCGTTTACTACTGCAATGGCTTCGTCCAAGTCAGAAACTCGAATCACACTTGCCATTGGCGCAAACACTTCTTCTTGGTTCACTTCCCAACTGTTTTGCGTATTGAGGAAAAGAGTTGGCGACATGTAGAAACCGTCATGTTTCAAGTTCAAACGCTCGCCACCGAATGCTAACTCCGCACCACTCTGACGAGCTTTCTCAATCCATTCGAAGTTCGCATTCAATTGGTTTCCATCCACAACAGGCCCCATGAACACACCGTCTTCTAAAGCGTGACCTACTTTAAGTTCGCTCATACGTTTGACCAGTGCTTCCACGTAGGCATCGTGAATACCATCCATGACGACAAGGCGAGAAGACGCGGTACACTTCTGACCTGCTCCAGAGAAAGAGCCTGCAATGGTCGCTTCAACTGCGATTTGAATGTCTGCATCATCGGCAACCACAAGTGCATTCTTACTGCCCATCTCTAACTGACAGCGCACAAAATTCGGTGCCGTTGCTGCCGCTACTTTGCGTCCGGTATCAACAGAGCCAGTAAAGCTCACACCATTTACGTCTTTCGAGTTGATAAGCGTGTTACCCACTTGAGAGCCACTGCCCAACACAAGGTTGAACGTGCCTGCTGGTAATCCTTGACGATGAATAATATCCGTCAGTGCAACCGCACTTGCTGGCGTTAGATTGGCGGGCTTCCATACTACGCTGTTACCGAACGCAAGCGCTGGCGCGATTTTCCATGCAGCCGTAGCGGTTGGGAAATTCCAAGGAGAGATAATGGCGATAACGCCGACGGCTTCACGAGTGACCTCAACGGAAACGCCTGGACGGATAGAAGCTGCGTTATCGCCAATTTGACGCAGCACTTCCGCCGCGAAATATTGGAAGAATTGACCGGCGCGGTAGATTTCACCACGACCTTCAGCAAACGGTTTACCTTCTTCACGTGAAAGCAGCGTGCCAAGCTCATCACAACGAGCAATTAGCTCATCACCAATCGCCTGCAAAACCGCTTGTTTGCGCTCAATCGGCGTTTTTTCCCACTCTGGCTGCGCAACTTTGGCTGCTTGAATGGCTTGCTCTACTTGACCTTCACTCGCCTGAGCAAAATCGCCTAAATTCTCACTGATGTCTGAAGGGTTAATGTTCGCAATCGTATCAATGCCAGATTGCCATTCGCCTGCAATGTAGAGAGATTTCTCTGCTTGAACATTATTGATAAAAGTCATTGCTCTGTCCTTATTCTTCCTGACGTCTGGTGCTCGCCACCAGCTCACTAATTCTCACTGACAAAGCCCGGTAATGAGGCTTTGATTATTATTCTTTACTCTGGCTGACTCGCTGATGCGTACACCACAAACTCCACTAACATCTCTTCACGCGCTAGTCCCGCCACGACCATAGCGGCGCGATTAGGATAAGGCGCCTCAAAATACTCAGCGTAGACTTGGTTAACCGTTTTTAAGTACTCACGATCCGTCACATAAATCAGCACCTGCAGAACAGAATCTAAAGACTCCCCTGCACACTCCAACGTGTGAACGAGATTATTAAAGGTTTGACGAGTCTGGGCTTCGATACCGCCTTCCACGACAGCTCCGGTATCATCAATCGGGATTTGCGCGGTGTATAACGTGCCATTGTTGACAATTGCCCATTCCAGCGGCGCTTTAGAGGCAAACAATGCGGTTTTGACTGGGTATTTTTTCGTAGAAGTATTCACGTGCCTTTCAACCTTTGTAACAACCTTGTTTCAAGATGGTTAAATACTGCACATTGACAGGCGATAAATCGAACGGTAAATTTTTTACATTTGATAAGAAAAATCTATCACTTTATTAAAACTAAGGTAAATAAAGGGATTGCAGAGGTTTCGCTATGAGTATCAAGCTTCAACAATTAAAGCATTTTGTGATGGTGGTCGAGGAAGGTGGTTTTAGAGCAGCGTCACATCGAGCGAACCGTTCTCAGGCAGCGCTGTCAACGTCAATCAAAGAACTGGAAAAAATACTCGGTCAAACCCTATTTGAGCCGGGCAATAAATCCAAACTCACTCCATTCGGTGAAATCTGCCTGCCTAAGATCATTCAGTTTCTCAACATCTATAACGCTCTAGATAACGATCTAAAAGCCGCCGCCGCAGGGCAACAAGGTCGAGTGCGCATCGCCAGCGTCCCTTCTGTTGCAGCCAAGTTGATTCCTAGCGTGCTCGGCGCATTCTGCGAACAGCACCCAAACGTAGAAGTCAGTTTGATTGATGATAATGCCGCTGGGGTTGAAGCGCGTTTGTTATCAGGCGAAGTCGATTTAGCGCTGGGTAACCCATCACATTTAGACGAAGGCGGTATCGAGTTTACCCCGTTAATCTCTGACCCCATTGGCGTGGTGTGTTTGAAGGATAACCCTATCGCTCAGCATCCAGAAGGAATCGAGTGGCAAACGCTTTTAGAACAACCTTTTATTCGAAACGGAACTTGCACCCTACTCGATCCCACGCCTGCACGCGCGCTAAGTGAACAGGCTTTATATTCCGTTGAGAACATCACATCTTTGTTCTCCGTTCTTGAGCTCGGTATTGGTGTCACCACCTTGCCAAAATTAGCGTTCCCGACCAACGAAACTCGACTGGTTTGGATTCCGCTGATCGATCCGCCTTTGGAAAGGCAAGTTGGCATCTTTACTCTGACGGATAGAACCATCTCCCCTCAGGCAAAAGCGTTTCATGATTTATGCATTCACTACTTGAACTACCAAGAAGAAGTCGAAACTGCATAAGCATAACTCACAACTAAAAAGCCCCTGACACGTTAAGCATCAGGGGCTTTTTGAAATTTCATGAGTCAGAACACGTTACTTTCTGCGCTTGTAAACCACACAGAAGTTGCCACGCTTGGTACGACACTTAGAGCAGCGTTCGCAGTCCACTTCAGCACGGTTGCCGTCTTTCCAGCGCTTGATCAATTGTGGCTCTGCCAATAACGGACGAGAAAGCGCGAAGAACTGAATCTTGGTGTTTTCAGCCAAGTCTTCGATCGCACAGAAGTCATTTAAGCCACCTACGGTAATCACCGGTACGTTCACATCTTGGCTGATCACTTGGCCGTACTCGTGGAAGTAGCCTTCTTCTTGTAGCGTGTAACCGTCGAACGATTCACCTACCATGGTGCTTGCGTTGCCGTGAATGTTACCCGATACAATGATCGCATCCACGCCCACTTCTTCTAGCTTCTTACAAACAATGCGCGTTTCATCGAACGTCAAACCGCCATCGAAGAATTCTGTTGCTGTCAGCTTCACTAGAATCGGGAAATCGTCACCAACTAGCTTGCGTGTTTCGGCATAGATCTCCATAAGGAAACGCATGCGGTTCTCAAGACTGCCGCCATATTGGTCTTCACGACGGTTGTAGTATGGGCTTAAGAACTGGTTGATCAAGTACGTGTGCGCCGCGTGGATTTCTACACCATCAAAGCCAGAATCTTGCGCACGCTTGCTCGCTAGCGCAAATGCTTTAACGATGTAGTCAATCTCATCTTGAGTCATCGCTTTGCCTTCCGTTTTGGTGCCGCGCTCTGGCACTTCACTTGGAGCAAAAATCACACGCTCGCCAACGTTGAATGTTGTTTTTGTGCCGCCGTAAGCGATCTGCATAACGATCTTAGCGTCATGTTCGTGGGCAAGGTCAGTCAGCTTTTTGTATTCATCGATGAAAGAGTCGTTGTAGATCCCCATCATGCCTGCGTTCGGTTTCTCTTCTTCTACGATGTTCGCATAACCAGTAACGATCAGACCCACTTCACCTTTGGCAAGTTCTTCATAAATGTCGTACAACTTCTCGGTCATATGACCGTCTTCTGTCGCCATATTTTCCCACGTTGCACTTCGTACAAAGCGGTTCTTTAGTGTCATGTTGCCAATGCGGGCTTCTGAAAACAAAATGCTCAAGTCCAGTCCTCTTAAAATCTGTCTTTTTAGATGCATCACTACCGAGCAGGAACGAAAAAGGAACAGCGATACACAAAGCATGGCTGTTCCTTCTCTGAATTTCTGTTCAGTGCGATGAGCGACGCGAACCTTACCGCCGAAACTGCGGCAAAACTTTAATCTGGATTAAGGTTTGGTGAGATAGATCACCGATTCCGCATTCATTGGTTTTGTTATCACCACTACTACTGATGGCATCAATCGTTAACTCAGATTTACTTTCCTCTAATGAATAAATGGCAGTGGAATCAACTCTAAACCAAGCACGCCACTGATGCTCATTACGACCAATAACGACACCTTAAACACCGCTTTGGACCATTGGATATAGTTGTTGTAATTCACTTTTTGGAATGTCACCCGCGTCCACATAAAGCACACTGCTGCCGAGACTGCTAAATACTCGTACCCAGCTTCACCCAACATAAACAACCCGATAGCAACCACACCAAAAGCAACCACGTACGCCTTCATATGTTGATGCGCTTTGGTAATGCCCTCTTTAACGGGAAGAACAGGAATGCCTGCATCGCGGTAATCTTGCATGCGGAACATCGCAATCGCGTAAGAGTGCGGCATCTGCCAAAGACAAAACATGATGAACAGTAAAATCGCTTCTAAGCTGATGTAGTTCGTCACAGCAAGGTAGCCCACTAGCGGAGGAACCGCGCCAGAAATGCTGCCGACTAAGGTGCCGTAGACCGAATTTCGCTTGTACCACATGGTGTAGAAGAAGACGTAAAACACGTAACCCAAGAGTACAACCACAGCCGAGAGCGGATTCACTAGTTGAAACAGTAACGCTGTGCCATTCAACAGCAACACCAAAGCGTAAACAAACGCCGCATCGATGTTGATGTTTCCCATCACCAATTCACGGTTTTGCGTGCGCTTCATTTTTTGGTCGATATCGCGGTCGAAGATGTTGTTCACCACGCATCCTGATGCAATCACAAGCCCCACGCCAACTAACGTTGTCAGCAACAACAGAAAGTTAGCGGGTTCTGATTTTGCGGCGAGGAAGAACCCCGCCGCAACAGAAATCAGGTTGCCGAAAATGATGCCCGGTTTGGTAATAGACAAATAACTTTTCAGCATACCCTTGCCTACAACTTCATGTTGACGTTCATGTTGTAGATGATCCAGATCGAGCCAGCGATCAGAATCAACACAACAATGGCGGTAAACATCAGTGACACCACGTTCCACTGACCTTCTGACGTTTTCACTTCCATGTGCAGGAAGTACTTAAAGTGCACGAAGATCTGCACAATCGCACAACCAAATAACACAGCATAAGTCGCGGTATCTGGCAGCACTTGCGCCCACACACAGTAGAAAGGAATCACGGTCAGGATCAGAGACGCAATAAAGCCTTTTACGTAATCAGAGGCACCTGTATCTAGATGTTGTTCCATTACATAACCCCCAATAAGTAAACGATGGTGAATACACAAATCCAAACGATGTCTAGGAAGTGCCAGAACAAGCTCAAGCACTGGAATCGCATCGACATGTTATCGTTCAAGCCTTTGGTGGACAGTTGGTGGTAGCACACAGCTAGCCAGATCAAACCAAAGGTTACGTGCAGACCGTGTGTTCCAACCAAAGTGAAGAACGCAGATAGGAATGCACTTTCTTGTGGACCGTAGCCTTCAACAATCAGGTGATGGAACTCGTACACTTCCATCCCGATAAAGCCAGCGCCAAGTAAGAAGGTCACTTTTAACCAACGTTTTAAACCTGCAACGTCTTTGCGCTTCATCGCAATCATGCCGAAGCCAAACGTGATACTGCTGAACAGCAGCAACATGGTTTCTACAAACACGAACGGTAGTTCGAAAATGTCTTTACCGGTTGGACCCGCAATAGATCCGCTTTCTAGTACTGCGTAAGTCGCGAACAAAGTCGCAAACAATACACAGTCACTCATTAGGTAAATCCAGAAACCAAACTGCTTAATGCCTGCAGAATCATGGTGATGATCGTGGTCGTGAACCGCAACATTAGCTTGCATAGGTCACCTCCAGATCGTCTTTCTTATCGTTGTCTGTCACTTCGTTTTTCTTCGCTTCTTCAAGTTGAGCTCGACGCTCCGCCTCAATCGCTTTGATTTCTTCTACTTCAACGTAGTAATCCACGTCGTCGTTGTAGCTGTGTTGGATACACGTCACGATGATGCCAACAAAGCTTGCTGCTGCTAGCCACCAGATGTACCAAATCATCGCGAAGCCAAATACCAATGCCCATGCAGACACATAGATACCTGTTGGTGTGTTCTTCGGCATGTGGATGCGTTCGTATTCCACTTCTTTGGTTGGATCGAATTCGCCACTCTGCTTTTGGTACCAGAACGCGTCTAGCTCATCGCCTTTTGGTAGGTGTGCAAAGTTGTAGAACGGCGGTGGTGAAGACGTCGCCCACTCAAAGGTACGACCGCCCCATGGGTCACCCGTTAGGTCACGGTTTTGCTCGCGGTCACGAACACTCACGTAGATTTGGATGAACTGACAAACCACGCCAAGCGCAATCACTGCCGTACCAGCTGCGGCAACTGCCAACAGTGGGAAGTACTCTGGGTTCAGATCTTGGCTTAGACGACGCGTCATACCCATAAAGCCCAGTGCATAAAGCGGTAAGAACGCCATTAGGAAACCGACAATCCAGCAAATGAATGCACGTTTGCCCCATGTTTCGTTCATGGTGAAGCCAGTTGCTTTCGGGAACCAGTATGTGATTGCTGCGAAACAACCGAATACCACACCACCGATGATTACGTTATGGAAGTGCGCAATCAGGAACACTGAGTTGTGCAGAACAAAGTCTGCGCCTGGTACTGCCATTAGTACGCCCGTCATACCACCTACAGAGAAGGTAATCAGGAAGCCAACTGTCCACATCATCGGCGTGGTAAAGCGGATTCGCCCTTTGTACATGGTGAATAGCCAGTTGAAGATCTTCACCCCGGTAGGGATAGAGATAATCATGGTGGCGATGCCGAAGAATGCATTCACATTTGCACCTGAGCCCATGGTGAAGAAGTGATGCAGCCAAACGACGAACGCCAAAATCGTAATTACGATGGTTGCCCATACTAGCGAGGTGTAACCGAACAGCTTCTTGCGTGAGAAGGTTGCCGTTACCTCAGAGAACACACCAAAAATAGGCAAGATCAGGATGTACACTTCTGGGTGACCCCATGCCCAAATCAGGTTGACGTACATCATCACGTTGCCGCCAAGGTCATTGGTGAAGAAGTGCGTACCGATGTAGCGATCCAACGTCAGTAGCGCGATGGTTACCGTTAGGATTGGGAATGAAATGATGATTAGAATGTTGGCACACAGGGACGCCCACGTGAACACTGGCATCTTCATCATTGGCATAGACGGCGTACGCATGCGCAAAATAGTTGCAAAGAAGTTCACGCCCGTCAGCGTGGTGCCGACACCGGATATTTGCAGCGCCCATATCCAATAATCCACCCCAACTCCGGGGCTTGCCTCAATACCAGACAGCGGCGGATATGCCAACCAACCAGTACGACCAAACTCACCCAAGCCAAGTGACATGTTAGTGAGGATCACGCCCACAACAAACAGCCAGAAACTTAGGTTGTTTAGGTAAGGGAATGCCACATCACGCGCACCAATTTGCAGCGGTACAATGATGTTCATCAAACCAATCACCAACGGCATCGCCACGAAGAAAATCATGATTACGCCATGGGCAGTAAAGATTTGATCGTAGTGATGTGGTGGTAAATAACCGCTCTCGCCTGCCGCAGAAAGCAGTTGTTGGCTACGCATCATGACCGCGTCAGCAAAGCCACGAATCAACATCACCATTGCCACAGCGATGTACATAAAGCCTAGTTTTTTGTGGTCTACCGAAGTAAACCATTCATTCCATAAGTATTGCCACTTACCCGCTTTGGTTATCGCCGCAACGACAGCCAAACCAACGATCGCGATCACTGCTAGAGTGACGACAATAATCGGCTCGTGATAAGGGATTGATTCAAGTGTTAATCTTCCAAACATTGCGATTATCCTAGATTTTCCGGCAAACAGTTCATTGAACCCGGATGCTGGGTCACGACGTCGGTGAACAAAAATGGTGGAATACTAGAGAACATCTTCACAGGCTCCGCCACCGTTGGTGATGCAAGCGCACGGAATTGCTCCCAGTCTTCGATTCGATCAGGGCTGGCTTTCACTTGCTGAACCCAATTCAGGAATGCAGTGCGATCTTCCATTGCTGCTGCGGTAAATTTCATCTGCGAGAAACCCTTACCGCTGTAGTTAGAAGCAAAGCCTTTGTAATCCCCTGTGTGGTTCGCAATCAGATTCAACTTGGTCACCATGCCTGGCATCGCGTAGATCTGAGTACCGAGACGCGGGATAAAGAACGCGTTCATGATGTTGTCTGAGGTCAGTTTGAACTGAACCGGAACATCTTTCGGAAACGCCACGTAGTTCACTGTCGCAATGTTCTCTTCTGGATAGATGAACAGCCATTTCCAGTCGAGTGACACCACCTCAATGGTGATGGGTTTGACGTCACTTGCGATGGGCTTGGATGGCTCTAACTCGTGAGTAGAACGCCAAGTGATGGTTGCCAGAATCGCGATGATGATGATTGGAATCGTCCACACCACCACTTCAATCTTGGTCGAGTGCGCCCACTCTGGAGCGTATTCCTCGCCAGTGTTCGACTCTCGGTAGCGGTAAGCAAAATAGATTGTCATTAAAATCACGGGGATCACGACAATCAGCATCAGTAAAAGCGCTGTAATGATCAGTTCTTTTTCCTGAACGCCAATACTACCTTTCGGGTCAAGTAGAGCAGAGTTACACCCTGAAAGCATAAGAATGGTTCCTGCCAAACTTATCCTCGCTAAGATGCGTTTGTATCTTGAAGCTTCCATTAACTTTCTCGATGGTTAGCCAACAACAGAGCAAGCCCTGCGATTGGTTGTCTTGGTCATTAGAATATTTTTGTGTTGAGCTTGTGCAGCAATGGACTTCTTGGTGGGAGGTATCAAGTTGCTTGATGGTTAAAACCACACTCACAACGTGAGTTTATTGTTACACTTTGAAATACATTGTTACATTCGAGCGCATTATGCGGAGGGAAAAAGGAAAGCTCATTAGCCACAGATGGAAACTAACGTTCCATTTATGAAAGCTTATATTGAGATAGGAATAGCAAAACAGGTGCACAACATTAACGTACTACAGCGCATATTCTTTTCTTTACAGTAACTTAAGCAATGTAAACGAGAAGAGTAATCAGTTGCGTATTCGGCACGAGAGTGTGAGCTACATTAGGAAGTGCGAATTAAGGAAAGCGTGACCAGTATCATAGTTATGAATTCACATACTATTTACATGGCATTTCGAATTTCAATCATCACGAACAACCTTTCATTCATAGCTTTTATATTTTGACGAATAACGGGGAAACTGCCCACTGCACTGTTAACTCACTTTAACACTAAGTAGCGACGTCTTTAGCTTGAGAACATTTCATTCTGTACATTTAAATTCGTGAGTTCATTCGAGGCTAGGAAGCTAACAGTCTTTGTTGGGCTTACGATGAGTTTATTGTTTGATTACGGTGAAAAATCAGGCATTACGGTCATGTCCAAACTTCTTATTCTAACGTTCTATTACGTCATCATTTTTTCTTTCACAGTGTGGCTCTGGTCTGACGCAGACGACTCGATTAAAACTGGTTTGTTTTATTTCGTGTTCGGAATGGCATTCTTCCAAAATGCTTATTACACACACAAAATTGAGACACTCAAAAACAAGAAAGAGCCGTAATCGGCTCTTTCTTCACATTCTCATTCCGCCATCCACTTCGAGCACTCGCCCTGTGAAGTAGTCGTTTTCAAGAATGTATTTCACAGCATGAGCGATCTCGCCCGTCTCCCCCATCCTACCGACGGGTATCATCTTTTGCAGTCGATCTATGGCTTCTGGTTTCATTTGATCTGCCATTGCCGTTTTGACGACACCGGGCGCAATAGCCGCAGAGCGAATGCCATATCTGGCGAGTTCTCTTGCCCATGTTGTTGCCATGGTTGCGACCGCAGCTTTCGATGCAGAGTAATTGGTTTGTCCAATATTGCCCGCTCTCGCCACGCTAGATATGTTAATGATGGCGCCTTTCGAGCCACTCTCGATCATTTTGACTGCCGCTTCTCGACCACACAAAAACGTGCCCGTGACATTCACGTTCATCACTAGGTTGAACTGCTCAAGCGACATCTTAGTGATCTCACCGTCTTTGGCTTTGACTAATAACCCATCTCGCAAGACGCCAGCGTTATTAACTAAGCCATTTAGCTGCCCAAAGTCTTGAAGAATCTCATTAAAGGTATCCTCCACTTCAGATTCATTGGTGACATCAAGTCGATAGATCAATGCTTTGGCACTGAGCATCCGGCATTGTTCTTGGGTATTCAGCAGTCCCGTTTCGTTAACATCAAGCAATGCTAAATCCGCGCCCGCTTGAGCAAGGCTGACTGCCATCATCTGCCCTAACCCTTGCCCCGCACCTGTGATTGCAATGACACTGTTTTTTAAATCCATATCTGTACTCCATTACTGGATAACTTCCATGCTTAAACGCCTGATAGGGAATCTCGCTTTTAGCCCTTCTGGTTCTTATAGAATTCAAACAAGCTTGAAAAGTCGAGTTCTGCATGACCTGCTGCGTTATGGAATGCATAAAGGTTACGAGCCAAAGAGCCCATCGGAACAGAAGAGTTGGTTTGCAACGCCGCATCCAAGCCTAAGCCAAGATCTTTTAGCATCAACTTGCTCATAAAGCCGGGATTGTATTGATTGCTCGCGGGCGCAGAATCCATTACACCGGGGCATGGATTATAGAGCTCTAACGCCCAGTTTCGACCAGAGCTTTGCAGCATGATATTGGATAAGACTTTCGGGTCGAGACCATGGTCAATACCGAGATTGAGTGCCTCACAGGTTCCTGACATCAAGATACCCAACATCAGGTTATTACAGATTTTTGCCATCTGACCGTCGCCCGCTTTACCAGCGTGGAACACGTTCTTGCCCATGTATTGCAAGATCGCATTGGCTTTGGAGAATGCTTCATCCGAGCCTCCAACAATAAAGGTCAGCGTTGCTGCTTTTGCGCCTGCTACACCACCAGAGACAGGAGAATCGACAAACAACAATCGTTTGTTCTGAGCTTCGTTCGCCACTAAGCGAGCAGAATCTGGATCGATGGTCGAACAGTCAATCAGCAATGCGTTGTCCTGCACAATGTTGAGCAGACCGACACCACCGTGCAAATCCCCCAAGTACACCGCGCGCACGTGTGCACCTGCTGGTAGCATGGTGATGACGGTTCCAGCGCCATCTACGGCTTCTTCTAACGTACTGGCAACCACCGCGCCAAACGGTTCAAGTTGCTTCGCCGCGTTCACATCCACATCGAACACTTGCACGTGAAACCCTGACGCCAATAGGTTTTGTGCCATTGGACTGCCCATGTTGCCCAAGCCAATAAATGCAATGGTACTCATGTTGTTTCTCCTTATTTTCCTAGCTGTGCAAGTGGATGTTCCTCTTCTGACCAAAGAGAAGTGAACAAGGTATCGATGACGCTTTCATCGACTTCACTGACGCTGTTAAACATCCATTTTGGATTGCCATCTTTATCAACTAATCGAGAGCGCACGCCCTCTTCAAACTCACCGAGTAATGCGCTGCGAACTGACAAGGTAAGCTCTAGACGGAAACAATCCGCCAACGACAAACGGTGGTACTCTTTGACTTGTCTAAAACAGATATGTGCGGTGATTGGACTGCCCGCAACAAACGATTTTTGTGCGTTCTCAAGCCATTGGGTGTCGCCTTCCATTGCTTGAATACGTTGGGCAATCTGATTTAAGTCATAGCCTTTGCAGGCTTCTTTAATTTGGTCGAGATAAGGGCAAATCTGAGTTGTCGGCTTACTGTCGATGACTTGATCTTCCATCAATTGAAGTAACGCACTGACAAGCGCTTTGGCATCGGCAGAGCTCCAATCGACTTGTTTCAGTTCTTCTAACAGTTCCGGATATTGCTCTTCCAGCAGCAACCATTCCGCCAACCCTATAGTGACAGCGTCACTTGAATTCACCATTGCACCAGTTAGACCAAGGAACAAACCTACCTCTGGGTCGATTTGGCTTAAGAACCAAGTGCCACCCACGTCTGGGTAAAGCCCGATATTGATCTCTGGCATCGCGAGACGAGATTTAGGGGTGACGACCCTGTGGCTGGTGCCCATAAACAAGCCCATGCCGCCGCCCATCACAATGCCCTCTCCCCAACCAATGATTGGCTTTTGGTAGGTATGAATCAGGTAATCGCATTCGTACTCAAGCGAGAAGTAATTAGAACAGAACTCTGCGGTCTCTTCTTTGCTTTTCTCGTGCATGACGTGGTACATGGTTCGTACATCGCCCCCTGCACAAAACGCTTTTTCACCCGCGCCATTGAGGATGACACACACCAAATCAGGGTCATCTTGCCATTCGATAAGTTGGTCGTTGAGCTCTGCCAACATATCGTAAGTCAACGCGTTCAAAGAAGCCGTGTTGTCTAACGTCGCGATACCAATTCGGTGCACGCCGTCTAAGCAATCTATTTCGCTAATGGTTACTTTCCCTGTCATGCGACCTCCTATTGATTCTTCCAGTTGGGTTTACGTTTTTCTAAGAAGGCACGAACCCCCTCGGTTTGATCTTCGGTATCGAATAAGTTTAGAAACAGTTCTCGCTCTTTTATCAGACCATGTTTGAGTGGCGCTGAGCGCATGTTTTGGATAAGCGCTTTACATGCGGTTACCGAAGACGGCGATTGATTGGCAACCGATTCTGCAAGCTCAATGGCTTTATTAAGCGCTCCACCTTTTGCCACCACTTCTTCTGCTAACCCGAGTTCTCGCGCTTGCGCGGCACCGACTTGTTCACCGCACAATATGATGCGTTTCGCCCAACCTTCACCGACCAACGCGGTTAGGTTTTGCGTACCACCAGCACAAGGCAGTAAGCCCACTTTCGCCTCTGGCAGTGCCAGTACGGCTTGCTCTTCTACCACACGAATATCACACGCCAATGCGACTTCTAATCCGCCTCCCATGGCGTAGCCGTTGATGGCAGCGATAGAAACCCCTCGAAATGCAGAGAGCGTTTCAAAGGCTTCACCAAAGATACGCGCCATTTCTAACGCAACCGCTTTATCGCCATCGGCAAACAACTTGAGGTCTGCTCCCGCCGAGAAAAACTTCTCTCCATTCCCTGTGAGCACTAGAGCGTAAACGTCTTTATTGTCGTTTAACGCCAGCACTAACTCTTTCAACGCGGTTAAGCTTTGTGACGTCCAAGTATTGGCGGGCGGGTTGTTCATGGTCACCACCGCAACATGATTGCTGATGGTATGTTGAATCGCTTGTTGTTCTGTTAGTGACATATCTCTGAATCCTTTCTGATGAAAATGACCTGAGTTTTATGAATAAAAGCAGAGCTTGTCGGCTGCACTTATAGCAATGCGGACTCTTCTGCGAGCAATCGACGCGCGATGATCAACCGCATGATCTCGTTAGTACCTTCCAAAATTTGGTGTACTCGAACATCACGGAAATAGCGCTCCATTGGGTATTCTTTGATGTAACCGTAGCCACCGTAAAGTTGCAGCGCTTGGTCACAGACTTGAAAGCCGACATCGGTTGCAAAGCGTTTTGCCATGGCACAATAAGTCGTGGCGTCTGGGTCACCTCGGTCTAACTTGCTAGCGGCGTAACGTACCAGTTGGCGAGCAGCGACAAGCTCGGTTGCCATGTCTGCCAGTTTGAATTGCAATGCTTGGAATTGAGCTAATGATTTGCCGAACTGTTTACGTTCTTGCATGTACTGCGCCGCTTGATTCAACGCTTGCTGAGCCGTGCCGACCGAACAGGTCGCAATGTTGATGCGTCCACCATCTAAACCTTTCATGGCGAACACAAACCCTTGTCCTTCCTCCCCGAGCAGATGTGATGCGGGAATAGAAACATTGTCGAAAGTCACCGCGCGTGTTGGCTGACTATTCCAGCCCATTTTCGGCTCTTTACGTCCGTAGCTAATGCCGTCTGCATCGGCGGGGACAACAAACGCGGATACACCTTTCGCACCTGCATCGCCCGTTCTCGCCATCACGACTAAAACGTCGGTATCGCCTGCGCCAGAAATAAAGGTTTTGCCACCATTGAGTATGTAGTTATCACCTTGCTTAGTCGCAGAAGTCGTTAGAGACGCGGCGTCCGAACCTGCGTTTGGTTCAGTTAAGCAATAAGATCCGAGAAATTCACCCGTAATGAGTTTTGGGCAGAATGCGTCTTTTACTTCATCGGTCGCAAAGCTCGCGATCATCCAAGTCACCATGTTGTGAATGGTCATAAATGCGGTGGTCGATGTGCACCCCATAGAAAGTTGCTCGAAAATGATAGACGCATCTAACCGGCTTAAGCCCAAACCGCCTTGTTCTTCTGGGGTGTAGAGGCTTAAGAAACCGAGTTCTCCTGCCTCTCGTAGGATGTCTTTGGGGAAGATTTGTTTTTCATCCCACTCTGCTGCCATTGGCGCTAAACGTTCTGCCGCAAACTGCTGAGCCGTGTCGGCAAACATACGTTGATCTTCGTTGAGTTCAAAATCCATATGAGCTCCTTACTTCGTTAGCGCAAGTTAATGGTGAGGTTTGGACCGGTTGGGATATCGTCATCAAACCAACGAGCCGTCACAGTTTTGGTCTCGGTGTAGAAGCGCACCGCTTGTTTGCCGTAGGCGTGCAAATCTCCGTAGAAGCTGCCGCGCCACCCAGTAAACGAGAAGAATGGCAAAGGCACGGGAATCGGCACGTTTACACCTACCTGACCGACTTGAATCTCATGTTGATACTTTCTCGCCGCCGCACCATTTGCAGTGAAGATAGAGGTGCCATTTCCGTATGGGTTGCGATTCACCAGATCTATCGCTTCTTGTAACGTGTCGACCTCAATACACACCAAAACAGGTCCGAAGATTTCTTGGGTGTAAATCGACATCTCGGTGGTGACGCCACTGAATAAGGTTGGACCAACCCAGTTACCCTCTGGGAAGCCTTCCACTTTGCATTGGCTACCATCAAGTTCACACACCGCACCTTGTTGTTTGCCTTCTTCAATCAAACCGAGCACACGCTGTTTTGCTTGTGCGCTGATCAAAGGACCATACGCTGCATTCTCGTCATCCCAGGCACCAGGATGCACTCTCGCCATTTCTTGTTTTAAATCGGCAATCCACTCTTTCGAACTGCCTACAAACACAGCGACAGATATCGCCATGCAACGTTGTCCTGCCGCACCAATCGAAGAGCCAACTAGGTTGTTCACCACTTGGTTTTTGTTCGCATCTGGCATCACTACCATGTGGTTTTTCGCGCCAGCAAAGGCTTGAACACGTTTGAAGTTCTGTGTGCCTGTGGTGTAAATGTATTGCGCTACAGGTACAGAACCAACGAAAGAAACGGCTTGGATATCGGGATGTTTCAGCAACAAGTCGACTTGCTCTTTACGACCGTGCACGATTTGCAGCACACCTTTTGGCGCACCCGCTTCTTCGAACAACTCAGCCAAGCGAATGGACGTGAGAGGCACTTGCTCAGAAGGTTTAAGGACAAAGGTATTTCCGCTCGCAATCGCGATTGGGAACATCCACAAAGGGATCATGGCGGGGAAATTAAATGGCGTAATACCGCAGCACACCCCAAGCGGTTGAATCAGCGAGTAGCTGTCGATATCGGTCGCAACGTTCTCGACGGTTTCTCCCATCATGTTGCTGGCGATATTGGCAGCTTGCTCAACCACTTCGATACCACGCCACACATCCCCTTTTGCATCCGCAAAGATCTTGCCCGTCTCGTGAGACAGCAGCGTCGCCAATTCATCATGATGTTCTTTCAGTAGGTGTTGGTAGCGCAGCATTAAACGCGCACGCTCCGAAACAGCGACATCTTTCCAACAGGTAAAGGTGGCTTTTGCACTCTCAATGGCCGCGTGCATCTCTTCATCCGTTGCGCATGGCAAGCGCGCAATCACGTCATTGGTGGCAGGGTTTGTCACTTCTACCCAATCCGTTGCTTGAGATTCACGAAACTCACCATCGATGAATAAGGGAACCGTGCGAGTCATAATCTAGTCCTTTGTTAACGTTTGTCGTAATTGGAATTAAAGCGGTATCTCGATACCAATAGCAGTGGCTTCACCACCACCGATACACAGTGATGCAACACCTCGCATCACCTTTTTATTGTTGTTGTCGCCATCTACACCAAGCGATTGCAGTTGGCGCAGGCTATGAATGAGGGTCACTAAAATACGAGCTCCACTTGCGCCAATTGGATGCCCAAGCGCACACGCACCGCCTTTGATGTTTACTTTGTCTTTATCGATGCCTAACTGGCGTACCGCGATTTGCGTGACAACGGCGAACGCTTCATTGATCTCCCAAAGATCGACCTCGTCTACTGACCAATCGAGTTGAGATAACAACTGCTCTATTGCAAATACTGGCGCGAGGGTAAATTCGGCGGGCTTTCTGGCGTGGGTTGAGTGCCCTTTGATGATTGCCAATGGCGCTAAGCCTTGATGCTGTGCTACCTGCGAGTCCATTAACACTAGGGCAGCTGCGCCATCGGATATCGCACTTGAGTTTGCAGCTGTCACCGAGCCGTTTTTATCAAAAGCAGGTTTGAGTTGAGGGATCTTGTCGAGCTTGATGGAGCGTGGATGCTCGTCATAATCCAATGTTGAAGTGCTATAACGAGTCGTGATTTCTATCGGCGAGATTTCATCGTCAAACAGACGCTGCTCTTGCGCTTCCAATGCTCTTGTCGCGGATAGGATCGCCCATTCATCCATTTGTTCACGGGTAAACTCAGAACGGTCAGCCGTTTGCTGCGCGTAAACTCCCATCAAATGCCCTTCATACGCATCTTGAAGACCGTCGAGAAACATATGGTCGTGAGTAGATTGGTGACCCATTCGCATGCCGTTACGTGCTTCTTTAAGCAGGTACGGCGCATTAGTCATGCTTTCCATACCACCAGCAATGACACTGCGAATGCTGCCCGCTTTGATAAGATCGTGAGCTAACATGACGCTTTTCATGCCAGAGCCACACACTTTGTTGATGGTGGTACAGCCTGTCGTCAGTGGAAGATCTGCACCTAGCGCTGCTTGTCTGGCTGGTGCTTGTCCGCACCCCGCAGGTAATACGCAGCCCATATAGACTTCGTCGACTTCGCTAACGCCGCTCGCATCCATTGCCGCTTTGATAGCAAATGCCCCTAATTGAGGCGCTGAATAACCTTGTAGCTGACCTTGAAAGCGCCCAATTGGCGTTCGCTTTGCACTGACAATCCAGATGTCGTTTCCCATGATCTCGTCCCTTCTGACGATAATTCACAGTTCACGAACTCATCCCTCACACCTGCTACCACGGAGCTTTCACACAGAATGTGGTGTCACTCCAGCCTCTCATAAAACGATGAATTTTCGCACTGTGATTTCTTGACGTTTACGTAAGCATAGCACTAACATTTACGTTAACGTAAAGAAACACATTAATAACAACACAAATTTACTCTCATGCTTTTAGCTAGCCCGTTTAGTTCAAGGCTTGAAGGGATTTTAAGAAGCCAAAACTATTCATTAGAGGGAAAAACCGAGTGGATAAATTCAAGATAAGTGACCTCGCCAAAGAGTTCGACATCACGACCCGAAGCATTCGTTTTTATGAGGATGTCGGGCTGATAGAGCCGGAACGAAAAGGCAACATTCGCGTATACCAACGCAGAGATAAGATCCGCCTCAAGCTGATTTTACGTGGCAAGCGATTGGGCTTTTCACTTGCAGAAATTCGAGAATTGTTCGAGCTATACGATACCCAACAAAGCGATGGACAGCTGCTTAAAATGCTAACCATCATTGATGAAAAACAAGCGCACTTACAGCAGCAACTGGATGATATTAGCGTTGTAATGAACGAGCTAGAAACCGCCAAAGAGCGATGCAAGCAAGCGCTAAGCGACAATAAAGCTAACAGCCAATAACTACAAACTTATAACGACTAAAACAAGAATAACCATAATTTCCAAGCCCAAGCAGTGTAACTCGAACCTTATCCGTACTAACAACCGCAGTACTTTCAACAGGGAAATGTTATGAAAAGCAGCTACACCCCACTCAACTTTGGGCTTGGTGAAACCATCGATATGCTCCGAGACCACGTCAACGCGTTTGCCACCGAGCATATCGCCCCCATCGCCGCAGATATCGACCGAGATAACCAATTCCCCAATCATCTGTGGTCCAAGTTCGGTGAAATGGGCTTGCTTGGCGTAACCGTCGACGAAGAGTTTGGCGGTGCAGGCATGGGCTATCTTGCTCATGTTGTTGCGATGGAAGAGATCAGCCGAGCTTCGGCGTCTGTCGCACTCAGTTACGGCGCACATTCCAACCTTTGTGTTAACCAAATCTTTCGCAATGGCTCCCCTGCTCAACGAGAAAAGTACCTACCTAAGCTCATTGATGGTTCTCACGTCGGTGCATTGGCCATGAGTGAGCCGAACTCAGGTTCTGATGTGGTTAGTATGCAGCTACGAGCTGAAGACAAAGGTGACTACTTTCTGATGAACGGCAACAAAATGTGGATCACCAACGGACCTGATGCCGATACCTTAGTAGTTTACGCAAAGACCGATCCCAGTGGCGGGTCTCGCGGCATCACCGCTTTCATTATTGAGCGGGATTTTGAAGGCTTTAGCCATGCGCAAAAGCTCGACAAACTTGGTATGCGCGGCTCCAACACCTGTGAATTGGTGTTCCAAGATTGTGTCGTGCCAAAAGAGAATGTGTTAGGCGAGTTAAACCGTGGTGTCGAAGTGTTGATGAGCGGTTTGGATTACGAACGCGTGGTATTAGCAGCCGGTCCACTTGGCATCATGCAAGCCTGTATGGACGAAGTGGTTCCGTATGTTCATGACCGCAAACAGTTCGGCAAATCCATCGGTGAATTCCAACTAGTGCAAGGAAAGCTCGCTGACATGTATTCACGAATGAACGCTGCCAAAGCTTATGTTTATACGGTCGCTTCCGCCTGTGACCGAGGTGAATGCACGCGTAAAGATGCCGCTGGCGTGATCCTTTACAGCGCCGAACTTGCCACACAAATGTCGCTCGATGCTATTCAACTTTTAGGCGGCAATGGCTACATCAACGAATACGCGACCGGACGTTTACTACGCGACGCCAAACTGTATGAGATTGGCGCTGGCACTTCTGAAATTCGCCGCATGCTGATTGGACGAGAGTTGTTCGAAGAGTCTCGCTAACCCACCGACGAGGAAGTCAACATGGCAATCATTAAAAGTAAAACCAAGCCAACCGACGAGCTATTTTTGTCGAATAAAGCGGTCATGACCGAGTTGGTGAACAACCTCAATGCCAATATCAAAGCCATCAAACAAGGTGGCGGACAGAAAGCCATTGATCGCCAACGCCTGAAAGGAAAACTGCCCGTTCGTGAACGTGTTATGAACCTTTTGGATGAAGGCAGCGAGTTTCTTGAAGTCGGACAATTCGCCGCGTGGAACGTCTACGAAGAATCAATTCCATGCGCAGGTGTCGTCGCGGGCATTGGCACCATTAAAGGCATTCAATGCATGGTGATCGCCAACGATCCTTCCGTCAAAGGCGGCACCTACTATCCACTCACGGTTAAAAAGCATCTGCGTGCGCAAGAGATCGCTCAACGTTGCCAGCTACCTTGCGTCTATCTGGTGGACTCTGGTGGCGCGAACCTTCCTCATCAAGCCGAAGTCTTTCCTGATAAAGAGCACTTTGGGCGTATCTTCTTCAACCAAGCCAGAATGTCGGCGCAAGGCATTCCTCAAGTCGCGGTTGTAATGGGGCTGTGTACCGCAGGCGGCGCTTATGTACCTGCGATGGCAGACGTTTCCATCATGGTCAAAGAGCAAGGCACCATCTTCTTAGCAGGTCCCCCGCTGGTAAAAGCCGCAACGGGTGAAATTGTCACCGATGAAGAGCTAGGCGGTGCCGATGTGCACTGTCGCAAGTCTGGCGTTGCCGATTACTATGCAGAAAATGACCAGCACGCATTGCAGCTGGCGCGCGAAGCCATCTCAAATACCAATCAATCACTCCCCTCCCAAAGCGACAAAACCGTCTTGCCACCGCGTTACGACGCCGAAGAGATTTACGGCATCGTCAATGCAAACCTTCGCTTGTCTTTTGATGTTCGAGAGATCATCGCTCGCGTGGTCGACGACTCAGACTTCGATGAATTCAAGGCACTTTATGGCAAGACTTTAGTGTGTGGTTTCGCTCGAATCCACGGCAATTTGATTGGCATTGTGGCAAACAACGGCATCTTGTTTTCAGAGTCCTCACAGAAAGGCGCACACTTTATTGAGCTGTGTGCCAAACGCAAAATTCCCCTACTCTTTTTGCAAAACATCACTGGTTTTATGGTGGGCAAAAAGCTTGAAGCGGAAGGCATTGCCAAACACGGCGCGAAACTGGTGATGGCAGTCGCCTGTGCGGACGTACCCAAGTTCACCGTGATTATTGGCGGCTCTTACGGCGCAGGCAACTACGGCATGTGCGGTCGTGCTTATGACCCAACCATGATGTGGATGTGGCCGAACGCGCGAATCTCGGTAATGGGCGGAGAACAAGCCGCGGGCGTGCTCACTCAAGTACGGCGAGAAGTGAAAAAGCGCCAAGGTGAAGACTGGCCAGAACCAGAAGAAAGTGCATTCCGAGATTCTATCGTAGACTTGTATGAGTCTCAGGGGCATCCCTACTACGCCAGCGCACGTTTATGGGATGACGGAATCATCGACCCGAAAGAGACACGTCAAGTATTGGCTCAAGCCTTAAAAGCCGCGCTCAATGCGCCAATTCCTGACAGCAACTTTGGCATATTCAGAATGTAGAAATGTATAGAAGAAAGGACGTCACATGCAGGATCATCAACCGAGCATCATCCCCAATACCCAACGACAAGATGAAGTACTTTGGAACGTCGATGAATTCGGCGTGGCAACGCTTACGCTCAATCGCACAGAGAAGCACAATGCGTTTGATGCCTGCATGATTGACTTGCTGATCCACAGGCTGGATTACCTCGCTCTGCGCACCGATGTTAGATGCTTGGTGCTTCGAGGAAACGGCAAACATTTCTCCTCTGGGGCTGATTTGAATTGGATGAAATCCATGGCAAGTAGCACCAGAAAACAAAACCTAGAAGACGCGCAGAACCTTGCACGCCTGATGCATACACTGGACGCTTTCCCTCAGCCTACTATTGCTGTTGTGCAAGGTTCCGCTTTTGGTGGCGCATTGGGCTTGATCTGTTGTTGTGATATCGCCATCGCAGCGGAGAATGCGAACTTCTGCTTGAGTGAAGTCAAACTGGGGCTGGTTCCCGCAACCATCTCTCCTTATGTCATGCGAGCAATGGGTAACCGTCAAGCTCGTCGTTACATACTCAGCGCCGAAGTAATTAACGCTGACAAAGCAGAAAAGTTTGGCATTGTGCATGAGGTTCATAAGCTGGATAAAATCGAAGCCGTAGTAGAAAGCTTGATTGATTCTTTGCTGCTCAATAGCCCAGATGCGATGCGAAAAGCCAAAGCCTTGTGCCATCAATGTCACCAAAATCCGATTGATGGTCAGCTTATCCAATACACGAGCCAACTTATCGCCGACATTCGCGTATCGCCGCAAGGACAAGATGGCTTACAAGCCTTTCTGGAGAAACGAGAACCGGGTTGGATAAACAAACCAGCTAAGGGCAAGAAATGAATTTGCCAAACAAGGTAAACATTGTCGAAGTAGGTGCGAGAGACGGTCTGCAAAACGAATCACCGGTGTCCACGCAAGCCAAGATCCGCTTAATCGACCTGCTCTCGGATACAGGACTCACCCATATTGAGGCAGGATCTTTTGTGTCGCCTAAATGGGTACCTCAAATGGCGGATTCACTCGATGTGATGAGGAAAATCACCCGCCGCCACAACGTCATCTACTCAGCACTAACGCCTAATGTGCAAGGCTTTGAAAAGGCACTAGAAGCCGGCGCTACCCAAGTCGCGATCTTCACCTCCTCATCGGAGGGCTTTTGCCAACACAACATCAATTGCTCGATTGCAGCTAGTCTTACCCGCTTTGAACCTGTAATGGAATTGGCAGCAAAGCATAACATTCCCGTTCGGGGTTACTTATCTTGCGTTGCAGACTGCCCTTACGACGGAATAACCAAACCCGAACAAGTCGCAAGGGTTGCTAACCTGCTAATGGAATTAGGCTGCTACGAGGTTTCACTTGGAGACACCATAGGTACAGGCACGCCGATACGCATCGCTAAAATGTTAGAAGCTGTGCAAGTAAAAGTCCCAACCGACAAGCTTGCGGTGCATTTTCACGACACATGGGGACAAGCATTGGCGAATATCTACCAAGCCTTAACGATGGGCATCAATACCATCGATAGCAGTGTGGCTGGGCTTGGTGGCTGCCCTTATGCTCATGGCGCGTCAGGTAATGTTGCTACCGAAGATGTGCTCTACCTTTGCCAAGGCTTAGGAATCGAGACCGGAGTAGATTTGGAGTTGCTTGCCAAAGCAGGATGGATGATCAGCGAAGAGTTAAACCGCCAGTCTACCTCAAAAGTCTCGCTGGCGTTAAAGCAGCGTTAGATCTCGTAATTCGCTTTGATACCGATATCGAAATGCAGCGGCATACGCCATTTAGCAAAAGACAGGAAGCCCATGACTAATCCAGCCAACAACATAGTAATGGCAGCAAGGATTGGAAGGTTAAACCATAATGCAAACGTTGCTACAGCGAGAAACGCGGGCACCATCTTCAAGCCTGGCACTTTAAAGCAAAAAGACTCTTTAAGCGCAATACCCGAAAAGGTCACAAAGATAAAGCCAAGCCCTAACCAAGTGCGCTGAAACTCCAAGTCACTCACCATCAATACCAAGCCAATCCAAGACGCCCAACTGATCACGGCTCGTACGTGTTTACTGTAAACATGTACGTTCGCGGCAGATAACGCACCAGCCACACAAAGCGCAATGACTGAGGTTTGGTAAACCAATGGTGAACTAGAAATCGCACCAGAGATAAGAACCGAAAAAACAAGCAGCGCCATAGCAAACAAAGTAATACCAAAGCGATACAAGCACACGCTGATTTTATCGAGTGAATCCAGCGTCTCTCGATGTTCTGTGTTTGCCATGGAAAGCATCCTGCCTAGAAATGAAAAGGAACAAAAAGCCAACGAGGGTGAAATCGTTGGCTCTATAAACTGTATTACGCCCGTTTTGGAAAGCGGAGTTTACCGCCAGTTCGGTAGATCACCAAAGAGAATAAGATAAGTGCGCAGCCGACAAGTTTATTAGAGGTCAGCACTTCGCCATACCAAATCACACTTAGAATTACAGTCCACACGGGTTCAAGGATCATAATCAGTGCAGCGTTACCCGCTTGGACAAACTTTTGCCCCATGGTTTGCATCACGTAACGCAAACTGGTTGCCAAAAGCGTGCTCAACGCAAACCAAATCCAAATTGATGTGCTTACCTCTGCCGGCACCGTTTCCACCAACGATGAAATCAGCAAACCAATCAAACCCGTGACGAACAGTTGGATACACGTTAGCAACAACACAGGCAATTTTTGCGAATACTTGCTGTTTACGTTGAAGTGCAGAGCGAGCATCAAAGCCGCGCCCAAGAACCAAAGCTGGCTGCTAGACTGTTGCCAACCACCAGCCAAAGACAAACATCCTAGGCCAAGAATCGCGATCGGCAGTGACACCCAAAAAATTCGTTGAGGTCTTTGACGAAACATAATCCACGCGACAATGGGCACGAACAGCATCGATAGGCTCATGATGAATGCACCCTCACCTAGCGTGTCACTGATTGAAATCGCGTAGATCCAACACATCAATGCGCCACCCAAAAGCACTCCCACGCCTGCCGCGGCAAAAATATCTTTCTTATTGGCAGCACGAAGCGGTTTGATGCACAGAGGCAACAAACACAATGACGCGATGGTGAATCGCAGACCGATAAATCCGAATGGTGGGAGACCTTGAATGGTTTCTTTGGAGAAGATCCACCCTAATGCCGCGATCATCGTAGTAGCGACGAGCACGAATGCAGCTTTGCGTTCTGAGTTAAGCATAATTACTCACAAAAAAAGACCCTACGAGGGATTCGTCAGGGGTTTATTTATCATTGATTTTAATGCGTGATAGCTAGTTATATTTGCATCGCAAATGCTGACAGGATGTGTAATTAGATTGGAGGAAGTTAACGTTTGCGAAACGCTCACAGTATACATTGTGACATGCTTCTCATCGAGTAAATTGCTGTGAAATCCCTTCATTATTTTTGTGGTTAATGTGGTTAACGAAAGCGCTCACAATCAGGTTTTAGCTCAAATAATATACGGAATAATCTCATCATCTGTTGGTGTTCAAAATGCTAAAATCGAAACACAGTAGAACAGACGACAGGAGGTGCTTTATGAGACACTCAACCGTACTCTTTTTCATTCTGATCGCCCTACTTATTCTCGCGCCAATGGTGCTTGGTTCGTTGTTTAATCTTGTCTCTTCATTACGCATCGGAAGCATCGAGGCGGACCCAATTTCCGTCACTCATATCTACGACATGATGATGTACCGCGGACGTTAGTTTGTTTTTATAACTCTCTCTTTCACAACCGCTCTTGCCTCAAATCATGAGCGGTTTTCAATTTCACGCCTTCTTTCCAAAACCGCCGCTTAACGCTTCTAATTCAATAAAACTCACCACTTTCCACATGTGTATCGCTAAGCGATTCTTTTCACATTAGTTTTATTGAGATTGATTTTGTCCAATCCACAAGCCTCACACGTATTAGTAATTAAATTCACAACTAAATCGGCTCATACGTAGCGATATCGCCAGTACCTGCTTACTCTTTAACCTACAACTATAAAAAATACGCCAGTGCATTCACGCCACCAATAACAGTGAAAATCTGGAATATCAGTGCCCAAGTTAGTGAAACACGCATTCAAATTACTAGGGAACCAGTGATGAGATTAAAGAACACCCAAAACATGAGCGCAGCTTTGAGGACGGCTCTCGTTGCCGCTGTGTGCTTCTCTCCCCTCACCTTTGCTGTAGAAGGTGATGAGCAATTCGAAGTCGGCAAAGAAAAAGCGAAAGTTTGTATGACTTGCCATGGTGTCGATGGCATATCGACCATTGATGCATACCCAAACTTACGCGGCCAGAATAAAACCTATTTGATTTCTTCCCTCAAGGATTACAAAGCAAGGGAGCGAACCAGTGGTCTCGCGGTGCTGATGCAACAGCAGGCCGACGCCCTTTCTGATCAAGACATTGAAGACATTGCCCACTATTACTCTCAGCTAGGCAAAGAAGCTCAACCTTAAACGAGGAGCGTTCTTATGGAACAAGCAGCAACTCAATACAACACCAAAGTTGTGAAGTATTTTGTGTTGGCATCGTTAGTTTGGGCTATCGTCGGGATGATCATTGGTGTGATCCTCGCGGCACAGTTGTATTGGCCAGTACTTAACTTCGATTCTCAATACTTCCAATTCGGTCGACTCAGACCGCTACACACTTCCGGAGTGATCTACGGCTTTGTAGTCAACATTTTGATGGGTACCTCTCTCTACATCGCTCAACGCACCGGACGCTGTAATCTCTTTAACCAAAGCTTGTCTTGGATGGTTTTCTGGGGTTGGCAACTGGTACTCTTTTTGGCGTTAATCAGTTTGCCCGCAGGCTACACCACATCAAAAGAGTACGCTGAGCTAGAGTGGCCAATCGACCTATTGATCGTCTTAGTCTGGGTGCTTTACGCCGTGTTGTTCTTTGGCACGATTGCAAAGCGGAAAGTTGACCATATCTTCGTCGCCAACTGGTTCTTCGCCGCCTTTATCATAGTGATAGCGATGATCTTTATCGTGAACAATCTGGCTATGCCCGTCTCTTTGATGAAGTCCTATTCCGTCTTTGCCGGAGCGCAAGACGCCATTGTGCAATGGTGGTGGGGTCACAACGCAGTGGGCTTCCTACTGACTGCTGGTGTGATTGGTATGAACTATTACTTCATACCAAAAGCCGCAGACCGCCCTATTTACTCTTACCGTTTGTCTGTCATCCACTTTTGGGGGTTGGTTGGCTTTTACACTTGGGCAGGTACCCACCATTTAGTTTATTCATCGGTACCTATTTGGGTGCAAAACATCGGCATCATCATGTCACTCATCCTTTGGCTCCCATCTTGGGCTGGCGCTTTCAACAGTGCGATGACGCTGCTTCAAAACAAAGAGAAGCTCAAGTCTGATTACATTTGCTTGTTCTTCTTCTCGGCCATTCTTTACTACTGCTTGGCTACATTTGAAGGGCCTCTACTGGCAATTCGCTGGTTCAATATGCTCGCGCACAACACTGAGTGGGTAATCGGCCACGTTCATTCCGGCGCATTAGGTTGGGTAGGCATGTCTGGCATTGCGGTGTTCTACTACTTCATCCCTCGTTTATGGAACAAAACCGAGTTGTGGTCGAAGCGTTTGATCAAGTGGCACTTCTGGCTCGCTCATGCTGGTGTTGCGATATACGCCATCGCGCTATGGGTTGCTGGCATTGGCGAAGGCTACATGTGGCTAACTCAGAACGAGAATGGCGAACTGGTTTACAGCTTTATTGAAGCCATGAACTTCAAAGCACCATGGTTGTTCCTACGGTTCTTTGGGGGAGCACTCTTTGTACTTGGCTTATTCCTGATGGCATTCAACTTGTACAAAACCGTGCGTTCTCCATCGGTGTTAGTGGCAAAGGAGGCATAAGATGAGCAAAGACTTTACTCACTCAGTGGTCATCTTGATCATCACTACGGTGGTTGTGGCCTCCTTCTCACTCGCGGTTTGGGTTGTGCCGAATATTCTTCGCACCGACGATATCGCCAAAGGCAGTTTAGCCAAGCCTTTAACCGCCATTGAGCTTGCTGGTCGCGATATCTACATCAGTGAAGGGTGTCATGTCTGTCACACGCAGATGGTTCGTCCTCTAGAGCCTGAAACCAAACGCAACGGTCGTGCAAACAAAGAGTCAGATGACATTTATGAATTCCCTAACCTATGGGGTTCAAAACGTACAGGTCCGGACTTAACTAACCTTGGCCGTAAATACTCTGACCAATGGCATGTATTGCATCTCATCGATCCTCGTCAGGTCATTCCAACGTCCATAATGCCGGCCTACCCTTGGCTGTTCGAACAAACACTCTCGGGCGATGCAATTGGCGACAAGATGGAAACATTACGCACATTAGGTGTTCCATACACAGACCAAGAAATTTCCGACGCGCGCTTACAAGTTCGCGGTAAAACCAAAGGCGAAGCGCTGATCCGTTATCTCCAAAGCCTTGGTCAAGATACAGCACAGGAGGTGGCACCATGAGCACATTCTGGAACTGGTGGGCCGTTGCCTGCACTATAATCTTCTTTGTCCTAATGGTGGGCGTTATCGTCAAGTATTGGCGTAGCAACCACAAAGCGGACCAAGACCACACCATAGCCTCTTTTGATGGGATAGATGAAAAGGACGCACCACCACCTAAGCTACTCTTCGTTAGTTACGCTGTCGCGTTTTTGCTCTCCGCAGGCTATTTGGTTCTGTATCCGGGACTTGGTGAATGGAAAGGCTTGGCGAATTATGACCAAGCGGACGACAAACTTAGCTCGCCATCAACCACACTCGACCAGCAATTTAGCCAAGTAACCGACACCTCTTTGGCGGCACTTGCACAAGATGCCGATATTGTCCGTAGCGGTCGTATGTTATTTCAAACCCATTGCGCAGCCTGCCATAGAGATAACGCACAAGGGCAAAAACACTTCCCTAACCTTATCGACAAAGAATGGATGTACGGCGGAGATGATGAGGCCATCATTCATTCCATCGCGAAAGGCCGTAACGGTGCGATGCCCGGCTGGGTTGAGGTGATGAGAAAAGATGAAGTGGACAAGATTTCTTACTATCTTGCGTCGCTCAATCAACGCCACAGCAACGTGCCTGAAGTGAAGATCGAATTGGGTAAAAACCTATTCGCTCAATACTGTTCTTCTTGTCACGGCGATGGCTCACTTGCCAATCAACAAACTGGTGTTCCAGATTTATCAGACAGTGTATGGCTTCATGGTGGCAGTATTGAAGAGATTCAACACACCATCAATTACGGTTTAAATAACTTGATGCCAGCGTTTGAAAACCAACTCTCAGAACACGAAATCCTGGCGATTGGTGCCTACATCCGCAAGGCTGGCGAAGAGGAAGAGCAGAAACTCGCAGCACTTAACGCTCAATCTGTCGAGCGTGGTGAATATCTCGCGCACGCGGGGGATTGTGTGGCTTGTCACAGTGCAGAAGGTGGTGAACCTTTTGCCGGCGGTCTACCGTTTGTCACACCATTTGGCACCATCTATTCGACCAATATTACTCCTCACGCCAGTGAAGGGATTGGTGAATACGATTACGACAACTTTCGTGATGCTCTGGTACACGGTAAAGGCAAACATGGTTACTTGTACCCTGCGATGCCTTACACCTCTTATCAATACCTCACGGAACAGGATATGACGGATTTGTGGGAGTACATGCAGTCTATCCCTGCCGTGGCCCGTCGTAACGATGAAAACCACATGATGTTCCCATCGAACATTCGTCTTGGTCTCCTTGGCTGGAACATTGTCTTTATGGACACCGATCCTATCGACTACAGCCTACCTTCAGAGCTTGAGGGTACGGTGGATGACGTAGAGAAGTGGCAGAAAGGCAAATACTGGGTTGCAGGCTTAGGACACTGCTCAGAGTGCCATACGCCGCGTAATATTGCGCAAGCATTGATTCCTGAGCGCATCTTCCAAGGTAACTTGATAGACGGCTGGAATGCACCTGACATTACGTCTACGGAGCTGTACGTGGGCGGTTGGGATGAAAAGACACTCACCGACTTCTTGCACACAGGTCATTCAGACAAAGGCACTGCTTTCGCTGGGATGGCTGACGTGGTCAAGAACAGTTTGAGCTTAATGACTCGTGAAGATGTTGAATCCATGTCCTACTATCTGCTCAATGGTGATGTAAACAACTTCATTGCCGCAGATGCTGTTCCTTTGGAGCCTAAAGGGTTTGATGAAGCGGCTTATCAAGAGCCAATCTATGCCACCTACAAGAAAACATGTGGAGCATGCCATGGTAACGATGGTAAAGGGCGAGATCCAATAGCACCAACGCTCCTGAACAACGGCATCATCATGCACAGTGACCCGTTCAACACTATTGCGGTAACCGTACGTGGCCTACAGCCAACTTACATCGACCCAGAGCGCAACTTCATGCCAATGGCAAGTTTTGAGGACATCCTCTCTGACGCTCGATTGGCAGAGTTGATTACCTTTGTGCGTAAACACCTTGGTGACCAGCAAACACCAGTCACAGCTGCTGATGTTCGTGATGTGAGGGAAACTTTGGAGGAAGCGGGTTACGCAGGCGGTCTACACACCACACCGGAAATGTACGACAGACGCGACAATAACATACACATCAAGTAACACAGCACCGAAAGAACGTGTTGTTTCGTTAAACATAAAAAAAGCCCTTTCCAACCGGAAAGGGCTTTGACTTAGTTCCCAAAATTTTTGCCGTTTTACAGCAGTTCCACCGACTGTTGAGCGATAACCCACTCTTCATTGGTAGGAATAACTAGCGCTTTCGCACCAAGCAACTCAGATGTAGCAACAACACCTGCGTTACCAAATCGAGCGTCTTCGTTACCTTTCACATCTTCAACGAAACCTAGAAGTTTAAGGTTCTTCAGGATTTCACTACGGATTGGCATTGAGTTTTCGCCGATGCCGCCTGTGAAGATGATGCCGTCGAATGAATCAAGAGCAGCAAGGTAAGACGCAATGTATTTAGACACACGGTAAGTAAATACTTGGAATGCTAGAGTTGCACCTTCGTGACCCTCTTCCATCGCTTCCAAAATACCGCGTGCATCGCTTGTTAGGCCAGAAACGCCTAAGAAGCCAGAAGCTTTGTTCAAAGAGTTGAACACTTTCTCTTGAGACCAACCTTTCTTAAGAAGGTACTCAATGATGCCTGGGTCAAGGTCGCCACAACGTGTGCCCATCATTAGGCCAGACAGAGGCGTGAAGCCCATTGACGTATCAACAGACTCGCCGTTGTTAATTGCACAAACAGAAGCACCATTACCTAAGTGAACAGAAATGAAGCTAGATTCTTCCACTGGCTTGTTAATCATCTTCGCAGCTTCGCGGCTTACGAAGTAGTGGCTAGTGCCGTGGAAACCGTAACGACGTACGCCGAAATCAGTGTAAAGTTCTTTCGCGATAGCACCAGTGAATGCGCGTTGAGGCATTGTTTGGTGGAATGCGGTGTCAAATACAGCAAACTGAGGAAGGCTTGGAAACGCTTCGATAGCAGCGCGAATACCGATAGCACCTGCAGGGTTATGTAGTGGAGCAAGATCTGCAAGTTTTTCGATTTCAGCCGTTACTTCTTCAGTAATGCGAACAGTTTGTGTGAACTTCTCACCACCGTGAACGATACGGTGACCTACAGCCACGATGTCTTGAGCCAGACCTAACTCTTCGGTTAAACCTACCAGCTTACCAATAGCGATCTTGTGATGGCTATCGTCGCCTTCGATTGCGACTTCCTTTTTCTCACCGTTGAATTTCCAGCTCATACGAGCGTCTGATAGACCAAAGCATTCGCCCAGACCACTTAGCACAGCATCGCCAGATTGAGAGTCGATTACTGCAAATTTTAGTGATGAGCTACCAGAGTTGATCACCAGTACAAACGAATTAGACATGAAATAGTTTCCTGTTGTGGAGCAGAGGTTGTAATTGCGCTTCCGCGCTGCGTACTTCTTGTTTGTGCATTCTATTATTCAATAATTTTTTAATCTTTCAACTATCTTTTAGCGTTAGTTGTTCGTTTGCGTAATTTTTGTTGATCTATCGCAAGTTTAAAATTTATTTGAACCGTGAAATATATCGCCTCACTCAACTAAAGTGGAATCAGACACTTAAAAACATCAATAAATGAAGAATAAAGCAAAAATATTACGAATTTTTTTGAATGAGTAGAGTATAGAAGAGCGGAGACAAAAAAGCCGAGCTAAATGCTCGGCTTTCAAATTCAACTATTTTTTAATGCAATAGAGTGCAGATATTATGCGTCTTGCGTGCGACGACCACGGCCGTGACCACGTTCACCACGGTGTGCACCACGGTGATCACCACCACGGTTGCGGTCGAAACGACGTTCGCCACCTTCACGGTTACCATCGCGGTTGCCGTCACGGTTACCACGGAAGCCACCTTCGCGACGACCGCCTTCACGACGACCACCTTCGCGGTTGCCATCACGGTTACCACGGTAACCGCCGCCATCACGACGACCGCCATCACGACGACCGCCATCGCGACGACCACCACGAGACTCGCGGAAGTCATCGAAGTCACATACTACAGCACCAACATCTTGTTGACGGATACGTAGCTTGCTTAGCTTGTTCGCAGCATCTGAAGTCATTGCTTTAGGTAGCTGAACGAATGTGTGACCTTGCGCTAGCTTGATCGCACCGATAGAACCTTTACCAAGACCCAGTTCGTTTGCTAGAGCGCCAACGATGTCTTTAACTTGAACACCTTGCTCACGACCAACTTGAAGCTGGTAAGTATCCCAATCTTGAGTGTTGAAGCTACGGCCGCCTTCACGACCACCTTCACGGCGCTCTTTACGACGTTGCTTATCACGCTCAATCGCTTCAACCATTGGGTCTTCGCCAATGTAGAATAGAGGACGTTTACCTTGCTGACGCTTAAGAAGCATTGCAGCAAGCATCGCTGGGTCGATCTCTAGAGAAGTTTGTAGTTTCTCTACTAGCTCAGCGAATTTGTCTAGTGACTTGTGCTCTTTCTCAGCTTCCAGTTCAGCAGCTAGCTTGCTTAGACGAGCTTCAGCAACTTGGTCACGTAGAGGAAGTTGGATTTCTTCCATAGATGACTTAGTTACGCGCTCGATAGTGCGAAGCATGCGGATTTGGTTAGTGCGAACAAGAAGGATCGCTTTACCTTTACGTCCAGCACGGCCAGTACGACCGATACGGTGGATGTAAGACTCAACATCGAATGGGATGTCGTAGTTAAATACGTGAGTAATACGTGGAACGTCTAGACCACGTGCAACAACGTCAGTTGCAACTAGGATGTCGATAACACCTTGTTTGATGTGATCAACAGTACGCTCACGTAGAGACTGAGGAATATCGCCGTGCAGTGCAGCCGCTTTAAAGCCACGTGCAGATAGCCAATCAGCTAGACGCTCAGTGTCTTGACGAGTACGTACGAATACGATTGACGCGTCAGTTTCTTCAGTTTCAAGAAGACGAGACATCGCTTCATCTTTCTCTACGCCCTTCACTACCCAGAACTGCTGTTGAACTTTGTCTACAGTGTGGTTCTTACCAGCAACGTCAACTGTTACAGGCTCACGTAGGAAGCGCTCAACAATGTTTTTCAGCATTGGAGGCATAGTTGCAGAGAATAGAACGCGTTGAGCTGATTCAGGAGCGTGCTCCATGATCGCAGTTACGTCGTCCACGAAACCCATGTTTAGCATTTCGTCCGCTTCATCAAGTACGAAAGTATTTACTTCGTCAAGATGTAGACGTTCACGGTTGATAAGGTCTTGAACACGGCCAGGAGTACCAACAACAACGTGTGCACCGTTTTTAAGAGCACGCATTTGATCAACGATAGATGCACCACCGTAGATTTCTAGAACTTTAAGACCCTTGATGTTTTTACCAAGGTTTTTCATTTCAGCCGCAACCTGGATCGCTAGCTCACGAGTTGGAGCAAGAACGATTGCTTGTGGTTTACGTTGATCAAGATCTAGCTTGTTTAGAAGAGGCAGAGAGAATGCTGCCGTTTTACCTGTACCCGTTTGTGCCTTGCCCAGCGCGTCAGCACCTTCCAATAGGTGTGGGATTGCCGCAGCCTGAATTGGAGTTGGTGACACGAAACCCATTCCGTCTAGAGCAGAAAGGATAGAATCATTCAGAGATAAATCGCTGAATTGAATAACAGAATCTTGCATTGGGATCCTACTTAATTAAACAAAAAAACAGTCCCATATGCTCTTCCAATTCGATACTGATCCATCCAGTTACTAAATCCATTCAGACAGGAATTAGCACAGTACACAACCGCGATAAGCCATTAGGGACGACTAAGGGAGGCGGATTATTCCTTAAATGCATAAAAAAAGCTAGAAAAAATTGAATTACATCACAATTTATTCTCACTAATGGTATTATTCGCATAAATTTCCACCTCTCCCCCGATTCTCCGGAGAGAAAAGCACCAACAAGCTGTTCAATTCATCAATAATTCACAGCGAATTTGTGTGCTTTAGGTAGTAATAATAGTGCGCAATGATTATAGTGTGCCCAATTCCATTGGTAAGTTAAAAAAAAGATGTTTCAAGATAATCCGCTATTAGCTCAGCTTAAGCAGCAAATCCAAGAAAACCTGCCTAAAAAAGAAGGCTCAATCAAAGCAACTGATAAAGGCTTTGGCTTCCTGGAAGTGGACAGTAAAACCAGCTTCTTCATCCCACCAGCGTACATGAAAAAGTGCATGCACGGCGACAAAGTGGTTGCCATCATCCGCACTGAAAACGAACGCGAAGTCGCAGAACCACAAGAGCTGCTAGAACAAGCCGTAACTCGCTTTATTGGCCGAGTAAAAATGTTCAAAGGCAAGCTAAACGTAGCGCCAGATCACCCACAGCTGAAAAAGCTTTCTCTTAAAGCGAAATTAAAGAAAGGTCTAAAACCTGATGAATTTGCTGAAGGTGACTGGGTTGTCGCGCATCTTATTCGCCACCCACTTAAAGGCGATAACTCTTTCTTTGTAGAAATTTTAGAGAAGATTACCGATTCAAACGACAAGATTGCTCCTTGGTGGGTAACGCTTGCTCAAAATGATCTACCAAACTCTGAGCCAGCAGGTATCGAGAACTGGGAACTGAAAGACGACGCGGATCTAGAACGTGTAGACATGACTCACGTTCCTTTCGTGACTATCGATGGTGAATCAACCAAAGATATGGACGATGCACTGTATGCGAAGAAAACAGAATCCGGCGATTTCGAGCTGACTATCGCAATCGCAGACCCAACAGCGTACATCACACCTGAAGACGATATGGATAAAGTGGCTCGCGAACGTGGCTACACTATCTACCTACCGGGTCGTAACATCCCAATGCTGCCTCGCGATCTAGCAGATAACCTATGTTCTCTGATTGAAGGCGAAGTACGCCCTGCTATCTGCTGTACAGTAACAGTAAGTAAAGATGGCGTGATTGGTGATGACATCAACTTCTTTGCAGCAAACATCAAATCACACGCTCGTCTAGCATACGACAACGTATCTGACTGGCTAGAAAACGGCAGCTCAGAGAAATGGCAACCATCTGAAGAGATTGCGACGATTGTACGCGACCTATTCGATTTCTCTCGCGCTCGTGCTGAATGGCGTGAGAAGAACGCAGTTGTATTCCCAGATCGTCCTGACTACCGTTTCGAACTAAGCGAAGACAACGATGTGGTAGCGATCCACGCTGACATGCGTCGTAGCGCAAACCGTCTTGTTGAAGAGTCGATGATCACGGCAAACATCTGTGCTGGCCGTACGCTACGTGAAAAGTTCGACACTGGCGTATTTAACACACATGCAGGCCTAAAAGCAGAGAAGATTGAAGAAGTGGTTGAACTGGTTAACCCAGAAGGCACACTAGAATTCACTGCTGAATCTATCGCAACACTAGAAGGCTTTGCAGCACTTCGCCGCTGGTTAGGTGAGCAAGAGACCTCATACTTAGACAACCGTATTCGTAAGTTCCAAACGTACAGTGAAGTAGGTAATCAACCTCTTCCTCATTACGCTATGGGTCTTGATATCTACGCGACTTGGACTTCACCAATTCGTAAATACGGCGACATGATCAACCACCGCATGCTGAAGGCAGTTATTTTGAACAAAGAACCAGTTCAAAAGCCAGATGATGAAGTGGGCGAAGAGCTGGCTCTGCACCGCAAACACCACAAAATTGCCGAGCGAAACGTGTCTGATTGGCTATATGCACGCACTCTAGCGGACGAGCCAAACAAGAAAACGTGTTTCACAGGTGAGATTTTCGATATTAATCGTGCTGGTGCACGTGTCCGACTTCTCGAAAATGGCGCAGCAGCCTTTATTCCTGGTAGCTTGATTCTTGATAATAAAGAAAGAATTGAGTGTAACGGCGACAACGGTACCATTTCTATCGACAAAGAAGTGGTATACAAGTTAGGTGACACATTGGAAATCGTTCTAGCAGACGTGAACCAAGAGAACCGCAGCATCGTTGCAAAGCCGACCCAGGTATTCGCTGATAAACCAGCACCACAAACAGAAGAAACTGTGAGTGAATAATACCGATTGAAGTTTAAAGGCGCTCAAATGAGCGCCTTTTTTGTATGTCATACAAGAAAGATAAGAACGAATATGCCGAACATTGAGATCATTCGCTTTAATCACTTCACTGCTCGCAAAAGTGAACGCTACACCGCTACACACAACGGCCTATACGTTGTTGAAGAAGGCTCACTCGTTATTAATCAGCCTAGTGGTGAACAAATTGAACTAAACGCAGGAGACTTTACGCTTTATAACTCCGCAGATTTGCGCAGTGCTGAAGCCAAACCAGGCAATTTCAAAGCACTTGCACTCGTCTTTGATATTGGTTTGTTTAGTGAGTTTAAATCTGTGCATCCTAATGTGCAGGCAGAGACTGAAGAACGCCGCTTCTACCCTTTCTCTTCTGAAAACCAATCGTCAATTTCACAGCTTAAAGACACGTTAATTGAGTTAGCGGACAATAAAGCGCCCCAGTACGCTCAAGGTCATATTGCCCTTGCCCTACTCTCATTGATGGTCGAAGTGCAGCCGGACATTCTGTCAATCATTGATGATGCAAGCAGCCTAACCGCCTCTCAGAAGGCAATTAAGTACATCGAAAAGAACATCGAGAAAGACATCACCCTAGAAGCCTTAGCCACGCACATGAGCATGTCTATCGCGACATTAAAACGTAGATTAGCAGCGGAAAACCTCTCGTTCTCGCACATTTTAAAGGTGAAACGTATTAACCACGCTGCGACACAACTGCGCGTATCACAGAAGTCGATCACCCAAATTGCATTTGAATCAGGCTTTAAGAGTGCCGCCCACTTTAGTACAGCATTTAAATCGATTTACAGCATTACGCCAAAAGAGTTTCGTAGCCAAATAGCAAAGTGACGCTTGGCACGCTAAGCGTTAGCAGGTAGAGAAATCTGTTAATCCCAGAAACACGCTTGAGGGTCGCTTTCTAATTCGGCGAGAAGCACCTCAAGCGTTTCACTACTCGGTAGCTTTTCATAAGGTACCCAGACCAATTCTTCTTCACGATAGATCGGCACATAAAAGCACCAAAGCTGAGTTTTAGCATCAAATAGAATTTTAGCGATGGGAGACGTGTATTCACTGTGTTGTGAATCAAGTAAGAAGTGCGCATGATAAAGCTCGACACCGTTCTCTATAGGCTCGTATAAGCACTTCCCTAGCGCTTCGACTGGCAAATTGACATTGCGCCTAGCGCAGAGCGTTTGAACCAACTTGTGCAAGCGACTGGTCGCCATTTGAGACACGGACATGAGCGTACTCCTAATATGTTGTTCTTAGTATATACCCAAGTGCCTGAGAGAGGCAGAAATCACCATCGGGGCATGCGCCCGCTCAAACCTAGAATAGCATCCCATTTGATGCCGAAAAGCTAACTGCGTCACCTCTTTCGCTTCAAATCAGTAAAACCCACCCACCCAATATTATTTATAGTTATCAACATAAAGCGAGCGCAATCGATCATTCGCTATGGATATCAATCTGCATTCACAAAAGTGTAACCTGAACGAAATATGATGAGCGCTGCTATATACCGTATATGGAGTTAAATATGTTACGTCTTTCTGTGGCGACCTTACTGGCCATGGCTCTGTCCCTTCCTTCTGCTATGGCAAAAGAAGTCAATATTTCGGGTTCTACCTCTGTTGCACGCGTAATGGATGTATTGGCTGAAGAGTATAATAAAACGCACCCTGATGATTACATTGCCGTTCAGGGTATTGGCTCAAGCGCAGGCATCACGATGGTGAACAAAGGCGTGGTTGAGATTGGCATGAGCTCGCGCTACCTAACGGAAAGCGAGAAAGGCGAAGATCTCAACGTATTCCCTATCGCTTATGATGGTCTTGCCGTTGTTGTTAACCGCACTAACTCTGTAGCCAACCTTTCGGAACAACAACTGTTTGATATCTACAAAGGTAAAGTCGACAACTGGAAACAAGTTGGCGGCAACGATCAACCTATCGCCGTGGTAACACGTGAAGCTTCTTCTGGCTCTCGTTACAGCTTTGAAAGTTTGCTAGGTCTTACCAAGATCATCAACAACCGTTTGGTTTCAGACATTAACCCAAACAACCTTGTGGTAAACAGCAACAGCATGGTGAAGACCATTGTTAACCATAACCCACATGCGATTGGCTTTATCTCGGTTGGTTCTGTTGATCGATCAATAAAAGCCATTCAGTTTGAAGGCACTGAACCAACTGCAAGCAACATCGCTAACCACAAGTACAAATTGGCGCGTCCATTCTTGGTTCTGTACAAGGTCGATGGTTTAGATAAAGCCGGTAAAGACTTCGTGAAGTTCCTGAAATCGGAACAAGGCCAAAAAGCGATTGCAGATTATGGCTACACACCAGTAAAAAGCTTTAATCAATAAACCGCAGACGTAAAAAAAGAGAGCCAAATTCGGCTCTCTTTTTTGTTTGAATCTTAGAATGCAATTAGAAGTGCAATTGAATCACTGAAACAACCACAGCGCCTGGACGACGAATGCCTTCAATTTCTACTTTGATTTCACGCTCAATCTCAAGACCTTTCTTGATTGGAGTGATTTTAGTTAGTGTGCTCGATGCACGTACATTGTTGCCTGCTTTCACTGGGTACGGGAAACGTACTTGGTTCAGACCTAGGTTCACCACCAATTTCGCTGTTGGGAACATTGGATTTTCTGGATCAACAGAATCGGTCAACTTAGGCAGAAGCGCCAACGTAAGGAAACCATGAGCAATCGTAGTCTTAAATGGAGACTCTGTTGAAGCACGCTCTGGATCAGTATGAATCCATTGCATATCTTCAGTTACCGAACCAAATTGGTTGATACGCTCTTGAGATACATGAACCCAATCACCCACATGGATCACTTCGCCCACTTTCTCGCTTAGCTCATCAAATAGAACTTGCGCTTCTGGTTTTAGGACAATTGGATCTGGTTGAGAAATGACTTCCTCATTTACAGCTGGCTGTTGGTGATCACGTACTTTAGAAAAAAGAAAGCTGCTTTGTGCTCGACCTAAAAAGTCACCCCAATAATCGCGTAGCGTTGGAGACATCCAATTCATAAACTCTGATTGGTGAGCGGAAATCGCACCAACTTTGTCTTTAAATAGATTCGTGACTTTCATAAAAACCCTTCGATAAATTCAAGCACAACTGGCTATACCAGTTAATTTTGAATTAACTCACACTATGTTGCAAATACTTTCGGGCGAACACATGTATACTCAAAGTCATTTACTTCTTAATTTTCATAAAGATAGCAATAAAACACTATTTTATTAAGTAACCACAACATAAAGTAAATACTCTACAAAATACTGTAACAACTATACTTTTTGGTGCCCTTTCGCACTAATCCTCTCTATGGATGTGACCATAAAACAAGCAAACAGTTCTTTTTCATTAAAACAATGCTTTACAACGTTTCTACCTCACCCTATTATACGTCCCGCAACGGAGAGATGGCTGAGTGGTTGAAAGCACCGGTCTTGAAAACCGGCATACGTTAATAGCGTATCTAGGGTTCAAATCCCTATCTCTCCGCCACATTTAGAAAGCCCGTTGAGAAATCAACGGGCTTTCGTCGTTTTAGCATTTGGAAAATTGCGGGATTTCTAAATCCCTAGTCGTGTGCGACCCCAGCACTCCGCCACATCCCAGTAAAGAGCCCGCTAAGAGATTAGCGGGCTTTTTCGTATTTCAGTGCTTTAAGCGACTGCTCTACCGCTCTCACAAGGTAAGGCTACAGTGCTGTCACATCTACTCGACGGTTTTGAGCTCGACCTTGAGAAGTCTCATTGGTTGCAACAGGTTGTGTTTCTCCTTTAGAAACCACTGCCGTATTAGAGATGCCTCTCGCATTCAAATAGCGATTTACACTTTCCGCCCTCTGAACTCCTAACGTAAAGTTGTATTCGTTTGTACCTATACTATCGGTATGCCCTGTTAGGACGAACTCGTCTTTTGATTCCTTTGCTATACCAACGATGCGATCCAGTATCTGTTTTGACAATGGTGTTAACAGAGAGCGATCGAAATCAAACTTGATACTAGCCAATAGATTTGAATCACTCGAATTCGCCATATGACTATTCACTAGCAGTAATTCTGCGCAATCACGTGAGACATCAAATTTCTTCATCATTAACTCAGCGAGGTTCTGAGGATCTAAACTCTGCCCTTTCGCTTGAATGAGGTACATATTTCCAGATGTAGGGATCATTGTTAAGCTTTCGCCAACATAGACTTCCACATAGGAATGATGATCTTTATTGCCACATACCTTCTCTAACACCAAATTATCGTCATTGGCATACATCGATGATGCATAGAAAAGCGCAACAGCGGTCATTAATACTTTGTTTTTTGCTTTCATTTTAAATGTCCAATTTCTTCTGAAATAAGGTTGAGAATAATATCGAGCAGTTCGTCTGGGTTGGCGGCGTCATATACGTTGTCGACACCAACACACTCCGCAATAGATTTATTTGTACTCACATCATAATCAAAACCAATCATCGCCATTTGAAAACTCACTGGACGATTGTCCAATGTGAACTTGCTATTAAGGTGTTCTTTTATCTTCGTGCACATGCCTGCATCAACTAATTTAGGTAGCGGTAGTTTTCCATCTAAAGGTTTATCGTTGCTGCCAGTTTTATCTACGCCATCGGTTAAAATAACAAGCAATTGCCTCGCATTCGGAGCAGTGCCTACGGTTGGATTATCCAAAGAATCAAACATTTGAGCAGCTTTGATAATGCCTTGTAAAGCAGCAGTCCAACCTTCCGGTTCAAATCGTTTTATTTCTTTTTCGATCTTGTCAAAATTATCTGTTAAACCTTCATTGTTAAATGGATAGGATCGGTCTTCATAATCTTCTTCGTAGCGGTCAAAAGCGCAAACCGCCTCGGGATCATTCGACTTATCAACCCACACATCAGCAATCGTAGATTCAATATCTACGGTTTTGTTGTTTCCTTCGTAACGCAGTTGGTCAACAAATTGAAGAGGTCGCCTTTTTTTTACTTCAGTATTTTTACAATTCTTTTTGCAATCATCATAAGCATTTTCACACTTTCTCTCACATTTTCTTCCTCTACACTTATCTTTACATTCAATTAAATTTTCATCACAAATCCGATTGCATTCTACTTCTGTTTGCTGCTCACAAATCATTTGATTTTCGGGGCGGGATGTATATTCAGAATAAGGTACCAAACCAACTCTGCTGTTTACTTCTTGGATTGACTGATATTTTTTAAGCTCTTTCAAGACAGAATTAATAATATCTGCAACATGTCGGTACTTTGCTTTCTTTTGCCATGTGTCATCCATTGAGCCTGAATAATCCATGACAAACACAACATCAATGCTGTCACCTTGATATTTTCTTGCCGTGGCCGAGTGAGAGACATTATAGTTGTCGCCAAAACCAATATTGTTTAGGTTAGGAATCCAAGAATCTCTCTGTGCCGCTACGGATAAATCGTATTGTGCGTATCGATTTACACCTTCACACCCGTTATTATCAGTAGAAGAACACTCTTTTCGTTTAACATCTTTAATGGTGATTTCAGCATCATCTACGTATGCTCTAACATATTTAAGCGCTAGCTTTTCATTCTCACTATTAATGAGACTGTTCTTTGCCGTTAATGCTAACGCCGCAACCTCACTCGCATCCCCTAGCCTCGCTTTAGTCTGTATGGCGTATGAGCCATCGATAGCCAAAGTCGTAAAGCCCCAAAACACCGGAATCAGTAATGCGAACAGTAACGCGGCATGCCCACGCTGTGTCCTATATTTTCCTTGTCTTATTCGCATAATCAGCGTCCCATCATGATCGATGACGATTGAATGGTGGAAAATTCTTTGTCCAATAACTTTCCAGACCAATTGTCGGTCTCATAACACAAAGTGACTTTATATAACGTCGCTCTGCGTCCCCAAGATGTCACCATTGATAGATCTTGTTGCTGCTCTATTGAACTTGAAAGCACACAACCTGTTCCCATATTTATTTTGGTGACTTCGGCCTCCCCGTCTGATGCAAAATGTAATAGTTCAAACTCTCCCCCGATTTTATTTTCTTCAAAACTGCCCATCGTTCTTTTTAATGAAGAAAGTGCGATTGCATAAACGTCACTTACAATACCTTCATCAATAAAGAAATTATCCTTACCGTACAGTTGAGTTCTTTCTTTGATTACATTCACCAGAGAATATGAAAGTCTATCCAGTTTTCCTTGTACCGATAATTTCACTACCATGTCTGCGGTGAAAATTAACATCAAAGAAAACACAGCAACTAATAACCCAAATTCAATAGAGAACGTACCTTGATGTTTAGAATTTAAATTGATCACGTTCGTACTCCTGAATCACAATGACCTCTCGCTCAAAACTACGAGAACCATCCATGAAAAATGCAAGCATCGGTTGATATTGATAGTCCACAGCATATATCGCTAAGGCACTGTTGATACTGTTTCCACACTCAGCTTCTATTGGGTTGTTCTCGTCCTCACATAAGGCACCCTGATGCCCGCCAATATCAGCAATAGAAGAAAAATAACGCACACTAAACTTGTATTTTTTCGGGTCAATAATGCCTCCCATCACGCTAGCTTGCTCGTTGACAACTTTTATGAACTCAGCCATAAAAACGCTTTCGGACTCGTTCGTTTGTTTCTCATCAACTTGTGTTTTCGCACTGCGAGCTGCTTCTGCAATTGCCAAATCATTGACTGAAGAAACATAAGCGATGTACCCCAATTCAGCCCAAAGCATTACCATCAGAAAAAACGCCATAAAGCCAATACCGAACTCTATCGACGCTACGCCTGTTTGCGTCCTTTTCATCATCATCTACCTTTATCTGTTAAATGACATGTTCCATTTTTGGTTGGTAATCGAAGTGACAATTTCATCCACTTGCTCAGCATCATAGTCCTGCTGTAGTAGTGCTTTCGCTTGATGAAGGTCTCCTATTTTTATCAAGGCTACCGTCAAATTGGCTTTTGCCTTGCTGTCTTCTGGATTGGCTTGGTAGACGGCGAGCAAAAGGTTATAACTATCCCGATATCGCCCTTCTAGAAGGTACAGTGCAGCTAGGTTGTTCTTTATGACATCATCTTGATAAAAGCGCTTACGAGCCTCTATAAAGTGCTTCTCTGCAACGCCAAACCTCTGTTCTGCCACAGCCAGTATTCCCGCGATGTTGTGAGCCTCTCCGTTGTTTTGATTCAGTAATAAAGCTTTCTCTATGTATTGCCCTGACTGCTCTAATTGCCCAGTTTGAAAATAAGACTTGCTCAATATCAGCAGCGCTTCATCGTTTTTATTTATCTGATGATTTTCGAGCTGATTGATTACGAATATTGCAGACTCAGGGTCATTAGATAGCAAATAGCTTTTTGCTAATTTAATTCGACTTTCTTCACTCTCATTTTCTCTCAACTCTTGTTTATAGAATTCGATAAGCTTTTCTTGGTTATTCGTTTCTACAAACATTTGTTCTTTATTTTGTTGAATAATAGAGTTCAAAGCAGTTTGATTGGATGAACTGCACCCTGTTAGAAGAAGCACTAACAAAACAATTATTTTAGAGTCCATGCATAGCCCTCATTATTGCTGGAGCCAAAATCACCACGACGATTGGCATCATTATGAGAACAACCAAAGGAACCGACATTTTGGCTGCAAGTTTTCCGATCTTCTCTTCAGCGGTAAGCATGTTTACATCGCGTATGTCTGATGCAAGTGTCGTCAAAACAGCATAGATAGAAGAGCCGTATTGCAAACTTTGCTTAAGCGTCATAACAAAACTTCGGATCTCTGACGTTGGTAGTTTTCTATAAAGCTCATTCAAAGCGTTTTCTAGTCCATGAATTTGGGCACGGTCATCGACTTGCTTTAGGACTTTGGCTAGCTCTCTGTCAAAAGAACGTAATTCAATGGATAAGTACTTAATACTTGATTCTAATGTCATACCCGTTTGGACACAGATGGCCATCAAATCGAGCAGATAAGGTAACTGTTTAGATATGCGCTCCTGTCTCTTTTTCCTTCTAGAGGTTAAATATGAGTCAGGAACAATGATGCAAGCGATAAACCATGTCAGCATCGACGCCATCATTATCAAGATATCGACCTGTACAGCACGGCAAATAAAGTAAATAGCACCTAAACCAATGAAGGCAACGCCATATTTAAAATGCATATAGTAACGTGCATAAGTTTGGTTATCGAAACCTGCATCTTCGAGCTTTTTCTTTATGTCACCTTGATCAGAAGTAAACGACGCCGTCAGTTGAGCAAATGCCTGATGCATACTATCGATATCATAGTCATTACCCTGCTCTACGTGACGAGTAGATAATGCAAAATCTTTAAGCGACCTTTTTCTCTTTGCACTCGACCAAAGTTGATAAATAAGAATCGAAACCCCAAAGGTAATCAAAACCAAAGTGAGAAATATGCTTATCTGTGTCGACATCATTTTTGCGCTCCTCGCATCAACATCCACACCATCCACAATCCAAGCCCCTCGCTTGCGAGTAGATAATATAAGATCGGCTTTCCTGCAGGGTGAAACATCAAGAACTCGAAGTTATCCGGGCTTATGAACTGCAACATAAATAAGACTGAAAATGGAATTGCTACGACAATTTTCACAGACATCCTGGCTTCTGCCGTCAGCGCATATTTCTTTTTCTCTATTGCTCTCGCATCAAACATCAAGCGGTTCAACCTTGCGATAACGTCTTTCAACTGCCCCCCTCTTTGCATATTGGCGCGCAAAGTAATGACGAAGAAATAGAACGAAGGGTATGGGAATCTCTCGCAAGATTTACGAAAAACGTTTTCCGGAGATTCACCTAAACGCAACTTCTCACCCATGCGCCTAAACTCTTCTCCAACGTCTCCTTGTAAGGTTTTGCCCACATAAATAATGGCATGCATAATACTTTCACCAGAGCTGACTGCACTAGACAACATATTTAGTGCATCAGGGAATGCATTTTCAAACGCCTCTTGTTGACGTTTTTGAAGCCAGAAGTAACCCAATGTCCAACCAACAATTAGAAAAATAGAGGCGACAATATATGAGTTGGTTTGTAGGTATTTATGATTAAAAACAAAGGCGGCCCCAATGAGTGTAAAGCTATAAAGTATCAGTTTAAGCTCAGCCATCTTTCCAAGTTGATACTTAACATTACTAAAGTTAGCCTTAATGTTATCCAGTAGCGTCCTATCTGATAGTGCTTTAATATCAACGGCCTGATGTGCTTGCTCCATTGCATTAACAAAAAGCACTCGGTTGGCTTCTTCTAGGTAATAGGTGCGGCTTTGACTTTCTCGACTTGGCCAGAAAGCAACCAATAATGCGACACCACCAATGATAAAAGCTATCCAATGAATCATCCTGGCTCTCCCACACTAAAGGCTTGAGACAACTGTTGTTCTAAGCCAAAAAACTTCGCCTTCTCAACAAGAACTGAGCGTTGCATTAAGCCTGCAGTTAAGAAGCGTCCATGAATTTGCCCTTCATCCATTCCCGAAGAGAGCGGTTGAAAGCGGAATATTTCTTCCAATACGACATTGGAACCTTCGATACCGACAACTTCAGTAATACTCATGATCTTTCGACTACCATCATGTAATCGGCTTATCTGCACCACGAGGTCAATCGCACTAACAATCGTACGGCGCACCGCCTCTAGAGGGAGGCTGCTTGTTGCCATCATGACCATCGCTTCAACGCGAGATAGAGCGTCACGAGGCGTGTTCGCGTGTAAGGTAGACATAGACCCATCGTGGCCAGTGTTCATTGCCTGCAACATCTCAAATGCTTCGCCACCGCGACATTCCCCAACAATGATGCGGTCTGGGCGCATCCGAAGTGCATTGATAACTAAGTCACGTTGATTGACCTCTCCGGAACCTTCTATACCTGCAGTGCGTGTTTCCAAACGAACAACGTGAGGCTGTAGCAATTGCAGTTCAGCTGTGTCCTCTATGGTGACAATGCGTTCTTTCTCCGAGATAAACTGAGATAACGCATTAAGCATTGTGGTTTTACCCGATCCTGTGCCACCCGATATGAGAATGTTCAACCTGCAACGCGCGGCAATCATAAGTACTTTTGCCATTTCAGGGCTCATCGAGCCAAAATCAACAAGTTGTCCCAAGTTAATGCTGTGTTTTTTAAACTTACGAATAGAGATAGCAGTCCCATCAATTGAGATAGGTGGTATTACAATGTTTACACGACTTCCATCCGGTAAGCGTGCATCACACGTTGGCGACGAATCATCCACTCTTCGCCCAACTCGATTGGCGATACGTTTTGCTATATGAAGAAGCTGTTCTTCATCAATAAAAGCAACATTCACCTTTTCAACCAGACCGCGACGTTCTACAAATACGTTCTCGCAACCGTTGATCATGATGTCGCTGATCGCTTCGTCTTCCATCAAGGGTTGTAATGGCCCCAAACCTTGAAGCTCATCCAAAAGGCTCTTTACGTACTCTCTTCGAATCATTGTTGTGACTGAGAGGCCAAATTTCTCAATCAATACATCCACAGCGCTCGATAACTGCTGTGCAAGCGCCTCCGAAGACAAACTTTGAACGGCTTCTGCGTCGAGTGCCTCAAAAATTTGTTTACGGATCTGAACATAAGCAGATTTTGTAATATTCATGATTAGCCCCGTTTAAGAAGACGCGAAAACCAAGAGTGACGCTCTGCTAACTCAGACTCCCCAAGTAAAGATGAAGTAAGCTTGTGGAGGTTGTGACTCATCGCTCCGCCATGTTGATAAATGTGTTTGTTTTCTAAAACTAAGCGACCAATTCGGAGGTCATTTGGGAAAACCACATCCGGCTCACGACCTAAGAATGTTTTGATATCAGAGAGCGTTACGGTGGCGGCTTTCTCACACAGCGTGTAATTCAGCACAAATAGACACCTTGCTTTGGAGCGAGCGAGTTCTAACAAGCGCAAGGTCCGCTTGGCCTCTCGTACACTGGAGACTGTGGGCTCAAAAATCAAAACAAGCAGATCACAAGCTTTTGTAATGTATTCAATGTCTTGTTTTGTATTATTTGAGCGAGAAAGATCTTCTAAAACAAAGTTGTATTGACCAGAAAGTTGATCAGATAAGAGCCTCACGTATTCTTTAAGCTCGACTTCGTTAAGTTCATCTGACTCTAAGGAGATGACAGACAACATATCATCCACTTTGCTCACGATACTTGAGGCGTAGGTGCTATCAATATTCGAGGCTAGAGCCGCATATGAAACTGGCTTTTTCTCAAACTCTTTAAGACCCAAGAAAATATCCAAGTTTCCACCGCGAAAGTCATGATCCACTATCAAACAAGTGGATTTCTTTATATTGGAGAGTTCAAAAGCGATCTCAGCAGTGAGCATGGTTGCGCCAACCCCACCTTTTGTTCCCCATACTCCAACAATTTTCGCTCTACGATCTTTTCCCAAGCCCGAGTGACGTTGTCGGTTACTAGTGACATTTTTGACAAAATCGATCAATTCTTGCTTACTGACAGGCCAAAATAGGTAGTAAAAACCCATCTCTTTGAGGTTACGAATGGTTGATATTGCATCCTCTCGCCCAATAACAATCACTGATGCGGTATTTGGCAATAGATAACCAATTCGCTCCATGTCTTTTGTAACGTTTGAGCTCGTTGTCAACTCAACCATCACTATCTCGACGTCTGTTTCGCGAATGTGTTTTCGAATCTCATCATCGCTGTTTAATAAAACGTTAGGCGACATGATATTTTCGAATTTAAACGCTTCGTTAACTAACTCTGCACACTCTTTTGTCTGATGAAACAATACAGAAGCAAATGTCTCAGCTTGTCCAGAATCAGAAAGCGGTTGAGATTGTAATTTATCGACTAAATCAAACATAAATGCTTCCTCTACTTCGCCGCTGAGTCAGTGATCTCAGCCTCTATTAGACTCATGTCGGATTGCAGCATGACGGCACTTTCAGGATTCGCCATTGAATGCCAGCGATTACTTTCAACGAAACATCCGCCTGTAAGCTCGCCGTAATGGCCAACTTTTGCTTGTCTGCACAGCTCCGTAACCACTTGCATGTATTGAAACTGAACTTGAATATCTTTTGAGTCAGGTAGCCAGGCTTTTTCAAGGTGAATATCCCCCTCGTCTAAACCTCTGGTTAACAAGTAACTTTTTAAGTTATTCGCCAGAACTTTCCCGTGTTTAGTCGCCCAATCGACTTTAACGCCGTTGTTAGCGATAAGAGCCCAATCCTTTTCCATTAATGCATACAACTCACGCTGGCTTTCTTTAATATCCTGACCTTGTAAATCAACAGACCAACGGTATGTCAGCGGGACGAGCTGAATATGTGGACCTTCACGTTCAGTGATCACTTCCGCACAGGAGGTCATAGCAAGCAACGCCGATGCGACTAACATACGTGCGATATTTTTCGTTTTATGTGCACTCATAATTTGAAGCCTCCGACGGAATAGATTTCTTTTGCCCATCTATCACCCGCTTTAGGTGTGGATTCAGGCTCGACGTTAAAGAAGCGTTCTAAACTTGTCGTTTTCTGCATGTTTGGCAGTTGGACTAATTGCGATTCGATTGGCTGCACTAAATTGACCGTTGCCACAATGATCAATTCTGTGCGGGTTCTTTCAGTACCCGTTGATCGGAACAACGCACCCAAAATTGGAACCTCTCCAACAAAGGGGATTTGACCGAGCGATTCTTTGTCTTCAGTGCTTAGCAAGCCACCAAGAATAAAGCTCTTACCATCCGCAAGCTGAACAGTTGTTCTTGCTCGTCGTGTTTTTAATGCAGGCAAGTCATAGCTTTCATTGGAATATTGAGTATCTAGGGAGCTTACCTCTGGAATGAGAGATAGCTTTATGTTGTCATCATCGAGAACCTTCGCCATCAGTTCCAAACGCACACCAAACTCTTTGTATTCGACGTTGGTGCCTCCATCAGAGACGGTCACAACCGGTAACTCGCCCCCGACTAGAAAACTTGCGCTTTCTCCAGACAAAACCGATAGATTAGGCTGAGCCAAGATTTGACCAACCGTATCATTCCCTATGGCCGTGATGACGGAGATAATGTCTGATGCGCTGAACGATGTGAGTTGATCGACAAAGATCCCCGTACCAGCACCTTCACTGCCGTATTGAACGCCAAATTCTTCTAAAAATGAGTGTGACACTTCGGCGATAGACAGTTTTACGTTAACTTGCTTTTGAGTCGCCACTTCGATGTTGTTGATGACTTTGGCGTAACTAATACGTTTCATAAACTCAACTTCTTGGTCGAAGTCTATGTCTTCCCCATCCCATTCAAATTCGATCTCTTCCCTTTCATGATCAAGAAACTCACCAACCATCTGATTGATCGTATCTTTGATTCTTTCATTGGGCACACTGCCAGTTAAAACGACGCTATCACCGATATGAGTAATGTCTATACGGGTATTGGGATAAAGCAGGTGAACCTTTTGTTTCAACTCAGCTAGCGAGGCACTAACTTGCACCTGTCGTGTGACTATGGTTTTACCCTCAGCACCAAACACAGCAAAACCCGTCGTGCCAATTTTTTTACCGAATAACGCGATTTTTTGTTTATCAACTACTTGATAATCTGCAATAGCAGGGTTAGCTATAAATACCGATTCAATCTCATCATTCACTGCGATGATTTCCATCTCTCCCTCGGCAAGGAAAGTCCTTGTTTGAGCCAGTACAACCATCGCAAACATGGAAAGAGACAACACGCAAAGTGATTTCATTAAAGTGTTCATGGGTGCCTCAATTAATATTGACCGTATTAGAACGAAACTCGACGACTGACTTGAAGTTAGAAAGCACGTCGCCAGCATCAGCATGTAGATCTGATTTCTCGTATTCACCAATGGATTTATGTACTTCAAGCTCTGAAATACGTCGCGCAACGGTAATGGTTGCCACTTGTTTCCGCGTCAGTTCTAAGATCACATTGACTTCTGTCTTCGGCGCTTGATTACGCGCGCCTTCGACGGTGAATGTCTTGACCTGCAATACCTTTATGCCTGTTAAAATTGGCGTCACAAACATATTGCGTTTGCGCGAAGCTTCCGTATCTGCAGTTTCTATCGAAAATTCAGTAGGAAGAGAAAGTGATAGGACATCAATAAGCGTGTCGTGGCTAATTACGCCACCGATAATCGATTCTGGACGCACTTTTATCGCATAAGGAACGCGGTTATCAGCGAGCACCAAATCGACATATCCATCCTCATCTGGATCGATAATTCGCTCATCAAATGCCAATTCCCCTGCTTTTATATTATTTGGATAAATAGCGCCAGGAGTGAACTCAAGTACCATGTCCTTATCAACACCAAGACTGTGCGCTTTATCCTCCGGTATACGCTCAAGCTCAAAGTGTTCCCTAGCGACTTTTTGCCCAGCATTAACATCCGTCTTTAAGCGCCAAACGATAAGTTGAGGACCTTGTTCGACTTTTACTTGTTTTGGCGTGTTTGCTGGTTGACTTAAACTGGTCGCCAGCCCATACAAACCCAATAAAATAGCAAGGCCACCAATCCCGATTAATAGTAGTTTTTTCATCTTAATCCCTTATAACGACATCCAAATGCCAAACAAGCTGCCAATCACGATGGCAACTCCATAAGGAACGCCTCGGTCGGCGCTTTTTGTCCATTTATTCTTAATTAAGCAGCACAAACTCACCACGCCACCAATAATCAGAATCAATAAGACTGTAATGAAGAGGTTCTCCGGTAATATTGCCGTGGAATAAGCAGCAAACAGTTTTGTATCTCCTCCTCCAAGCCATCCTGTCGTACTCAATACAACACCCACACCAAAAACCATTAGCGGAGAAACGAATTGTATAGATAGATAAGATGAGAAAAAAATGACACTGCATGTTAATAAAACGAGAAAGCAGAAATAGTTATTTATAGTTCTTTCTTTGATGTCGTAGTAAATAGTCAGAGAAGATAAGGTGGTTAACACTAACCACCCTAAATTAAAAGTAAAATTACAATTAGTCATTGATACATCGTTTTATTCTACATCTTGGCCAGCTGTAGTTCTATCTGTTAATGCACTTGATATATCGCCAAACAACTCAACCAAGTCTTTTCCCACTTGGTTAACTGCTCCTAGAATAACAACTGCAATAGCAGCAGCAATCAAGCCATACTCGATAGCTGTCACACCACGTTCATCATTTTTATAGCTTTCTAACGCTAGTTTTGTTTTTACATAGAATTCAGTAAACATAATGTCATCCTTAATAAATGTGATTAATTGAAAATCGTTTGGAAGTCATCTCTACGTGACTTCTATTCCAAGTTTAAACTCAATTATTAAATAGACAATTAATTTAAAAAACTTAAAAACAAAAATAAAATAACATTTTTTCAACAATCAAAACTATTAACTTACTGTTAATAATTTCCTCTAGCACAATCAATAACTTTTAATGACAAAACAACCAATATTAGTTATATTCCAAATCTGAATATAGCCAATAAAAAAAAGAATAAATATTATAATAAATAGTAAATAATAATCACAAAAAGACATCGTGATGATTCCCTGTTATTTTATCTTTTTAAATAAGCTTAATAGCTGATAGAGATAATAAATGATATTTAAAATGAAATTATTATATAAATGCAAATTGATAAATATTTTTAATGGTCTTCATAATTAAGCTTGTCAATTCTATCCCTGTATTGTTTTTGAGACAAAAAACAAAAAGCGCCAGATATTTAATATCTGGCGCTTTTAATAGCTTAATTTATTACAACAACCTTTTTATGGCTCTTTATATTGGTATAGGTTCTTGCATTGCATCAGCCGTGTCAGTTTCAGCTGCGAGCCTCTTTATCATCTCTTTCGTGATAAGAACAACACCAGTGTCAGTGACTGTGAAGCGCAGCCTATCATGTTCCAAATTATCACCGATTACAGTTCTATTAGGGATATGGCAGTCCTCACCGACTATAACTTTGGTTAACTTACAATTTAGACCAACCGACGAGTTAGGTAACAGAATGCAATCAACCACTTCCGAAAAATCTTCTATTCGAACGTCATATGACACTAATGAATGCACCACATGAGCCCCAGAAATGATAGAGCCCGCAGAAACAACAGAATCTACCGCATAGCCTTTGCGGTTTGGGTCGTTAAATAGGAATTTAGCCCCTGGTCGCTGGACTTGATTCGTCATGATGGGCCAGCTCTTGTCATAAATATCGAATTCTGGCAAAGGAGCTAACAGATCCATCGACGCGGCATAATACTCATCGATGTTACCAACATCCCTCCAATAATTAGTAAAGCCAGGATGCCCTTGTTCTGAAAACACGTATCCTTTTATTGCTTTCCTTCCGATTAAAGATGGAATGATGTTATAACCAAAATCATGTTTGTAATCTGGTGTGCTTAACGCTAGGCGTAGTTCTTCATCCAGTACATTGACGTTGAAGATATAAATACCCATGGAGACGAGTGCTTGAGTCTCATCATAAGATAATGGTGTTGGGTGTTCAGGCTTTTCGACAAAATTTATAATGTCACCTTTTTCATTCACCTCCATCACGCCAAAAGAGCTTGCTTGTTCAATTGGCTTTTCGATACAAGCTACGGTGACATCAGCGCGGCTCTCAACATGGAAGTTAATCATGCGAGAATAATCCATTTTATAAATATGATCCCCACCTAATATGAGTATTCGCTCTGTCTCATCACTACGCTTAATCAAGTCTAAGTTTTGATATATTGCATCTGCGGTTCCACGGTACCAGTTCTCGCCAACTCTTTGCTGTGCTGGAATAATATTAACCCCCTCTCCTAGTGCAGAATAAGAAGATTGCCAACCAGCTTGAATATGGCTAATTAAGTCTTGGGCCATATATTGCGTCAACACTCCGATCTTTCTTATTCCTGAGTTAATACAGTTAGAAAGAGCAAAGTCTATGATCTTAAATTTACCACCAAAAGAAACTGCCGGCTTTGCCACCATAGAGGTTAGTTCTTGTAGTCTAGTTCCCTTTCCACCAGCCAAGATCATTGCAGTTGTATTACGTAAACGCACATTACTAGAAACATGAGAATATTGATTTATTTTAGACATGATATAAGTCCTTATATAGCAAGCAAGAAAGACCTGTTTATAAATAATGGTCGTGTGCTCCCTTCGTTGTGGGAGTCGAATCAATTAGGAAACATTATTAACGTCATAACGGTCTGCTCTATATAAAAGCAGAAGTTTTTAAGACTCGCTATACGGATTAATCATTATTGATGAACAATTTAATTAAACTTATCGTGGTATCACAATTATGCAAGTATTAGGTGATTTCTAAAAAAAAGTATGTACTGAGCACTTAGTCTCTAGATCAATATTTCCTCATTTTATTATCAAATTTCGGTGATTTTTTTGGATTTGTATGTACTGAGCAAAACAATGCAATTTCGATATGCCATTAGAATTAATAAAATCAAACTAATTTTCTAATGGTCACCTTAAGAGGCAAGAAAGGTAAATGACAGACAACAGTGCAATCAAACCCGCTTTCTTCTAGGATTAGGCGCATGTAATCCAGGTATGATTAGGTATAAGATATCAGGACAAAAGCGGTTGCGACTTATCGTTAAGCACAACAAAAGATAATAAATCATGGAAGACAGACACAATGCCGATTCAATTTCATCAGCTTACAGCAAAGGAAAACACTTCTACTCTCTCTATCGACGATTGGCAGATTGAAGCCGGGCAATCTTGGGGGATTTTTAGCTCTGAGGGCGATATTGGCTCGATGCTTGGGGACTTACTGTGTGGAGAAATCAAGCCTGAATCCGGTCAACTAAACATCGAGGGTTGCCATATTGCTCAGGTCTCTCTTTCCGAGCAACAGCGATTGTTGGAACTGGAGATAGAAAAGGACGATACCGACTTTCTTGACCGTATTGACCAAGGCAGTTCCGTTTACCAATTAATTTTTGAAGTCTGCCAAGATGAAGTCTTCACACAGACTCTGATTGAAGATCTCGACCTTTCACACTTAACTGAAAGCGGCTTTCGAGTGCTTTCAACGGGCGAAACACGACGCGTTATGCTTGCCCGAGCGCTTGCGGCTAAACCTGACCTCGTCCTACTAGATAACCCGTTCACTGGTTTAGATATCGCTCACCGCGCGTCATTGGCAACTTACCTTCAAACACTCTCTCAATCAGTACAAATGCTGATTACCTTCTCTCGTGAATCTGACATGCCTGACTGGTTAGAGCGCATTGCGCTGTTTAATGGTGGCAAACTCGATAGTACTATGGACAAACAGAGTTGGGATAAGCACCCTATCATCGCACAGATCAAATCCCAGTCTGAAAAACAAAGCGAAGAGATGATGACGTTGATTCGTCAGCATCAACATTCAACGCACTTCGATAATCCTATCTTTGAGCTAAAGAATGGTAAGGTAGAATACACCGAGAAGACTATTTTCACCGACCTAAACTGGCGTATCGATAAAGGTCAACACTGGCAAGTGAAAGGACCAAATGGTTGCGGGAAAAGCACGTTGTTAGGACTGATATTTGGCGATCATCCACAGTGTTACAGCAACGACATCCATATCTTTGGTAAAAAACGCGGCACTGGCGAGACCATTTGGGAAATCAAACAACATATTGGTATGGTTTCTTCGGCATTACACCTCCAATATCGCGTCAATTGCAGCGCCTTAGAGGTGATCTTATCTGGATTTTATGACTCAATTGGTCTGTATTCCCAACCAAGTAAAAGGGAAATCAACGTCGCCAAAGAATGGCTGACGATTCTCCACATGGAGCAGTACGAGAAAACCTCTTTTAAGCAACTAGAATACGGGCAACAACGTTTACTACTGATTGCACGAGCGATTGTAAAACAACCGACGCTGTTGATTTTGGATGAGCCATACCAAGGCTTGGACTACTTGGGACGAGTGCTGGTGAAAAACACGCTAGAGCTGATTGCCAAAGAGAACCTAAGCCAACTTCTTTATGTTTCCCACTATCAAGAAGATGGCTTGGATAGCATTCAGAACTATCTTGAGTTTAAGTTCGATGATCAAACTCAGTGCTATAAGGGTTACATCGATTAAAACCCTATTTACTGCCGACCACTTCCGCGTATGGGAGTGGTTTGGCGTATAAATACCCTTGATGCAGTTTCACGCCAAGCATTTTTAAATGTGCCGCCTGCTCTCGGGTTTCTACACCTTCGGCAATCAAATCGACTCGCAAATCCCCTGCTAGACGCACAATCGCATTTAATACCGTAGAATTCACGCTCTCAATGCCAATTGTGTCTATGAAGCATTTATCTATTTTCAGGTAATCGACCTTCATGTGTTGAAGCACCGCCAGTGCAGTCTGCCCTGTACCAAAGTCATCAATGAGCACCTGAATACCATGTAACCTTAACGCTGTAATATGATTGCGTGCGTTGCCATCAATCAATTGCCTTTCGGTAATTTCAATGCTCAGGTCAACGTTGTACGCTTTCAACTTGCGATGAATCGTTTCAATTTTTCTTATTATATGAGAACCCGTGAAATAGCCCGGTGGGACATTCACACCAAGATGAATCGGATGATCAAACTTTTCCTTTGAGAAATCCTCACAAGCTCTATCCAATACAAAGTCGGTAAGCAATTCAACTAAGCCGCTCTCTTCTGCCGCAGGTACAAATTCATCAGGAGAGATAAAACCACGCAGTTTATGCGGCCAGCGGATCAAGGCTTCATAACCAAACGTCTCTCCCGTACTGGTATCCACTTGAGGTTGGTAATACAACACGAGCTCACGCTTCTTGAGTGCTTTTTTAAGTTCGGAGACAAGACTTCGCTGAGGATCGATAAAGCGATTAATTATGAAGATCAAAAGGTAAAACGCGAGCAAAATAGGAATGGCAGAAACGATATAAGAAAAGCGTTTTTGCTCAACGTAAAAGTCACTGGCTTCCACTAATGCCTTATAATCAAACAGCTTTGAGGAGCCAAGCGACACGGCATTTTCGCCCTTCATAGAAGCATCTTTAGGTGCAGAATCCTTACCAACAAACATGGCCGAACGCTTTAAACGTACATCACTACGATAGCCAATAGTCGCGCCAAAGTAGTCTCTATCAACGATAGTAACGGCTTGGTATTCCGGAGCATCCTCTTTTGGTGTGATCAGAAATAAGACTTGGTCAGGGTAGCCTGTGATATGGCCTAAAGTGAGCTCTCCTTTACGATATAACTGGACATAGTTGTCCATCGGACGCTCCATTGCTCCCAACTTCGAGGAACAAATAATCTGACCATCTTTTACAATCAGAGTCTCGTCGATGTGCCTTTCAAACATCAAATTTTGTTGTATCGCTTCACAACGTTCGGGATTAATCAGAGCGGTCCGATTCTCTGTCTCTATTTGAAACAGAATTTCATCCGCAACTTGGAGGTTCTTATCAAGAATATGGTCTAGATTTCGCTGGACGCTTTGATGCGCTAAATAGAACACCTCCGCGACGATAAGAGGTAACGGGAGCAAGTATATGATGGCTTTTTTAAAAAGCTCTTTATTTATCATCTAGAAGTGATCTCTTATCTTTAAGAACAAGGAAGAAGAAAGCCATTAACACTTACTCATCAACCACTTAAAACACTCCAGAGTAAGCAGAGGCACTAATCAGCGCTACAGATTGAGTATGGTTAACAAGCTACAAAGGTGCAAACATAACAATGAGTTATTGATACATGGCTCATTTCAGAGACAGAGTGTATCAACATTCTTGCTTTCACAGAGATGAGTGAAGAGAAATTCACACAAAATTTGCCTATCTCCTTTCTTCCCAAGTCGTTCATAGAGGCATGGATACCTTGTCAGTCAGATTCCCGTTGGCACCCAACTCAAGCAAAGAAAACATTAATAGGCTATTTTCTCACTGTATGAGAATATCTATTTCTAATTATTTTCCTTTTCTCAGCTATTAAGAATTATAGTTGTTGCCTACCCATTATCACGTTACAACACGCTCATGACGACAAACAAAGCCAACGCTAATCAGGTAAACGAAAAGGCGCTGCAATTGCTAATGCAAGTCGCAGTTAGTCAGTTCCCAGTCTCTGCGAAAACGCTCAGTGAACAACTGAATGTACCTTTGAGCAGTCTTTATCGACACTTGAAGCTACTCAAAGAGTGGAACCTGATTGAAGAAAGCGTACACGACAAAACATTTGTAGTTGGCCCTGCCGCCCTGCTGTTAATGCACAGCTATGAAACCGCTCAGCACGGTTTGGATATGGTGGAAACCATCCTTGCTCGCTTGGTTCAACAAACGGGTGAAATGGCGGCTTATATGGTGCCATCTGGTTATCGTGCGCTTTGTGTCAGACAAAAAGAGAGTATGCAGGCGCTTCGATGCAGCTACGTCCAGGGTCAAAGTCAACCATTGCTTCGTGGCGCCTCATCTAAGGTGATGCTGGCTTTCATGCCTCAAAGCCGTTGCGAGAAAATCTTGCGTCATTTTGGGCAAGATCATCGTCTCAGCGAGTGGGAACAAGAGCTCAGCACCATCCGTAAGAACGGATACGCTGTTAGTACATCAGAAATTGATCCTGGTGTATCTGGTATCAGCGCACCAGTCATGAAAGGAAGTAAGTTGATTGGTGCAGTCTCTGTGATGGCTCCGGCCCACCGAGTCGAAAAGGATAAGCAGCGTATCATTTTGCATGTGTTGCAGGCAGCGAGGGCGTTGCCGCCAGAAAGGTAATTCACCATGTTGAGCTTTTTCAAACGTTACAAACTTCATCGAGCTAATAAACCTATCCACCACTACCCTTTTTCTTTTATGACGGTATGTGAGCATTTAGCCCCGATGAGCCATGGAACGTTTGAATTAGCTGACCAAAGTTTAGAAAATGCCAGTGATTGGCTTTACCAACAACATAATCAGGTCTCTGCCGCTAACCTTGGCCATTTTTCTCATCATCAAATCGATAGTGGTGACTTTCAAGAAGCCCTGAGCTTATCTTTGTCACGCCATTCTATTCCGGTCGTTCTATCAAATTGCACAGAAGCTATTCTGTCGATGTTACCGGTCGTTGTTTGTGATAACGATGAAATAGGTATCATCAATATTGGCCATAAAATAAACCTCAACGCGACACTGGAGCCGCGAATTGGCTCAGCCTTTCACTTTGCCTTGTCTCGTTACCAAAACGTCCGTCTATTTTTCGCTGGTGTGAGCGAACAAGAAACCAAGCAAGAAGCATGGGAATATGCCGAAGACCAAGGTTGTGATTGGGTAACAGACCGAGAGTTTACTTTCCGCTACCGCAATCATCTTAAGCAGCATGTGGGCAACTATCTTGATCATTGCGATCAAATCGTCATGTCGATTGATTTAGCGTCACTATTAACGAAAAACAATTTAGACGGCACGCCTGCGTTGGATATTCAGATGGTACTTCGTACCATTCGTCTGTGTTTGGTATCAGGAAAGATAAAAGCGATTCAGTTAGTCGGTGATCGAGATCGCCTGATTTACTCGAAGCAAACCAAAGCAATTCTTGAAGAGTTGTACCAAATGGCGCCATTGATTGACCACGCCGCTTAGTTCGTTTTTAAAGAGATAGAGCCATAGTCCGATTTGGCTTTATCTCTAACCTTTAGCTATCACCTCTAAATCACCCTTTCTTATTATTTTCTAACAATTTATTCCCTCAAAAGTGCGACACACTTCAGCCTCAAAGCTTGAACTAAGATCACATTCAAGCTTTAATACCTGACATATGAACTTGGTATGACATACGAATAAAAAAACACCGAAGTTCAATAAGTAAGCGACACATAAAATCAAAATAAGAACGCTTATGCCTTTTCTGTGAGTACTTTACTCACTCTCGCTTGGTGCCATTAAGTTCCACTAGATTTAGGATACTTGATGATGCGCTTTATTAGCCTTTTAGGTACAGCACTTCTCTTCCCAGTTTATGGTCAGGCAAAAGTTTACGACCTGGCTGACATCACAAGCTTAAATGAGATTTGCTATCAGAGCTCATTTACTAAAACAGGCCGAACACTTTACTGCCCCACCAGTATATTGTTACCTCATGGTTCAAGCATCGTGTCGTCATTACCCGGCGCTTCTCATTCGATATTGAAGTCCTTCAGCAGCATTACTCTATTAGGTAACAACACAATTGGCAGCCCAGAAAAAAATATCAATCTACGATCTTTATCTGTAGGTGTTAATTCTCAGAATAACCTTGGGGATAACGCCGAGTATTCACTAATCTACGGAAGTGTAGACTCGCAATATTCGGTTGTTCTGGAAAACACTCTCATTGACGGAATGGTCGATTCTGTTGGGGGCATGGTAACTACTGTTGGTGACTATAACGTAATAAACGGTAAAGTATCAGGTAGCAGTACTGTCACACTAAACAACACAAACGTCTGTGGTGATGTCGAATCCATAGGGCATGAAATCTCAATCAATGCGAGTTCAAACTTTATCGTTGGCAACATTAACTCACACAGTACTATTGAACTATCTGGAGCTGATGTTTACGGAACAATTAATTCTCAAGGTGAAAGTGGATTATTTGATTTAGGTTCAAGCTCAATCTTTGCGAAAAAAGAAGCCATCAGTTCATTTCATGCAACCAGTATTCAAAATGGTACTATCTGCGGCACCATAAACGCCCACGAAGAAAACATTCGAAACGTTGACCGTTATTGCGGCATCTCAGAACCTAATTGTTCATACGTTACACCTTCGAGAGCATGCCCTGTGCCCGATATTATTCCTAATTGTACAATTGAAAGGCCGACTGAAGATGACTTCGATCTCGTTGTCACACCAACAGAAGACATGGCGCTAATGTGCGGTGATGAACTACCTCAGTTTACTGTAACCACAACCAACAATGGTGAAGTCACCAGTGCTCAGGTGTTAGCTTCCCTCTCTCACCCAGACTTATTCACACTTGAGATGGTTGAAGGCAAACAGAAGATTGATGATTCCAATTTCATCTCAAAAGATGACGGTACGTTAGTCGTCAAAGTCATACCTAACGATATCGACGCTATCGCTCTCGATTCAAATTATACCCTCAGTTTTACAATGGTTGATGACATGAACAAGACGCAGACGGTGCAGTTTATGTTTACGCCATACATGTTCGAAGCTTATGCAGAAGATCTGAGCTCACTTGATGAAATCCATGTTGTTGCTGGTAAATCAAAAACCGTGCACACACGTTTATTGGCTTGTACTGCAGCGGGTGAACAGATTATTGCGACAAATTACGACGGAACGCCCCAAGTCACTCATCCTCTCATCAAACCTGTAGGCGGCAGTGAAGGAAGCTTCAGTTACTCTGCGGAGTTCAAAGACGGCCTCTCTAGTCATGGTTTAATTACCAATGAAACAGGTCTGTTCTCCGTCAGGCTCTTTGATACTTTCAAATGTACAGGGTTTCAGGAGTGTCCAGATGAAGGTTCGGTAGAGGTTGTAGGTACATTTAATGTGAAATCACGACCTTGGACGCTAGCCATCTGTGATGGTTCAACAGCACTGGCCTCCGGCACTTCCGACAGTGGACCGGGCTTTATTGCTGCTGGCGAACATTTCTCTCTCACAGTGAAACCGATCGTCTGGCAGAATGGCGGCTCATTGAGCGGAGAAGTTAATACAACAAGCTACTGCAGTGCTGACGTCACCCATAACTTCATGTTGGAAGATGCGCCAGCAGCCAGTATCGTTTTAAGCAGTAAGCAAAAAACTCCCACTGAAACCGCAAGTCAGACGAGGAAGTTATTGGAGAGTAGTTCATCACTCACTCGTAACCATACCGAAAACGAGAACTCCCAATACACCTTCTCCGGCTTGTACTGGGAAGAAGTTGGTAGCTTGAAGATTAAAGCGAAATTAGACAGTCAATATTTAGATATGACCGTCAACACAGGCTATCGAAATGTTGGCCGCTTTTACGCTAAGTACTTCAAGGCGCGTGAAGCCAAATGGACATACCCAACAAAGCAAGACTTCATTTACATGAATCAACCATTTGAGCGCGTAAGTTATGACGTCATCGCTCTTAATGCCAAAAAAGAAGATATTCAGAACTACGTGCATTTCAATGCCAGCCTTCGTGAACATTTTCATTTAGGTGAACTAAGTGACTACGTCAATCGCTTTATTCCACCAGCTGCTCACTCAGTCGAATGGAACTTGGTCGGTGACGCTAGCGTCGGCAGTTTCACTATCGAAAAAGCAACAGGTAATCCGAATTGCGACAATAGCCCTTGCTGGGAAAAAGATAAAACAGACGGAAAATACCCTGATGGTCCATTCAACAAAGATTCGAAATCAACACAGAGTGAAATCGGCCTAATTCACACAAATGTCGTCGACGAAATACACTTCTTTGATGATCTCCATATCTTAGAGCAGCAACCAGATGTCCGTTTTGGCAGACTCAACTTTAAAGACGTTGGTGGCAACCAAGGCATGACAATCAAGGTTCCACTGGACGTCGAAGTATGGCAAGACGGTCGCTTCGTGACCCACTTTGAGGACAGCGCAACTACGGCCAATGGGCAGCATCATACGCGCACGCCAATTTGGTCTAACTCTGCTCCAGACAACACTAAGCTATCCGGTGAAGGCACCATGCTGGCTGGCAGAACCTACGATATCGTAGCCAGCCAAGTAGATTCAGCACGAGAGCAAGTTCGCTTCCATTTAGACTTGAGCAGTGCAGGCAATAACTTACCTTGGCTCAAGTACAATTGGGATAAGAGTGACGCAGACGAAGATAACCCACCGACAGTAGTCACGTTCGGAATTCATCGTGGGAATGACCGCATTATTTATCGTGGAGAACCCAACTTCATTGGGATGAACTAAAAGCTTACCAACACAAACAAAAACGCCCCTCTCGTGAGGGGCGTTTTTATAATTTATTCGTTACTTAGTTGAACGACGCGCTTTCAAGCGTTTAACCATAGCTAGGCGACGCTCCGCTGAACCTTGATCTGTTGCCGATTGGTTCGGGTTGTTACGGCGGCCTTGGCGGTTTTTGAATGCTGGTTTAGAGTTTAGCTTCTCAATGTAAGATTCACGCTGCTTTGGCTCATAGCCCGCTAGCTCAATACGACGGATGTGTTGTTGAATTAGGTTTTCAACCTGCACTACCGTTAGTTCTTCTTCGCGGTTAACAAAAGAAACGGCATGACCTTGTTTACCAGCACGGCCCGTACGACCAATACGGTGAACATAGTCTTCTGCAAGGAATGGCATGTCGTAGTTCACTACGTGCGGTAGGTCTTCTATATCCAAGCCACGCGCCGCGACGTCTGTTGCCACCATCACGCGTACTTTACCTGTTTTGAACTCTTCAAGAGCACGACGGCGAGCACTTTGCGCACGGTCACCGTGACACACGACCGCTTTAATACCATCGAGTTTCAACTCTTTTACTACGTCGTTTGCGGTTTCTTTGTAGTTCACAAACACCAGTACCTGTTTCCAGTTTTTACGACCAATAAGTTCAGATAGCAGCTCTGTTTTACGCTCTTGATCAACTGGGTAAAGTACGTGAGCTACGGTTTGTGCTGTTGTGTTCGCGCGCTCTACTTCGATACGCTTTGGCTTACGTAGAATATCTCTTGCTAGTACATTCAGTTGGGTAGAAGTTGTTGCAGAGAACATCATGATCTGAGGATCGGTATCCACATCTAACATGATTTTACGAACGGCATTAATAAAGCCCATATCCAAGATTCGGTCAGCTTCATCAAATACAAGAAATTCGATGTTTGCTACTGAAACGTTACCTTGTTCAATGTGCTCTTCTAGACGCCCTGGTGTTGCAACCAGAATATCTACACCGTTCTCAAGAGCAGAAATCTGAGAAGACATTTTACGACCACCAAAGATCGCCGCAACAGAGAGGTTCGTGTACTTAGTGTATGCTTTGATGTTATCTGCGATTTGTTCTGCTAATTCACGAGTCGGAGCCATGATAAGTGCACGCGCTGTCTTGCGAGAAGCATTACGACCACTGTCCAACAAACGTTGAATCATCGGCAAAGAGAAGGCCGCGGTTTTACCCGTACCTGTTTGTGCAGTAGCGAAAATATCATGACCTCGACGAGCCATTGGAATCGCCTTCTGTTGGATTGGCGTTAACTTCTCATAACCGCATTCTGCCAGTGCTTTAACCACTTCTGGCGCAAAACCTTGAGATGAAAATGACATTGAGCGTATTCCTTAAACAAACCACTAGATAGCTTTGAAAATTTAGCCGTGCACTATACCCGAATTCGAGTGATTTATCTCACTTTTTCTGCTTCATATCCTTTAGATATTCACTTCTTTTGAACTTCTAAATTAATCAATAGCTCATCTGTTATTCATAAATTAGCATTTTATAAAATCTTTTTTCATAATGCCTACCACTTGATAAATATCAAACTAGTTGTACATTTAAAGACATACACTGCGCACGATTTAATCACTAACTCATATATCTCAAGAGAAAGAAACCATGAAATATTATCTATTAGCTCTCGCTGTTTTTTCATTGAATACTTACAGTGCAACCGTTCCACTAACTTGGTCTGGCGTTGTGCCTTCAATTGGACAAGCCCCGGCTAATGTTGAATTACAAAAAGATAAGGTGAACTTTGTTCTGTATAACGAACACGTTGAATTATCAGCAAAAAATTTCGATAAGGAACAGATTATAGTTATGGAGTTAGGCATTCCGACGTTATCACTAGATCTATAATTTTCTGCCAAGGATTGGCTACTTTCCCTTCTACTACTCGCATCTATCCGACAATTAACGCATAAGTCTTTAACTTTTTCTCGCTCCCTGTCGCCTCAAATACACACGCCCATTACCAACTATACACCTCTAACTGATATCAAATTTATCACTTAAGGATTTTTGTTTTCGGTCGATGTAGAATCGTAAGACAAACAAGGAGAGTTATCATGAACAAAAAACTTTTAGCCGCAGTGCTAATGAGCCTTTCAATGAATGTGGGTGCTGCAGGTATAGCACTAAACTGGTCGGGACAAGTTAAGTCGGTTGCTACATCCCCTACTAACGTTGAAGTTAAATCTGGTTATGTTGATTATGACCTCGACCAAAGTCATGTCCGAGAAAACTTGGAACTAAATAATCCAAAATCAATGGAGAAAGATCAGCTGATCGTCTTCGAATCAATGGTACCGATGTTATCTCTGGCACTTTAAACATCAACACAGAGTCTATGCCGAACACCGAAGGCGTATAAGGCTTTCCCATCCTTCATACGCCTTCTCATTCGGGCTTCAAATAAAAAAGTATTGATTTTTACCCGCCTTCTTCGCCTCGTACATTGCCATGTCTGCTTGATGCATTAACTCTTCTAAGGTGCAATCTTGCCCTTTTGTGTAACAGCCGCCAATCGAGGTTGTCACTTGATGGAAGATGTCAGGCAACACTTCAATTGGATCTTGAATCAATTGAATTAAAGACGCCGCATAGTGCTCTGGATTTTGCATATGCTCTTGAGAGCTCAACAAGATAGCGAACTCATCACCACCCAAGCGTGCTAGTAACGCTTTGCTTCCAAATATACGATTCATGACAGATGCGACATGTTCTAAGGTTTTATCCCCTGCGGCATGCCCATATTCATCATTGATGAACTTGAAACCATCAAGATCAAGATAGACCAAACAAACCTTCTTCCCGGTTTTAACACTCTGCGATATGGTTTCTGTCGCACCAGTTTGAAACGCTGCTCGGTTCAAAAGCCCCGTTAGACTGTCATGATGAGCCAAATGATGAATGCGTTGGTTGTCTACAAATGCGCGAAGCTGAAAACGCGCAATAAAGTAAGCCAGAATAATGCTCATAACCACGCCAACTTGCATTAGCCATTTTCGCTCGTATTGCGAACTGGCGATTTCTTTCCTTTCACTGAAATCGACGTAAGAAACCAACTTCCACGCTGTCGAGCTGTTCTCGCTGACGTGATAATCCTGAAAGCAGTATGGATTTATGCGGTCTACGGCGCCAACAGACTCAATCGTCATAATGCCTTTATCAGTTTCAATCTGCCCTGACAGCGTATTACGAATTTGTTCCGCCAAATCTGGAAATCTATTGTAGATCGTCTCATCACTTCGATGATCGTACATAAACGCAAATTCAGTATCGCGATGTTCTTTGTTAAACAAGAAGTAGCCGTCTTTATTGAGCAGCATGTAGTTGGTGCCCATATCAAGATTAAACAGCGCCATACCTTCCATAAGGTACTTCGCAAGATAGTTAACCATAACGATCCCGCGCTTTTTCCCCTCCTCGTCAAAAACAGGTGTGGCCAGACGAATCATAGGCTTAAGCGGTACTTCAATCTGACCATGCTCGACGTTTAGGTCTAAAGGCGATACGTATATTTTTCGACAACCTAGCTGCAATGCTTTATTGAAGTAATAGCGATGACGTTTATTTTGTAGCTGCTCTTCGGGTACAACCTGAGAATGTCCGTCATTAAAGTTGATACGAACCACTTCATTGCCTTCCAAGTCCAAGTAACGAAGTTGGTCATACACTTCTTTTCTTTGACTAACGGCCTCCAAGATTGTGCTCAATCGCGCCAGTTCGACATCCCTTTTAGCTTCAGGAAGCAGCTCAACCATGTTGTACACTTGTCTTGCTTCCATAATGTCGGAGAGCAAAGCGGTTTCTCTTACAACAGAGCCCATCACCCACTCAATATATTGTTTCTTGCCCTCTAGAAGCGCTTTTTGTTGAACACGAATATTGCTCTTCTCTGCTTCTTCTGACGCGGATTTATCGTAATGGATAATGGCACCAAATACGGTGACAAGCAGAAAGAAAATCGCGACAAAACGCAAACAAAAGAACTTCAATTCAGAGAAAGTAAAGGCAGGATTCAAGTGGTCTCCGGTTTCTTGTTGTATGAGAAAAGCCGGCGATTATAGTGATACAAATCACATATATATAGATTTGACACGATGATAGTTTTCTATCGTCTCAACAATGAAAATTTATAGAAAAAGACCCAAGCATCTGCTCGGGCCTTGTTTGATATTCATTCGTGCTTATTCAGCAATGCCACAAAGTTTGAGTAGGATCGCTTCCAACTGATCCCAAGGCATCAATTGTGAGTCAATCACTTCGATGCGAGATTCAAACCCTTCTAGGCTCATCTGATTTACAGATACGATGCCGTTCGCAACATTGAATGCGTAGCAGCCTTGGTCTGTATTCATTACGGCTTTGATACGTTCTGCCGTAAGGTCAGACAGCATTGAGAACAGTTGATCGAAGTTGAAGGTGTATTCTGCACCGAACAACCAACCACAGCTAAAGTAGCCCTGCCCTTTGTTCTCTTTACGGATAAAGGCTTCACCTGGAGGTAATTGGAATTGTGGCTCTTGATGCGCATGGTCGTGATGATGAGCTTCAATGTGGGAAGATGCACTGCCGTGTACGCGTTCGATGTCCAACACTTCAATTGGTAGGTCACCATCATGAATCAGTTTGCTGAACACTTTAGAAGGCGTTTGATCGGTTACCCAGTCGTTGAATACGTCGATGTCATGGCTGGTACACAGGTCAACCTTACTACCAATAACCACATCGGCGCTGTCTAATTGATCAACGAAGTTCTTGTTTGAAAGATACTTTTCGTCACTTAGGTTACGTGGATCCACCAGCGCGATCGTTGCTTTAAGATCAACATAAGGCAGATATTGCTCAGACGTTAATGTCGCAACCACTTGCTTTGGGTGTCCCAACCCCGTTGGCTCGATAAGAAGACGATCTGGATTTTGACGTAGCAAAGCAGTGATACCGACAGACATAGGAACGCCCGCAGTACAGCACATGCAACCACCCGGAACTTCTTTAATCATCGCTCCTTGGTCAGTCATCATCGCCCCATCGATACCTATCTCACCAAACTCATTCACTAATACAGCCCAGTTTTCGTTTTCTGGTTTGTTTTTCAGTAAGTTCAGAATAGTTGTGGTTTTACCGACGCCTAGAAATCCCGTCAGTATGTTGGTAGGTACTCGATGTGACATGCTTTTCTCCGACAAGCTTGTACTTTAAATGCTTTGCCAAAGTATACGGAGAATGTGACATGCTTCAACGCTTTTTATCGCGAGGGTCTAAGCCTTTATGCAGTGCTTTCGCTTTGGTTTGTTGTGATTGTTGGTAATAACCGAATGCGTCCGCATTTTTAACCCCAGAGAGGTGCATGCTGGTATGAATCACGCAGGTAAAGAATGCGACAATCGCAACGAGGATCGGTAGTAGTCCGAGGGTGTTTTCGAATTTTAGAGCGGCAATAGCCAAAGCGAAAACAACCGCAGAGGAAAGGGCAATGATCTTACTTCTATTGCTTTTCATGATAGTTCGCCTTTTTTATTGAACGAGAGTTCAAAGTGAATACGTGTGACTTTTCACTTTATAACTCGATGCTACTCCTTTCATAACACACAAAATTTGAGCGACTTAACAGATACAAAAACACCGAGCTTGATGGTGCTCGGTGTTCATGTAAGGATTTGAATTTTGCTTGTGTATCAACAAATTTGGCCAGCGGTGACCGCAATGTCAGATTCATTGTCAATCGCTGCTTGAGCCAAGAGCGCTAACCCTTCGACAATGACATCTAACGACATGGTTGGCTGGTTGCCTGAAGCATCTTGTTCTGGCAAAAGGGGAATATGCACAAAACCATGACGTACCGATTTATCACGCAAGTAATGCTGGATACCATAAAACAGGTGATTGCATACAAACGTCCCTGCCGTATTTGATACTTGGCATGGAATGCTCGCGTTCTGTAAAGCGTTTGTCATCGCCTTGATGGGCAGCGTTGTAAAGTAAGCGTCTGGACCATTTTGAACTACTGGTTCATCGATTGGTTGATGACTGCCATTATCAGGAATACGGAAGTCGTCTACATTGATTGCCACACGTTCTGGTGTAATCGCAGCTCGTCCCGCAGCCTGCCCTACTGTGATGACAATGTCTGGTTGGTATTGCTCGATAGCATTAACCACGGTGTCAATGGATTCATAACGGGTTACTGGCACTTGGCAAATCACCACTTCACCACCGTTGAGCTTTTTGCCTTCTAATCGTTTTACCGCTTCTAATGCAGGGTTAACTGACTCGCCACCAAATGGCTCAAAACCGGTGATTAACACTTTCTTCATCAATGTGACTCTTTGTAATTTTTGTTCGATGTATGATTGGAATTCGAATTTACAACAATTTAGCGTGATAACGCCAAGCATTATTGTATGCAAATCCTTCCTTGGTTTCTGCCAGCAACTTAGGTAGAGTACGCGACCATTGAATATCGACAATTCGAAGAGATTGAAGACGATGAACATTGATAATCACGTAATCGAAACATTGGAAGAGCTAGAAGCTTTCCTACACCTAATTGAAAGTGGCGCACTGGGTCTTGAAGGCGTAACAGGTGTCGCATTGGCTACAACCAACACCGACGGCCGCCCTTTTGTCGCTGTATTAGGTGACCAACACCAACTCATCATGGGTCGCTGGGTTTCTCAGCACGTTTACGACAACGGTAAAGACATCGTTCGTAACGGCCCACAACGCAAACATTAATTCGCGTTTCTGACCTGTCCTGATATGGGTTGATATTTTTAGTTAAAAAGCTCGCTTAAATAGCGAGTTTTTTTATGTCATTTGTAAGTGTATTAAGCGCATTCCTACAATGCTCGCCTGCTTTATAAGCTATTGTTCAAAAATAAAAAATAAGCTTGTCAGCATGACATCGAGTCGTGACATTTTGCTGACAAAACCACACTAGAAACTCCTAAAATTTATCTCGGAAGCGATGCTAATTTTCGTTTCCGGACACCATCGCAGAGCAGTTATCCTAGTTGCTCTGTTTGCCCCGTTTAGCCCGCTTGACAGCCTTGGACTAAACGGGGCTTTTTTAGACGCATCCACCTACTTGTTGTTGCAACTTACTGTCGGACGCAAGCGTATTTCCAGTTGGCTGGCTAAATGTCAGTAAATGGCGCAGAATTATCGCCTTTAACAACTAAATTTCTCCGACGCTCTGCAACTGATAATGATAGAATCCCCGCATCAAAATTATCGAGCAACTCTATGTTTATCCATCATGTTAACGGCATCGACTGGCTGGTGATTACAGCCTTTGAAGAACTGAAACCTATATTCATCGAAGACGCTGGTGCGATCCCCTCTTGCTTCTCTATCGACAGTGAATTGAGCCTGATTGATCAAGCCAAACGGACTTATGGATATTTGCCTGCACTCGACGGTGTAATCACGGATACCGGCACGTTTGAAAGCCAAGCTAACGAAGAAGATTTAAACCCACAGCTAGCATGCTTAGTCGAGGGACGCGGGCGAGTGTTTATCTATCACGGCGGATTTGTTGCTTTTGTGGATGATGAGCAGACGTTTATAACCCGAATGAACTGAAAATTATTCCATGAGAAGGGCAATGCTGCGGTTAACTGGCGAGCAGTATTACTTGCAATCGAGGGGTAAAAAAGAGTCAGCCTGATAGTCTGACTCTTTTGTATAAAACTGAGGGTATTGCGAGAAAGGTTGAAGGCAGTTGAATCGGTTGAATCCGCTTATTATTGAGGCTGGAGACCAGTCTTCTTTGCAAACTCCTGCATCGCTTCAGCAAACGTTGTGGTCCCGCCTTTAGCTTGAACCTGTATCACCTTGTACCCCATCTTTTCCAGCGCTTGGCGTTCTGCTAAAACCGCTTTGTCATCTTGCTGACTGCCCTTTGCAGGTTGATGAAGGTAGCACCCTTCTAGTTGACCATCTTCGACCAGTTGGTGGTGTTTTAGTGCATTAATATCAAAATTCATGGTAATTCTTTAAATCAAAAATAGGGAGTTTCTGTGGCAGGTTACATGCGCTTTAAAGGCTTAACAACACTATCTAAGCCTTCAATTTTAAGTGCTAGGCAGAGTTTTAGCAGTTCACCTAGCTCCCCTTCAGGAAAGCCTTTTTTATCAAACCAGAGTAGGTATTCTTCTGGAAGATCAATCAGTACTCGCCCTGCGTATTTGCCAAACGGCATTTGCATTCGAGCGAGTTTGATTAAATTTTCTTTTTCTAACATGGCGTTTTGTCTAACGACCTAGATTTGGGTAACTTGGTTGTCGAAAGTAACAAATAATCGATTAACCCACCAGTCGATTGCGTCTTTCGCTCCACTTAACCCGTCAACAATGTTATCCAAATCTTTATCGCCAACATGTCGGTCTATCACCGCAAAGATTGGTTCCGCCGTTTTGGAGTCGCTTACCAGCAGTTCAATGGTCGCCTCTCCCACATTGGTGTGCTCGCCCGTTGTTAGCTTGGATATTGTAGAAACACCAATACCAAAAGGCAGCACAGAGCTTGTTACCGCTAAGATCGGATTGGGCGTTTCCACATTACTGATCGCGATACTCAAACGAAGTGTTGAGTCACTTGGCTCATCCACAATGCGTTTATTGGTCGAGATCTTCTCTTTGAGCCTCATCACCATGTAGTCAGACAGTTCATTAATGCTCTCATCATCCAACTCAGCATCTTTCACCACCACAAAAACACGATCCATCAGTACGCTATCGTATTTATCTAGAACGGCTTTTAATGTTTGCGTATCTTTAATGTCATCTCTTGCCCACACTAAATCGACTCTGCCTTCAGGACCCGGTCGAAAGTCCTCATACGAAGTAAATTTCGTCTCATCGACTTGTGGACCTCTGGCGCAACCAGCCAAAAGGACGATAAAAACAGACAAGGTGATGCACTTAAAATACGGTTTAAACATGACGCCTCCTAAAATTGAATATACAGTTTACTATTCCATATAAATTTGACCAGTATTTATTCACTCAATGGATATTTTGTTGAATCAAGTATTGAGCTTCCCGCTGCACAATTTCATGTTAAAGTACGCCGCTTACTGGAAAGCATAACGAGAAAAATAATGAAGTCACCTTGCCGCGCGGCCTGTAAAAACAATGGCGGGATCTGTTCTGGCTGTCACCGAACCATGGAAGAAATCGTGCAGTGGAAAGATAAGTCCGATACTCAACGAGACGCGATCATCGAGCAATTGGTTGGAAATGACTCAACCCACTCTTGCCCTGAGTGTGGCACGAACGCGCACTGCGATATTGCTGCGGGGAAAGAGACGTGCTGGTGCTTTGATATTGAGACCAGAGATTTACCAAAACCAGATGCGGGGCAGCTTTGTTTGTGTCGTAAATGTTTGGAGAAAAAGCCAGTCGCCTAGCCTATCGGATATAGGACGTATCGGACTGGCTATCATTGAAATGAAGGTGAGGTCTGCGAACTATTTCTGCGCTAACGCTTGGGATTCAAACTTCACACCATCCCAACCTGTCACCATAAAGTTACGAATGTTTTGATGGTCGTTGTTCTCTGGATGTGCCAATACGTCTTCACGGTAGAAGCGACCAAAACACGCCAACGTTGCTTCTTTGCTTAAGTTGTTCAGTTGACCAAATGCGAAGATCTTGCACGAGCCGTTGTTCTCACCTGCATTATTCTGCGTTTCACCATTCACAAAAGCCGCTGGCGTAAAAGCGTAGTTTGCCTCAATGGCTGCCATTGTCGTTTCAAATTCTACTGTCTCAGGTGATGCCGCTAGCGCATCCAAAAATACTTTAAGTTCCATTATTTCTATTTCCTAGTGTCTTTTCATCTTAGGTGTTCGACATACGTTCAGATTAAAACTGACACATTTGTTTCATCAAAAGCCAATATAAGAGTCATAAATCATAAATATATTCAGAGCCTTATTTAATAACACATCAATCAATGCACTATTCCTCACTGTTGCAGTGAATGAATAGATATCTAATTTAGGTGCATTGAGCGACATTGTATCTGCTTAATAAGGAAATATCATGACCACCCCATTTAAGGCAATAGGCGTATTGGCATTATCTTCACTTGCCATCGCATGTTCATCTCAACCTGACGATTCTCTCTCTGCGTTTGCAGCCCAATGTAAAGCACCAGTAGCACCTGTTGCTGGAGAGACATCCATCCAAGGGTTGACCTTTATGGGAACGTCTATCGCTGACGCACCATTCGATACATCGGCAGCAGAAATCGTTCAATATGATGCGTGTACTGACAAGCTATACGTGGTCAACGCTCAAGCAAAGCGTGTCGATGTGCTTTCTATGGACGACAACGGCGCACCAACGCAAACTGCATTCATCGACCTCAACAGCGCGGGCGAAGCGGCAGGCGTTGAAATTGGTGCGGCAAACAGCGTTGCTGTCTTTAATGGTTTAGTCGCTGTAGCGATTGAAAACAGCAATAAGCAGGCGAATGGCATTGTTGGCTTGTACCGCTCGGATGATTTGTCACTTATCACCACCTTCCCTACTGGCGCATTGCCAGACATGGTTGGCTTCTCAAAAGATGGCAGATACATTGCGACAGCCAACGAAGGTGAGCCAAATGGTGACTACAGTATCGATCCAGAGGGCAGCATCACATTGATCGACTTGAGCCAAGGTATAAACCAAGCAGAAGTCACGCAAATTGGTTTCAATGAGTTTGATGGTGCACGTAAGTCTGAGTTACCTGCAGATGTTCGAATCTCTGGTCCAAATGCAACGGTGGCGCAAGATCTAGAACCGGAATACCTCACCTTTGCTGACAATGGAAAAATCTACGTTGCACTGCAAGAAAACAACGCGATGGCAATCGTAAACCCAGAAAACAAATCGGTAGAGAAGATTGTAGGTCTGGGCGAGAAATCTTGGTCTGATTCAAAACTGGATGCTTCGAACAAAGACAAAATCATTGGCAACTTTAAGAGCTACCCTCAACTGGTTGGTCTGTACATGCCAGATACCCTCGACAGCTACTCGGTAAACGGTAAAACGTACATACTCTCTGCCAACGAAGGTGACGGTCGTGAATATGGCTTCAAAACAACACAAGCTCTATGTGACCAAGCGGGCTTTAAGTGGGATGAAGACGATTACCTAGGTACAGATGAATATACTTCTGAACAAGGCACCTGTTTAAGCCATGTTGATGAGGTGCGCGGTAAGAAGCTAAAAGTCGCAGCAGATCACCCGCTGGCAGAGGCGCTAAAAGATAACATGCAACTCGCGCGTCTAAAAGTGATTAAGCCTGAGCACACGCTTTCTGCACAAGACAATGTTCAAGCCTTTGGTGCCCGTTCGTTCTCTATTTGGGATGAAAACGGTGAGTTGGTTTTCGATAGTGGTGACGATTTCGCGACCATCGCATTAATGAATGAAGGTAAGAACTTCAACAGCACCAACGATAGCAATGACAGTGGCGATGACCGCAGCGACGACAAAGGCATTGAGCCAGAAGCGATTGAAGTAGCACAAATCAATGGTCGTCACTACGCGTTTATCGGCTTGGAACGTCAAGGCGGCATCATGATTTATGACATCACAGACCCGAAGCAAGCGCAGTTCTTGCATTACGTAAACCGTCGTGATTACAGCCAACCAGTTTGTACAGAAGTGGAAGATGGCGAATGCGCGAACGACACTTACAATCCAAAAGCAGGTGATTTGGCGCCGGAGTCAATCAACTACTTTGCTCGTAACGGACAACACTTTATCGCGGTTGGTAATGAAGTGTCAGGTACGACATCTGTGTTTCGAATCGAGCTTTAATACCCACTCTTCAAGAGAACAAAATTAAAAGTAAAGCGCCCGAACTTCAGTCCGGGCGTTTTTGTTTATAGTGAATGAGCATTGTTTGAGAGTGAGATTCCCGACTCGCTCCTTCGTCGCTCTCGAGAATGACGGAAACTAGCTTAGCAGTTCAGAACGATACTAGCCTACAAAGTGGAAAAGCTCTCTTCCAGCTCCAAGTAGTACCATCACAACCAACGTCATTCCGGAATCGAGGAACGAGATGTCCGGAATCTCTCTTTAATCACTCGGCTTTACTCGTCAATAGCCAATGCGTCGCACTTCGAAGCACAGATAAAGTCGTTCTTATGCAAACCTTTAATAGAATGGCTCCACCAAGTGATGGTCACTTTGCCCCACTCCAGCAAGATAGATGGGTGGTGGAATTCATCTTCTGCAAGCTCGGCAATCTTGTTGCTAAACGCCCACGCTTGTTTGAAGTTCTTAAACTTGTAGACCTTCTCAAGTTGAGGAATCTCATCTCTCTCAATGATCTGCCAATCTGATAATTGCAGCAGCAAAGACTGTTGTTCCTCTTTACTAAGTGCAATGGCATCGATACTACAAGCTTCGCATTTTTGTTCATTCAACATGAGCAGGTTCCTTTGGTTCAAAAAGTGGTGGAAGCAATCCGGCTTCAATCGCTAGATCGGCTTGTTTCAATAAATTCAGTTGGCTAATTTGGAAAAGCTGGGACAAATCTTCAATCACGTAGTATTTCGGCTGCATGATATCGATGCGGTAAGGGGTTCTTAGCACAGTTTGCAGGTCAAACTCGTCTCTAATCGCGATGTCGCTTTCCAATGAATAGATGGTTTCTCCCGGAGATGAAAGGATGCCGCCACCGTAGATCTTGGTTTTGTTACCCTCTTGAACCAAGCCGAACTCGACTGTAAACCAATATAGACGCGCAAGGTACCCTCGCTGCTTTGGTGTCGCGGCTTGTCCGAGCTGTCCGTAATGCTCGGTAAAGGCGGCAAAATCAGGGTTGGTGAGCATGGCACAATGACCGAAGATCTCATGGAAGAAATCTGGCTCTTGTAGGTAATCAAACTCTTCTCGTGTTCTCAAAAACGTCGCGACTGGGAAGCGTTTATTGCCAAGCAAATTGAAGAAACGATCAAAGTCGATCAACGCAGGTACTGGCTCCACTTTCCAGCCCGTTGTTTCCATCAAAACACGATTGATTTCGGGCAGTTGTGGCACGCGATCATGAGGTAAGTCGAGCAGCTTGAGTCCATGCAGATACGCGTTGCATGCACGGTCTTGAATCACGCTCATTTGTCTTGTTACCAAGTCGCGCCAAATGGCATCCTCTACATGGCTCCATTCTACCCTTCCATCCTGATCGACGGGTTTTGAATGATACTGAGTCATCGCACATCTCCATTAACAAATCCTTTACATCAAGCCTATCTACACTCTTTTGTCCTTCCAATCCCCTGACCATTTTCCACTCAAAATTTAGGTGTAACATTTTCTTTACACCACCCCCTAACACATTGATATACATAAGGAGCTAGTTTCTCCAACGAGTTTGACTTTATTTCTTGTTCACCTCAGACTGAAAACGTTAAAACTTTGTTATAGAGGGAGCTATGCGCGAGAGCAACAAAGTCTGGCAGCCGACGAAAGATCGAATCGAGCAAGCCAATATCACGCAGTTTATCGAGCACATTAATCGGCAGGGTTTCGAGCTCAAAAACTACTCTGATTTGCACCAATGGTCTTTGGAGCATAACGAGCATTTCTGGAAAGAGGTTTGGCAGTTTTGCGACCTAATTGGCACGCAAGGCGATACCGTTAAAACGCAAGGTGAAAGCCGCTGGCAATCACCAATGCAAAATCGAGATGCCGTGTGGTTCCCTCAAGCTCAAGTTAACTATGCAGAGAACCTGCTCAGTTTGGCAGAGCAGCAAGCGGATGAGCTGGCGATTTGGTTTGAAAACGAACGCGGGGATAAACAGACTTACACATGGAAACAGCTTTGTGATGAGGTCTCGAGCGTTCAGCGATGGTTAGTCGAATGTGGCATCAAGTACGGCGATGTAGTTGCAGGTTATTTACCACATATGCCACAAACCGTTATTGCAATGCTTGCTACCACCAGCTTAGGCGCGACTTGGACGTCTACCTCCCCTGATTTTGGGGTAGAAAGCGTTATTGAGCGCTTCGGGCAAGTGAAGCCAAAGGTTCTCTTTACCTGCGATGGTTATACCTTCAACGGCAAAACTTTCGATATGTTGGAGAAGAACCATCACATCGCGGATCATCTTGATGGACTGAAACAAGTGTGCCAGATCGGTTACCTCAAACCGCATGTGTTCGAATGCGATGTTTGTACTCACGATTGGCAAAACATCATTAATCAGTATTCCCCTGCTCCGTTGCATTACACTCGCGTGGAGTTCAATAGCCCGCTGTTTGTGCTTTATTCCTCTGGCACGACGGGCAAGCCTAAGTGCATCGTGCATTCTGTTGGCGGTACGATTCTTAATCATCTTAAAGAACATCAACTTCATTCAGATATTCAGCCTAAAGACCGCGTCTTTTACTACACAACTTGTGGTTGGATGATGTGGAACTGGCACGTGTCTGCTCTAGCGAGTGGCGCGTGCTTGGTGATTTTCGATGGTAGCCCAGTTTACCCAACACCCAATGTGTTGTGGGATTTAGCTCAGCGCGCCGAGGTGAGTCTCTTTGGTACTGCCGCCAAGTACCTAGAGGCGGTAGAAAAAGCCGGACTGTCGCCAATCCAAGATTACTCTCTCCCTGCTTTAAGAACTTTGTGCTCTACGGGCTCAGTGCTTTATCCAGAGCAGTTTGACTACGTGTATCAACACATCAAGCAAGATTTGCACTTGGCTTCTATTTCAGGCGGAACAGACATCTGTGGCTGCTTTGTATTAGGCAACCCTATCTCGCCTGTTTATCGTGGTGAATGCCAGTACGCTGGCTTGGGGATTGATGTTCAAGTGTTCGACTCGCAAGGTCAAAGTGTGAATGGACAGCGCGGTGAACTCGTCTGCACCAACTCTATGCCTAACTTCCCTGTCGGCTTTTGGAACGATACAGGGGAACGCTACCACAACGCGTACTGGGACAAGTTCGATGATATATGGCATCACGGTGACGATGTCGAACGCAGTGCCAAAGGTGGGTTTGTTTTCTACGGTCGTAGCGATGCATTGTTGAATCCTGGCGGTGTGCGCATCGGCACAGCGGAGATTTATCAGCAAGTAAACGCTATTGACGGTATCGTCGATTCCATTGCCGTTGGTAAAGAGATCGAGCGAAACGAACAAATTTGGCTGTTTGTTCAGACCGTTTCAGGTGTCACGTTAGATGACAGGTTAGTAGCAGAGATTAAGTCGCGTCTCAAAACGTCCTGCTCGCCAAGGCACGTGCCAAGCCAAATCTTCGCCATCAGCGACATTCCTAAAACACGCTCGGGAAAGTTGGTAGAACTTGCTGTCAAACAAGTCATAAATGGTAAGGAAGTTGAGAACTTAGGTGCGATTGCAAATCCGAAAGTCTTGGAGGAAATAAAGAGACATTCATTCCAAAGTTAGCGTTATGCCGAATATTTAGCCATACACTCAACAAGAAGTGTGAAACGAAACCAATTTACAGCGCGTATGCATTGCAAGGCTTTGCAACCATATGATTACATTCGCTCGTCTATTCAACAAACTATATAAAATGGATGTAATTATATGATCAGGCGAGATATTTATTGCATGATGTCGGGCTTGGCGCTTGTGGCGCTAACTGGTTGTGGCGGAGGCGGTGACAGTGGCAGTTCAAAAGCTTCAAGCTCCATCTCCATGGCTGAAACCAGCTTCAAGACGGAATCAAGCGCTTACTATTCAGCTTATGTCGATGTCCCTTTCCGCGTCAATTATGTGGAAGGTGATGACCTTTACTACGGCATATTAACCGATACCGGCAACTTATTGTCTGATGTGATCTTCTACTTCAATGAAGATGGAAGTGGTTACGCATCGGTCACATTCAAAAAAGGTTATGAAATAGGGAACGGCGCAAAATCGACAACTGCGCAGTTTGCTCTATGTCATGACATAAACTGTGACAAACACTATTCTGGATCTCCAATAGAAGTGACTTTGACGAACGAGGTTACCCTTGATCAGAAAATTGAGCTTGTCGTTCCGAAGATTGATGTTTCGGCTGATTACAGCGAAAGTTTTGTCTCCAAAGATGTTTCAGATGTCATCGCTCTTTCTGGCTCCAATCTCTACGATCTGAATATAAAGGCTGACGAAAGTAGCAATGTAATTTCATACGTTTCACCGGCCATTTCGAATACTAACATAAGCCTGTACATGCAAATGGAAGAACCTATCTTCCTTGGTACGGGAACGTTTGATACCGAAATAAGTGTAAATGCGTGCTTTGATGATAGCTGTTACTACCCTATTGAAGGTAGCCCTCTAACTGTCCCGGTTAGTTACACGATCACAGATTACTCGACACCAGGCCCTGACGAAGGTTTGCCTGATACTCCTGCGGCAGGAACCGAGGTAACCTTTGATGGTGCATCTCGTCATAACGTGGTCGACTCTACATACTCTGACGCTTTAAATGTCATCGCCGTTGTTTCAAATTCACCTAAGAATGCAATTTATTTTTATGATCTCAACGACTCTAAGTCATATGAATTTGAACTTGGCAAGTACCCATCTTCAGTAGACGTAGATAACATAAATGGGACAAATCGTTTTGTCGTTGGACATGATGCGATGATCACAACATTTGATTACAACGCCACTTCGCCGCTGAGTACTGTCGCGTCAAATGTATTCACATCACAAAACATTTATGACCTATCTACTAATGGTAACTTCGTATGGACATTGCCCACAGACGACCAATGGGCGGGGTTGCAGATCATTGATCTAGGAACTGGAGCTGTAACGTCAACAGGTGGCTGGAATTACTATACTCAATCAGTGCTTAAAATGGCCCCGTCAGGAAGTGCTTTATATAGTCTATCCACAACAGTAAGCCCTGGAGATATTTCGAGAACCGACATTACGGACGCAGCAAACCCGAGTGATCCAATTGATTCACCATACCATGGTGACTATGAGTTCTGCCGTAACTTCTGGTTTAATCATGCAGGCACATACATTTACACAGAATGTGGAGTTAGGCTAAATGCGTCAGGTGATGCAGCATTTGACATGACTTATGCAGGTAAGATCACGTTACCAGATAATGACTATACTTGGCCTTATATTGAGACAATTCAGTCTCTAGATGAATCCCATAACGGTAAAGAGGTCGCAATTGCACTGGCGGGAGCACAAAATAGAGTCGCCATTTTGAACTCTTTGTACCTAACTGAAATGGAGACATTCAGCCTTCCAAGTACAACCGTTAATGGTTCTAGCTATACCACTGTTCCTAAGTTTGTCTTTTATGATAAAGACGGCAAGCTAAATATTGTTGGTGATGTAACTGTTAATGGCATTTCTCATACCGTTATCATCCAAAAGTAACGGCAGTTTGGAAACAAAAAAGCGAGCTAAACAGCTCGCTTTTCTTATGTTCTTTGTCGGAGATTAACGGCGACCTACACCCATTAATACTGACATTGTGTGACCGTCTGATGTGATTTCGAAGACCTTCTTCGTTTCTACCTCAGTAAAGCCGGCTTTGATAAGTGCGTTTTCTGATTTCGCTAGCGTGAAGCCTTCTTTTGCTGAATCTGCGATCCAGTCAAAATGTACGAAGTGACCACCAGCGTTGAGTAACGAGTGAGCAATCTCTAGAGACGTTTCGTAGTCTTCGATAAAAGCCAGCACTGAAGAAGCAACGACTAAGTCAAACTGACCACGGAATGCTGGGTGCTGAGCGACTAGACCACGCGTCAATGCGTCAACAACCGGTTCTACATTCTCTAGCTCTTTCTTATCAAGCTCTTCAATCATGGCTTCAGATGCATCCAGCGCCACAATCTCTTTTGCGGATGGCGACAATAGTTGGCTTAACTGCCCTGTCCCACATCCAAAATCCAATACTTTAATGCCATCAAGCTGAGTAAGCTGTTGTAACTGTGCAAACACCGACTGAGCAAATTGATCTGTTGCTGGGTTAGATTCCCAATTCTTTGCTAAGCCGTCCCAATCTTGTGCCATCGTGGCCTCCATGTTCACTTCTTGTAACCCCCATAGATTACCGCAAAAACGCCAAAACACCATAGACTTATCTGGCGAATCCGTGTTTTTTTCGATAATCTTTCTAGGCGTCAGTACGTTCATTCGTCTACGCTATCGATTCTCTTCATTTCAGTTTAGGTCTTTTTTAATCATGAACTTATCGCAAGTTGAAGCCTTTTGTACCATTGCCGAGTATGGCTCCGTCTCGGAGGCTGCGCGTCAACTCGATTGCAATCGTACTAAGCTGAGTATGGCAATTAAGGCGCTTGAGAAAGACCTAGACGTCGAGTTATTCACTCGTACTGGCAATCAGCTAACACTCTCGGAAGCAGGGAAAGCGATTTTTAAAGACTGTGAAAACCTGCTTGTAACCGCACAGCGAATCAAAAAGACCTGCGCTCAAGTTTCTGACGGCTTCAATGCTGAGGTCTGGGTGGCGCGTGATGACTCGCTGCCAGACGAACTGTGGCAAGAGCTATCTCATACTCTAAACAATCGCTTCCCGTCGACAACCTTCAACTTAATATTGGCGTCCAGTGGTGACCTTTCAAATTTAGTCAGTACACAACAAGTCGACTTTGCATTTGGCGTAGACTACGAACGTGTCGACGATCCTCATATTGTCTACAATCCTCTAGGCAAAATTCGCATGATGTCAGTATGCAGTTTCGAACATCGCTTAAGTAAGATGCGCCGTGTCACAGACGAAGATTTGCGTAACCAGATGCAAGCGTTGATGGTGTATTTGAACGAAAAAGACAACCCAGAGCTGCAACCCTTTTCTACTCGATACATTGGCTTCTCCAGTTTTGATTACATGCTGAACACCATTTTGGAAGAAGATGCGTGGGGCGTATTGCCAGAGCCACTGATCCGACATTACTTGCGACATCAGAAACTTGCGGTAATAAAACACACTTATGGTTTGACTCAGGAAGACTACTGTATGTTCGTTCCAAATGGACAAACAGAACACCCAGCAATGAGTTGGTTGGCCGATAAGTTAAGCGAGTATTTATTCGACTTCTAAACATATTGCAGTGAGCGTCAATTAAATTGACAGCGAGATTTCAACATAAACCATTGATATATAATAAAATAAATAAAAACCCTCATTTCATCGTTTAAATGTCACACAGTTTTCATTTGCTTAAATTTACCCTAAGGAGAAGAATGTAAGGGTGTAATAATTTAAGGCATCTTTTATGTGTGACAGGACAAGCAAAAACGAAAACCGTATCTTAACCTTCTCAGCCCTTTTAGCATCTGGGTTTGCAGTCGGAGGGATGGTACTTGGCTTGCTTGTTGGGTCGATCGTCATCGTATTTGACGGTGTTTATTCTCTAGTCAGTCTGCTGTTAACTTTATTGTCACTGGCAGCTTCTTACTACATCAGCAAGCCATCAAAATCTATTTTTCCTTTCGGCAAAGCTGTACTTGAACCTATCGTTATCGCTATCAAAGCAGCCGTTATTTTAGTTGTTGTTGCTTTCTCATTATTCTCTGCGGTAACTGCGTTGATGACAGGTGGTCGTGAGGTAGACGCTTCCATCGCAACCATATTCGGTGTCGTTAACGTCGTTGGTTGTGGTTACGCTTGGTGGTTTATGGCGAAGAAAAGCCGTCGTTTTTCATCAGGGTTAATCGAAGCCGAGAAAAAACAATGGCAAATGGACACGCTACTTAGTGTTGCAGTAACTCTTGGTTTTATCGCTGCATGGTTAGTATCACTAACACCGTATGCACACTACGCGGTCTATGCAGACCCTATGATGATGGTGTTGATGGGCTTCTACTTCCTTAAAGTACCGTTTGATATGCTAGTTGGTGCCCTACGTGAACTGCTAATGATGACACCTAGTAAAGAGCTGTGTCAGAGCGTTGGTAAAGACGTTCTTGAGATTGAAAAGGTAACTGAGCACCAATTGAAACTGGCTGGCGTAACTAAAGTTGGTCAAGAATTGCGAGTGAATGTGGACGTACATGTTGATGACGACACACTAGAGCTTGATACGCTAGAACACACTCGTAAGCAACTTACTAAGCGACTATCGAAGCACAGATTCAAGCTTCAATTACAATTGAACGTCGCGTATTAGAGCGCCACCAAGAATCATTAGAACTCAAAAGAAAAGCTCCCAATCTCGGGAGCTTTTTTATTTCTTCGATTGATGCACTTACAACCCCCTCCTACTCCCCCTTTTATTGACTTACGTTGCTTCGCATTTGAATACGGTGTTCAAGGGGGAGAGCTATTCTTTGCTAACTTCAGCTAGCCGCTCTTCTACTGCTCCAGAGAATGCTCATAGTGAGCAATTGATTTATTCTCGGATGCAGGAACAGTCCCTCCCCTTTAACTCAGGGATATTGAGAACTTAGGTGCCAAATACAAGGGGAGGTAAGGAGGGGTTGGTACATTGAACTGTGGCTTGTAAACTTGCCCTCTCCTACAGAAAACTTATCCAGCGGCTTCGCGCTTCTCTTTAGTGACCAGCCAACACATCAGCGAACCAACCGTTACCATTACGACCCCTTGCCAGAAGCTGTGACTTAGAGTGACGCCTAGAATAATAGAAGAAAACAAAGCAGAGAAAATCGGCGTAAAGTAAGACAAGGTTGCGAGAAACACCATATTGCCGCCAACAATCGCGATGTTCCACAATCCGTAACCACCCGCCATTAAAGCCGCAGACGCCACTAAGTACCCCATCGCTTGCCAACTGAATGCCATTGGCGGCTCATCAGTAAAGGCGTATTTGATCCACAAAGAGATGGCTGTCGCGATAAAGAACAAAGTAATCGCGTTGTGCTTCGATTGTTGTCTTTGAGTCAGATTGCAATACACCGCCCAGATGACTGCGCCTGCAAATGCCATGAAGTAAACAATCGGATTGCTGCTGATGTTCGCCATTAACTGCGTCGGTGATAAGCCGCTATCACCACTGACCGTCCAAGCGACACCAATGAATGCCAACATAACTGCCGGGTACAGTAACCAGTTCGGCTTTTTGTTACCGCCCAATACCGCAAACAACACGGTTAGTGCAGGCCATAGATAATTGACGATGGAAACTTCAATCGCCTGAGAACGAGAATTGGAGTAGCCCAACGCCAGCGCAAGGAAGATCTCGTAGCAGACAAACATCGCCCCACCGAGAATCAAATACTTGGGTGAGAAATACGACAGTTTTGGGATGCCAACCACAATCAACAGAAAAATCGAGCTCAGAGAATACAGCATGGCTGATCCACCCACGGGCCCTAAACTTTCTGTCACCAATCTTGCGATGCCTAGCAAACAGCTCCAAGAGAGAATGGCGATACAACCATAAAGGGTGAAACGAAACTGATAGGATTGCATGTTATCTATGTGACCTACTGCTCATGAATGCCAAAGGAAACTGCAGCTTAACTCAAAAATGATCCGCTTCAACGTACTCTTTTTCCAAAATCGGTATAAAAACCACTCTATTACGCGGTTGGAGTCGATATGAAACATTTTCTGCCTTCGAGTGTCATGCTGACACCGTTTGTTGTGCGCTACTATGAGGAAGACGACGAAAGTGAAAACGTTGAAACACATTCGGAAACGCATGGTCTAGATAGTGAAGAACAATCTAAGGAACGTTCAGAGTAAAGGAATCCAATCATGAAAAAAGTCGCAGTCATTTTAAGTGGTTCAGGCGTTTACGACGGCTCTGAGATCCACGAAGCAGTATTGGCGCTCTACGCCATCGAGAAAGCAGGTGCAACTTGGCACTGCTTTGCACCTAACATTGACCAACTCCACGTCATCAATCACCTAACTGGTGACGAAATGGATGAAACACGCAACGTCTTGATCGAATCAGCTCGTATCGCTCGCGGTAACATTGACGATGTCGCCAAACTTAACGTTGATGAATACGATGCCCTACTGCTTCCCGGTGGATTTGGTGCCGCGAAAAACTTAACCGACTTCGCAGTCTCAGGCGCAGAGTGTTCGATTAATACTCACGTCGCCCAAGCGTGTCGTGCATTCGCTCAAGCGGGCAAACCTGCAGGGTATTTATGCATCGCACCAACTATTATCCCGATGATTTACGATCAAGGTGTGAAAGGCACCATTGGTAACGATGAAGCCACTGCAGCAGCATTCGGTCATATGGGGGGTGAGCACGTCAATTGTCAGGTGGATGAAATCCATTTCGATGAAAAACACAACGTGCTTTCAACACCAGCTTATATGTTAGCGGAGAATATCTCCCAAGCCGCATCAGGCATTGAAAAACTAGTAGATAAGTTAGTTAAAATCGCCTAAATCGAAAACGTTTGCTTAAAACATACCATACGAATCCCCATTGATAGACTACATATTAATGGGGATTTTTTATACTTTAGTCGAATTGAGAGATAAACCGTACGAATCTTGTTATTTTTGCCAATCGTTTGCGTGATAAATGAGATATTTCAGCTACGTTAAGTAGGTGTTGCACCATCTCACTGTGCAACAAGACTGTCATCACACTTTCAGCCCTCAAGATACCCCTAAGGGGTTAAACTTGTCCTAGATCAATCTAAATCAAGAACGGGGTATGCAAGAGTAAATGACAGATTAAGAAAGATTATTAAAAATAACGACGGAGCAATCCAATATGACAAGTGCATTTTTTATCCCTACCGTAAACCTAATGGGCGCTGGTTGTCTGAAAGACGCAGCAGACAGCATCCAATCTCAAGGCTTTAAAAAAGGTTTGATTGTTACGGATAAGATTCTTAACCAAATCGGTGTAGTAAAGCAGGTTCAAGATCTACTAACAGAACGCGACGTAGCAACTGTTGTGTTCGATGGCACTCAACCAAACCCTACTATCAGCAACGTTAACGACGGCTTGGCACTTCTTACAGATAACGAATGTGACTTCGTTATCTCTCTAGGTGGCGGTTCACCACACGACTGTGCGAAAGGTATCGCGCTTGTTGCTTCTAACGGCGGCAAAATCGCAGATTACGAAGGCGTAGACCAATCTGCAAAACCAATGATGCCACTTATCGCGATCAACACGACTGCGGGTACTGCATCTGAAATGACGCGTTTCTGCATCATCACTGACGAAGAGCGTCACATCAAGATGGCTATCGTTGATAAGCACACAACACCGCTTATCTCTGTAAACGATCCAGAGCTAATGCTAGCTAAACCTGCTTCGCTAACTGCAGCAACAGGTATGGATGCGCTAACTCACGCGATTGAAGCTTACGTATCTATCGCGGCAACACCAATCACTGATGCGGTAGCAATCAAAGCGATTGAGCTTATCCAAGCTTACCTACGCACAGCCGTGAAAAACGGTGAAGATCTAGAAGCTCGTGAACAAATGGCATATGCACAGTTCATGGCGGGTATGGCGTTCAACAACGCGTCTCTAGGTTACGTACACGCAATGGCACACCAACTTGGTGGTTTCTACGACCTTCCACACGGTGTTTGTAACGCGATTCTTCTACCTCACGTACAGCGCTACAACGCGCAAGTATGTCCTGAGCGTCTACGTGATGTAGCGAAAGCAATGGGCGTAAACGTAGAAGGCATGTCTGCTGAAGCAGGTGCAGCGGCAGCAATCGACGCTATCGTTACTCTAGCGAAAGATGTGGGTATCCCAGCAGGTATTAAAGAGCTTGGTGCGAAACTAGAAGACATCCCAACACTAGCAGACAACGCACTGAAAGACGCTTGTGGTTTCACTAACCCTAAACAAGCAACTCACGAAGAAATCTCTAAGATCTTCGAAGAAGCGATGTAATCTCGCTACATAAACAATTCTCTAGCCTTAATTCAATCCCCGATCTCGTATCGGGGATTTTTTACATTCTTATACAATCCATGCTCTGCAAAACGTTCTCTTTTAGTGTTAGCTTTTAAGCATTAATACGATTCATATTGGAAGGAACCATGAGAACGATTGCTGCTGCCCTACTCGCTTGTTTATCCTTTTCTGCCAACGCTGCCGAATACCGCGCTAACGAAGTGGCGAATGGATTTCAGATCCCTTGGGGGATCGAGTTCTTAGATAGCCAACGCGTTATCGTCAATGAAAAGAACGGTACGGTTTCGTTGCTGGATATCACCACAGGCAAACCTCAAAAGCTGTTTAACGTTCCCGATGTGAACACCAGTGGACAAGCCGGCTTATTGGATGTTGCGCTCGCACCGAATGCCGATAAGCAAAACCCGCAACTCTTCTTTACCTACAGCAAACGTACGAGCAAGGGCAATACGGTGGCGTTAGCGACGGCGCAATTGCAAAACAGTCAACTTGTGGGCTGGAAAGATCTCTTTGTTGCTGATGCCATCACCGACACGGGTCGCCACTACGGCAGTCGAATTTCATTTGTAGACGACAAAGTTTACTTCTCAATCGGTGACCGTGGTGAACGTGATAATGGGCAAGACACTCAAACCCATGCTGGCAGTATTCTACGCCTTAATCTTGATGGTTCGGTTCCGCAAGACAACCCATTCAAACCTTCCGAAGCTCGTCCTGAGATATGGAGTTACGGGCACCGCAACCCACAAGGCATGTTCTACGACGAAGCAACAAAACAGCTGTGGTCTATTGAACATGGACCACGCGGCGGCGATGAAATTAATCTAATCAAGAAAGGCGCAAACTACGGCTGGGCAAAAGTATCTCATGGCAAAGAATATTGGGGACCGTTGGACGTCGGAGAAGCTAAGTCGTTGCCGGGAATGGAAGATCCAAAGTTGGTATACATTCCTTCTATCGCACCCAGCAATATGATCTTGTACCGTGGCGATAAATACCCGGAGTTGGACGGAAAAATCCTCGCCGGTGCATTGAAGCTGGCGCACATCAACGTGGTTTCTATTGAGAATGGCAAGCTCACCGAATCAAAAAGATTGATGGAGAATCTTGGTGAGCGAGTAAGAGATATAACCATCAGCCCCGATGGTTATATCTACTTTTCTACCGACAGCGGCAAAATATTTCGTCTTGAGGAGAAATAGTTTTCTCTTAAGAGCTAGTCAGACAAAGCTAGCTCTTTAAACTCACTGCCACCGTTTCATTGTCAAAATCGAGCGTCATGGTCGAGCCCAATGGAACGGTGAGCATTGGGTGGGTATGACAGCTGTCAAAGTCATACAAAATCGGCAGTGGTTGACCGTTAAGTACTTCTAATAACACGTCTATAGGTGCTCGCCCTGTGCCTTTATCTTTGAACTTTTCATGCTTCCCGAGCACAACCGCACCAACTTTTTCAAACACACCGGATAGTTTGAGCAGCGCAAAAGAACGTTCGACCGTTTCAATGCCCTGCAAACAATCTTCCACTAGCAAAATATCGCCTTGTTCGATACTCGGCATAAACTTACTTGCCCAAATACCCGTCATGGTATTGAGGTTGCCACCAATCAAACGCCCTGTGATCTTGCCTTCACCTTTGAAGTGCCACTGGTTTTGCAAGGTCTGTTTCGCGCGGTCTTGCCCGCCCCACTCTATCCATTCATCTGTCCACCCTTGAGGCATTGTGTATTGATGATCCAAGCCGACTAATGTATTCACTATCGATTCGAACGAAGCGAAGGTCTCGTCCACCAATGGCGGGAATTCACCCAGTGACGCCACCAAAGCAGGACCATAAAAAGTAACGATGCCGGTTTGTGCGTAAATGCCCATAAGCAAAGCTGTCACATCCGAATAGCCAACAATTATCTTGGGATCCTTCTTCAATGCCTCGAAATCAATGTAAGGCAGCAATGAGTTACTGTTGGAACCACCTATGGTCGACATAATACAGCGCACTTCAGGGTCACGAATCAGCGCATTCAATTCTTCTACTCGCTCTTGAATCGAACCCGAGCGATATTGGTCAGTTTTGCCCGTTAAGCTACCTGCTTTTAGCTGGTAACCATGGGATTCCACATACGCTTTGGCACGTTCAAAACGCGCAGGTGCGAACACCGTGGCTGGAGAGGATGGCGAGAAAAAGCCGATGGTGTCGCCTTTTTGTAATGGTTTAGGAATGATCATGCGCGTCCTTGTTTTGTGATACATGGTTGATTTATTTTCGTACAATCTAAGCAGAAGAATCTAAACTTAACAATAACCTTTTGTTTTTTAAAACGATAGTTCGGTTAAGTTGTACGAGGTCATTATGATTCCATTCCCTTTACAGCTCGATAAAATTAAAGCCGTGGTGTTTGATTTAGACAACACCTTGGTGAGTTCTGATATGAACTTCGGCGAATTGCGACAACAGCTAGGTTGTCCGCAGAGTGAAGATCTATTGGATTTTGTCGACGCACTTGAGCATCCTCATCATCGAGAGCACGCTCATAACGTGATATTTGATTACGAGATTTCTGATGCTGAGCAGTCTGCGCCAATGATTGGCTGCCATGAGTTGCTCGCCCACTTGCATCAAAATGAAATCAAAACCGCTATCGTGACGCGCAACTGTCAAATCGCCACGCAGCGCAAACTAGAACACAACCAAATCTCAGTGGAACGAGTCATCACTCGTGAATGCTTCCCGCCCAAGCCAGACCCATTGTCTTTGCAGGTGTTGGCGAAAGAGTGGCGTTTGATGCCTGATGAAGTGCTTTATGTCGGCGATTACCTTTACGACTTACAGGCAGCGTATAACGCTCAGATGCCCTCTTGTCTTGTGCATCATGGTAATCAAGAAACCTTCAATGACTCAGCCTCGTTGGCGCTTAATGAGCTCAGTGATTTATTGAGCCATTTCGAATCCTTACCACGCAAATAAAGCACACACAAAAAATACGCAAACAAAAAAAGGGGCACCAACGTGCCCCTTGTGACTTATTCCCGATTGTTTCATGCGTTCCCAAGGATTGCTTGGGTGATGCGCTGCTTAGCCTTGTAGGTAAGCGTTAAGCATCCACATTAATTTTTCTTGCTCACGGATGTAGTCACCCATCAATGCCGCTGTACCTTCGTCATCTGCTTCACCCGCGTTTTGTAGAATCTCACGCTGTTTTAGAAGTAGAACGCTAAAGCCTTGAACCAGACCTTGTACACACTCCTCACCAGAAGTCGCGTTTTGATGTTCTTTAATTTCACTTGCTTCCAAGTAGTTGCTGAATGCGTGCGCTGGCGTGTGACCCAAAGTTAGAATACGCTCTGCAAGCTCATCGATTTTTGTTTGTAGATCAGTGTAGATCTCTTCAAATTTTACGTGCAGTTCGAAGAATTGGGCACCTTTAATGTTCCAGTGGTAACCGCGAGAGTTCATGTACAACACTTGGTAATGCGCTAGCAGTTGATTTAGCTGTTGAGCTAGTTGTGCTGATTGTTCGCTGTCTAGACCAATTAGGCTTACTTGTTTGTTCATAATCTTGCTCCTAGAAGGATGATACCAATCGTAGTAACGAACGATTCTCTTACCGGGATTGGTATAAAGTTTAAAAATTCTTTTGCAGTATTTGCTGCCGATGGAGTCATATTACGACTCTGACTCGGTGAAGAAAATTTGGTTTTAGCTATGATTTAAATAGCCAAATCCAATGAGCAAGTAGACGAATATCGGCGTATCATCCAACAAAAAGCCCCAACCCTTTTTGTGTAAAAAGAATTGGGGCTTTTTTACTATTTGGTTAACATTCAAAAGTTGATGAACAGACGTAAACCTTATCTACGCCGTTTTAAAAGTTGCCATCTGTTGATTCAGCTCGGTAACTTGCTCTTTTACTTGCAATGATGTCTCTGATGCACGTTGGCTGTTATTCGAAACCTCATCCACTGATTGAGTAATACCGGACATCAATCCAGTGATCGAATTGGTCGCATGAGATTGCTGCTCTGCCGCTGCCGCAAGTTCTGCCATTTGTTCATTCAAAGAACCAATTTGCTCGGTCGTGACAAGCAAACGAGTTACCGCTTTTTCAATGTGCTCAGCGCCCTGCTCCGCAAGTGATTGGCTGTGTTCAATCTCCTCAACCACCGAATTGGTCGAGCGTTGAATCGCGTTGATAATGCCGTTGATTTCCGTCGTCGATTGAGTAGTGCGCGTCGCTAACATGCGTACTTCGTCCGCCACAACCGCAAAGCCTCGTCCTTGGTCACCCGCACGCGCTGCTTCTATCGCGGCATTCAATGCCAGTAAGTTAGTTTGTTCTGCTAAGCCTTCAATCACTTCCGTCACTCGACCAATGGCTTCGCTCTCTTTGCTTAGCTGTGTCACTTGCGTGCTCGCGGTTTCAATGCTGCCATGTAAGCTTTCCATGGTGACTTTGTTTTGCTCTAGTGCATCGCGACCTTGTTCAATCTCGCCTTTTGAATCAGAAAGCTTCTGCACCGATTGATTGGCTTGATCTAGGGTGTTACGCGCGGCTAAAGCGATTTCATCCAATTGGCTTCCCATTTCAACAATGCTGGTCTGTTGCTGTTCAACATTCGATGAGGTGACTTGCGCCGATTCCAATAAAGCCCCCATGCTGGTATCCACTTGGTGCGCTTTCTCACTCACCCCTGCCACGATGCTCGCTAACGATTGGTTCATGCGGTTAATCGAATCGGTAAGGTCTGCCAATTCATCTTTCCCAACAACGGTGAGCGGAGGCTGAGAAACGTCCCCTGAAGCGATCGTCTTTGCACGTTCCGATAAGTTTTTCACTCGGCGACCAATGGTATTGCCCATGTATTTTGAAATCGCTACTGCGGCAAACAAAACCAATGCCGCTGCAATCAACATGGTGGTGAGTACGTTCTTGATTGACTGATTAATGCCCTGCCCGCTTTGATCAGCACGACTTTGCTGAGCCAATACGATCGTTTCTAAACTTTGGTCTAGGGCATCCGCTGCTGGCAACAGTTCGTTCGCCATCAGCAAGTTTGATTCGTTCCACTCTGGTGACTGACGCAATGCAATTACCTGCTCTGCTAAAGGAAAGTACAGTTGCTGCATTTCCTTAAACAGTGACCACAATGATTGGTCGTTATCAGTCAGTCTGTCGAGTTTACTGTCGATTTCCGCCACGGACTGATTGTGGTACTTAATCAAGTCGTGGTATTTGTCCAAATGATCTTGCTGCCCGTACAACAGGAAATCTCGCAAAGCAGACAGAGCATTGGCGAGCGAGGTATAACTGTCGGCGTAGACTTTAAACAGACGCTTTCTGTCTCCACCAAATGGATTTCCCGACTCTTCATTGATTAAGCTTTGAAGCTGGTCAAGTGCAACTTCTGCAATGGGTGCCGCTTCGTTAATAAAGAGGTTGTGTGCGGGTAAGTTCTCATCACTGTGGCTAAGTTCAATCAGCTTGTTTAGAGAAACTTTTACCGCATCCCACTGGGTTTGAATCGCTTGAAAATCCTGTTCAGAGATCAAAGCCTGCAACGTTGGAAGCGACTCGTCTGTAGATGCCATGATATTGCGTACGTCCTCACTTAGACGTGCACTCGCCTCTTCATCGCCACCTAGCAACATGTAGGCTCGAATAGAAGACAGCGACGCTTGAACGGACTGTTGGATACCGCGACTGGTGTCGACGGTTGGTAGATCAGATTTAAGTAACGAAGAGGCGTATTGCTCTACGGTGGTGACGTTGCGATACGTGAATACCGCTGATGCCATAAAAAGTACGGCTAGCAGCACAAAACTGAGCTGCAACTTCCCTGATATCGTAAGGTTCATCCATAAACTCCTGACAACGATGAGCCTTAAATATAACGATGTTTACAAAAATGTTAAATACAGGTATCAAAAGTTACTAAGAAAACCATGTAAACCACTATTTCAAGCCAAGAAATGGGACTTATTCGAAGTATGGTATGCGCTCACTACGTAAAATCAGATAATTAACGTAAGTCGTTTCTAAGCAGTCTTGCTCCCACAATGAAAGAATCCGCTTGGTGGCAAAGTAGTAATCTTTATTACGCAGTAGCACGCCCACCGTACGGCTGAGCTGCTCAAAGCGCTGTTGCTCATTAGCAGAGATGTAATTGTCTTCATTCTGAATGATGGGCGCCAATCCATCTGCAAACCAATTGTTCAGAATTTCACGCATCTCTAGTTCCGACTCCGGCACATCGATACTCGACAACTCACGATGCTGTGGTGGTGGCACTATGTACTTCGATGCTTTTGGCGAACTGACATAACGGTACATGTCGCTCCTCCTTGTAACTCACTCTTTAACTAGCTAAGAATACTTTTTTCAATTTCCAAGTTTTTTTCTACAGCTCATAGAAAGAAGCCCAACAAAAAAGCCATGCAAAGTAGGCTCTGCATGGCTTTGGTTCGGGCAGCAATGACACTGCCCTTGTCTAGGACTGGTTACATTGAGCTTTGATCGAAATCGTTGCCTTGGTCAGTACCCGTTTGAGTATCCGAGTCGAAGCTGCCAGAGTCATCCGTGAAGTCAACACCTTGATCTTGACCTCCCGCACTTGTCCAGTCGCTGCCGCCAGATTCCATACCCGCCATGTCTGGTTGCTGATCTTGAGCAGAACCTTGCATGGTGTATTGATCATCGACTTCAACTTCAACTGTGCCACTCGCACCTTCTACTGCGCTGCCCAATTCATCGTAACCTTGGAATTGGATTTCGCTCGTACCTTCGTAACCTTCTGGTAGGTCAACCGATACTGGTTGGTTCAGGTTGCCACTTAATGTGAAGCTACCATCGCCATTATCCAGTGCGTTGCTTACTGATGCACCATCAGGTAGACCGGACATTTCTGCATAATCCACCGATTCGTTACCACTGACCTCATCTGGAACCGAGATAGAAATGGTATCGCCTGGTGCTGCAGTCACATCAGCTGCGCTCTCCTCTTCACTGTCTGCACCGTTTGCTGCTTGCTCTTCAGGCTGTTGCGCTTCGCCGACTTGCTGCTCTGATGATGCTTGAGCAGTTTGGATTTGTGGCTCGTCGCTTTGCGCTGAGTCGTCCGCAACTTGGATGCTCAGATTCTGAGTCGATACTTCACCGTTGTCGTTGACCTGAACATCCATAGCCAAATTGCCATCGAAGTCATCGTTCGGCCAGTATGTCCACTCTTCATCACCTGATTTCGCAAAGAAACCAGCATCGTTTGCATCGGCGACATCCAACACTTCTGCAGAAGGGCTAATGCCAAGCTCATCAATCAACTGCGCTTCCGTTAGTGTTAGTGAACCATCATCAGCCAGTGCGTAGCCTTCGCTGGTTGTGGTTTCACCTTCACCTTGGATGTCGACATTGAAGAAGCTCTCAATGCGGTTTTCACCGTCAGTTGCAATGAAGCCAACTTGAACATCTCCGGTGTAGCCTTCTGCTGGTGTGAATTGGTAGTTACCTTGGTTATCGGTCTCTATCACACCTTGACCTTCCATTAGGCTCACTGACTCAATGCTCAAGCTGTCGCCTTCTGCATCGCTCAAGGTCGATAGCATGTCGTCATTGGTGAACGACAAGGTGCCATCCGCTGCCATTTCTGTGGTAGAAATGCTGTCGATTTCTGGAGAAGCATTCTCTTGTGGCGCTTCTTCTTTCACGACCACACCTGTTTGCTCATCATGAAGCACACCGTCTTTATCAATCACGTATGCGATATCCGCTTCACCAGTAAAGCCTGGTGCTGGATTGAATGTCCATGTGCCATCACCGTTATCGACAATCTCACCTTGGCTGCGGTCAGCTAGGTGAACGAATTTCACTTCATCACCCGCGTCAGCGTCTACGTTTTCTGCCAATCCGATTAGGTCATCAGCGGTTAGGATAACGGGTTCACCCGCTAGGGTTTCGAAGTCACCTGAATCGATGCCATCTTCGAACTCTTCTGGCTCGTCACCGTAATCCACCGTGGTTGCGGTCACGGTTACGAAGAACTCGCCATTAAAGTCAGCCGGAGGCGTCATTTGCAGGTCTGAAATATCCCACTCGTTCAAGTCGATGTATTGACCCGGCTCCGTGATGGTAATGGTGTTCACACCATCCGTAACTTCGAAGCCAACAGGGAAACCAGTCATCACTAGGTTACTTAGCGTTTCTGAATCGTCGATTAGACCGACATTCAAGCCTAGGTGACCTGTTTCGTCCTCACCGAACACTAACGGACCATCATGGTCGGTTGTGATGACTGCGCCATCGGCAACAGGGCGAACAAACACTGGTACGTCAAGTACCGTCTCAAACTCACCGTCACTTACCACAACTTGCAAGTCAGAAACCCCTGCAAAATCGCCAGTCGGTGTGAATGTCCAAGTACCGTCACCGTTGTCTGTTACCTCACCACCATCTTCACCTTCTGCGGTGATAATGCGTGATACGACTAGGTTTTCAGTGTCGATATCGCCGAACAAGTTCATCAGGTCGCCCGCGTCGAAGGTGAATGCGCCATCCTCGTCGGTTGCCATAAAGGCATTACCCACATTGAATGGAGCATCGTTGACTGGAATAACATCCACATTCAACGAGCCTTCAACCACTTCTTCACCATCCGTCGCGGTGTAGCCCAGTTCCACCAAACCATTGAAGTCTTGAGTGGTTACCAAGTGGTACATACCATCTGGTTGCTGGGTTAATGTCGCGTTTGCAGGCGCACGAACCGTGATGCTTTCTACGCTGATTTCGTCACCATCAAGATCCGTAACTTGATCAGCGATGTAAGCTGGGTCAATCACCATGACCACATCTTCTTCGCCTTGCATCTGGATGGTTGGCGCTTCTGGTGCATCATTAACCGCTTCGATGTTTAGATTGCCTTCAACCGGCGTCACTAAATCACCATCGCTGACGCCGAACGACATTGGCACATCGCCGTTGAAGTTCTCAGCTGGAGTGAATGACCAAGTGCCATCGCCGTTGTCTAGCAAGTCACCGTATTGCTCATCAATCACTAGGTCGACAGCAGACAGTTCATCGTAGGTGTTGTCGATGTCTGTCGCGTTAGCAAGCAACATGTCCTGCGTAATAAGAATGGTGGTATCTTCGGTGCCAGCAATATTCACTGGCGTTGATTGCGGCGCATCGTTAATTGGGTTCACCGTTAGGTCGACGCCCACTTCCACGCTCGCACCATCGTTATCAATCAAGTCGAAACTTAGGTCGATATCGCCATTGAAGTTCGCATCAGGCGTAATCGTGAAGCTACCATCTTGGTTCTCAACAACGGTCGCATTGGCTACCGCGGTTAAGTTCACCGCTTCTAGATTATCGCTGTCGACGTCACCCGCTTGAGCCAGTAACTGCTCTTGACTCAATGTGATTGAACCGTCTTCATCGACACTGTAAGCCAAGTCGCCAGATACCGGAGCATCGTTGACTGGCAATACATCGATGTTCGCGTTGGTTGTCGCAGTTGCACCGTCTTCATCAGCCACTACTACGTCTAGGCTTACGCCACCATTGAAGTTTTCATTTGGCGCGAAGCTATAAGTGCCATCGTCATTCGCCGTTAGAATGCCATCGCTACCACTGTAAGAGACGCTTTCTAGGCTCACGTCACCTTCCACATCGCTTGATTGCGCTAGCAGTTGCTCTTCCGTGAAGATAATGACTTCGTCTTCATTGACAGAGTAACTTGTCGCACCTGCGATTGGTGGATCGTTCACCTCAAGAACGGTAATACCCGCAGTGGTTGAGTCTGTCGCACCCTCTTCATCGACAACTACAACGTCTAGGCTAACCTCGCCATTGAAGTTCTCGTTTGGAGAGAAGGTGTACGTACCATCGCCATTGTCTTGGAAGACGCCATCGTTGCCACTGTAAGTCACACTACTGATGTCTACGTCGCCTTCAATATCCGACGAATTAGCCAGTAGTTGCTCGTCACTGATGGTGATCGAGTTGTCTTCATGTACGGTGTAAGACGTGCTGCCCGCCACAGGTGGATCGTTCTCCGGCGTCACACTCACATCAATGTTGGCAGAGGTTGTATCCGTACCGTCTGATACATCAAACGTGAAGTTCACGTCACCGTTGAAGTTCTCGTTCGGTGCAAAGCTGTAAGTGCCATCGCCATTGTCGGTTAGGACACCGTCCGCACCTGTGTAGGTCACGCCTTCAACTGTTAGGTTGTCACCTTCTACATCCGTCGCGCCTGTTAATAGGTCAGCATCGGTGAAGGTAAGAAGACCGTCCTCACCCACGGTGAACGCTTGATCTTGTGGCTCTGGCGCATCATTGACTGGTGTTACTGTTAAGTCGAGACCAGCCGCAACCACTTCTTCGCCATCCGTGACATCGTAACTAAACTCGATGTCACCGTAGAAGTTCTCGCTCGGAGTAATGGTGAAGCTGCCATCCTCGTTCATTTCAACCGTTGCATTTTCATCATTGGTGCTCAGGTTGATTGCGCTTAGGTCGTCACCATCGATATCAACGGCATGCTCAAGTAACTGCTCTTGAGTCAGCGTGATGCTGTTGTCTTCGGCAGTGACTGCAGTGATATCACCCGTCACTTCTGGTGCATCATTGGTTGGCGAGATATGAATCGTCACATCTTGCGTCGCTGTCGCCGTTGTACCTGTATCCACATCTGTAGAGGTTGCGTTCACGGTTAGCGTCACATCTCCGTTGAAGTCCGCAGAAGGGATAAACTCTAGTCCTTCTAGCTCGCCTGGTTGTAGTGACCAAGTGCCGTCGCCATTATCAACACCTGCTGATAGCGAGCTGCCTTCTGGCACATCTTCAATCAAGATAGCGAGGTTTTCTGAACCATCGGTATCTGTTAACGCGGCATCGATATCAAGCGGCACTGGCGTATCTTCGGTACCAATGATTTGGTAATCCGCGTCCGCTACCGTGATTTCGATGTTGTCGATACCAAACGACTCATCCCAAACGTCTTGATTCAAGGTTGAACCGAAGCCAAGTTGCAATTCACCATCCTCGACAGGAACCGTCAGATTGATTTGGTGAGCTTGGTCGTTCCAACCACTGAAGCCTTCACGTTGAGAGGCTCCGTGGATCACTTCACCTACTTCGTTACCGTCAGAGTCGTAAAGCGTTGTCGTACCATCTTGAGTACGGAACGCGGAGTTTTCCAAGGTGGTTAGCTGTTCACCGCCGACAAAGATTTGGAACGACTCGCCATCCCAAGAATCAATTTCGTAGAAGCTAAACGATATATTCACTTCATTGACATCGCTTGGGATCTCGTAGGTTTTGCTGACCGCTTCATCACCGCCAGTGCCACCAATACGACCCAGCATGTCGCCCGTTTCGAAGCCTTGTGAACTTTCAGTGTTCGCGTTCCAACCGTTCGAGCCAGACTCGAAGTTATCAGATGCAATCACCAAGTCTGAAGCAATCGACAGCTCTGGCATATCGACCACAGATTGAACATCAATGTTCGCTTCTGCTGGCACGGTTGCGGTGCCATCGTTGACATCAAACGTTACGTTCACGTTGCCGTCGAAGTTTTCATTCGGAGCGAAGGTGTACGTGCCGTCACCGTTATCAACCAAAGTACCGCTGTCAGAAGCAACATTTTCAACCGTTAGGTTATCACCATCGATATCACCTGCATTTTGCAGCAGTTGCTCTTCGGTAAAGGTGAAGCTGGTGTCTTCTTGCGTGACGAACTGTGGCTGACCAACCGTTGGTAGGTCGTTTACTGGATTCACAGTCAGATCGGCAGTGGCTTGAATGGTGGCATCGCCGTCCGTAATGTTGAAGCTCAGATCAATGTCGCCATTGAAGTCTGCATCCGGGGTGATTGTGAAGCTGCCGTCATCGTTCGCAACAACGGTCGCATTGCCATCAACTGTCAGGTTGGATGCGGTTAGGTCATCGCCATCCACGTCGCCGGCTTGAGCAAGAAGTTGCTCTTGGCTGAGAGTGATAGAACCATCTTCATCCACGCTGTAAGCCAAATCACCTGATACTGGAGCATCGTTGACTGGCAATACATCAATGTTTGCATTGGTTGCTACCGTTGCACCATCTTCATCGGTCACGACAACATCTAGGCTGACATCACCGTTGAAGTTTTCGTTTGGTGCGAAGCTGAATGTACCGTCGCCGTTATCGGTAAAGATACCATCGGAGCCGCTGTAACTTACGCTGTCAATCGCGACATCACCTTCAACATCAGAAGCATTCGCCAATAACTGCTCAGAGCTAATGGTGATCACTTCGTCTTCGTTGACTGAGTAGCTAGTTGCGCCGGCAATTGGTGGATCGTTTACCTCAAGTACTGTAATACCCGCGGTGGTTGAATCCGTTGCACCCTCTTCATCGACAACTACAACGTCTAGGCTGACCTCGCCATTGAAGTTCTCGTTTGGCGAGAAGGTGTAAGTACCGTCACCATTGTCTTGGAACACGCCATCTGCGCCACTGTAACTCACGCTATCAACCGAAACATCGCCTTCAATATCCGATGAGTTCGCTAGTAATTGCTCATCGCTGATGGTAATTGAGTTGTCTTCATGCACCGTGTAAGACGTGCTACCTGCCACCGGTGGATCGTTCTCTGGCGTCACGCTTACATCAATATTTGCGGTCACGGTATCCGTGCCATCGGAAACATCGAAGGTAAAGTTCACGTCGCCATTGAAGTTCTCGTTTGGCGCGAAGCTGTAAGTGCCGTCACCATTGTCGGTTAGGACACCATCAGCACCTGTGTAGGTCACACCTTCTACCGATAGGTCATCGCCATCGATATCCGTTGCGCCATCAAGCAGATCTTCATCAGTGAACAACAAGACGCCATCTTCGCCAATGGTGAACGCTTGATCTTCTGGTTGTGGTAGGTCGTTAATTGGATTAACCGTCAGATCTGCCGTCGCGACCAAGGTGTCAGAACCATCACTAATATCAAACGTGATATCAATGTCACCATTGAAGTTCGCATCTGGTGTGATGGTGAAGCTGCCATCGTCGTTAGCAGTCACTGTCGCATTACCATCTACAAGCAAGTTTTCAGCAACAAGGTCATCGCCGTCCACATCGCTCGCTTGAGACAACAATTGCTCTTGGCTCAATGTAATGGTGTTATCTTCATCTACGTTGTAAGCCAAGTTACCCGATACTGGTGCGTCGTTGATTGGCAATACATCCACAGTGATATAGGTGTCGACTTCTGCGCCATCTTCATCACGAATAGTCACGTCCAACGAAACTTGACCATTGAAGTTCTCATTCGGTGCGAAGCTACAAGTGCCATCGCCATTTACTGAGAAGATGCCATCTGGACCGTCGTAGCTGATGCTTACAAGCTCAACATCCCCTTCGACATCCGAAGCATTCAGAAGCACTTGTGATTCACTGAACGTTAGAACTTGGTCTTCATCGATGGTGTACGCCGTTGGACCTGCGATTGGCGGATCGTTCACCTCAAGTACCGTGATACCTGCGGTAGTTGAATCCGTCGCGCCATCTTCGTCGATTACAACAACATCTAGGCTCACTTCGCCATTGAAGTTCTCGTTTGGCGAGAAGGTGTACGTGCCATCTCCGTTGATTTCTAGCACACCATCGTTACCGCTGTAGCTCACGCTATCAATCGATACATCACCTTCAATATCCGATGAGTTCGCTAGTAACTGTTCATCACTGATGGTGATCGAGTTGTCTTCATGCACTGTGTAAGACGTGCTGCCCGCAACCGGTGGATCGTTCTCTGGCGTCACACTCACATCGATATTCGCGGTCACGGTGTCCGTGCCATCAGAAACATCGAAGGTAAAGTTTACGTCGCCATTGAAGTTTTCGTTTGGAGCGAAGCTGTATGTGCCATCGCCATTGTCAGTTAGGACACCGTCCGCGCCAGTGTATGTGACACCTTCTACCGATAGGTCATCGCCATCGATATCGGTTGCACCATCAAGCAGGTCTTGATCAGTGAAGGTCAACACGCCATCTTCACCAATGGTGAACGCTTGGTCTTCTGGCTGCGGCAAGTCATTAACTGGGTTAACCGTTAGGTCCGCCGTTGCAACGATAGTATCGCTGCCATCGTTGATATCGAACGTGATATCAATGTCGCCATTGAAGTTCGCGTCAGGCGTAATGGTAAAGCTACCATCGTCATTAGCCGTAACCGTCGCATCACCGTCAACCACTAGGTTAGAAGCGGTTAGTGCATCACCTTCTACATCCGTTGCTTGTGCCAACAATTGTTCTTGGCTTAGCGTGATTGAGTTGTCTTCATCGACGCTGTAAGCCAAGTCACCCGATACTGGAGCATCATTGATTGGCAGAACATCAATGTTTGCCGTCGTCGAAGCGGTCGCACCATCTTCGTCCACGACTACAACATCAAGATTCACTTCACCATTGAAGTTTTGGTTTGGTGCAAAACTGAACGTACCATCACCATTGTCGGTAAAGATACCTTCGCTGCCACTGTAGCTCACGCTATCTAGTGCTACCTCACCTTCAATATCGGAAGAGTTTGCCAACAACTGTTCTGCACTGATGGTGATAACTTCATCTTCATCAATGGTGTAACTGGTTGTGCCTGCGATTGGTGGATCATTCACCTCAAGAACGGTAATACCCGCTGTTGTTGTATCAACCGCGCCGTCCTCGTCAACCACGACAACATCTAGGCTAACATCGCCTGTAAAGTTTTCGTTTGGTGAGAAGGTGTAAGTACCATCGCCATTAATTTCTAGCACACCGTCGTTGCCACTGTAACTCACGCTACTGATCGCAACATCACCCTCGATATCAGACGAATTAGCCAGTAGTTGCTCATCACTGATGGTGATCGAGTTGTCTTCATGTACCGTGTAAGACGTGCTGCCCGCAACTGGTGGATCGTTCTCTGGCGTCACACTCACATCAATGTTGGCAGAGGTCGTATCCGTACCGTCTGACACATCGAACGTAAAGTTCACATCGCCATTGAAGTTCTCGTTCGGCGCGAAGCTGTACGTGCCATCGCCATTGTCGGTTAGGACACCGTCCGTGCCAGTGTAAGTCACACCTTCAACTGTTAGGTTGTCACCTTCTACATCCGTCGCGCCTGTTAATAGGTCTGCATCTGTAAAGGTAAGAAGACCGTCCTCACCCACGGTGAACGCTTGATCTTGTGGCTCTGGTGCGTCATTGACTGGCGTTACCGTTAGGTCGAGACCAGCCGCGACCACTTCTTCCCCGTCAGTCACATCGTAGGTGAATTCGATATCACCGTAGAAGTTCTCGCTTGGAGTAATGGTGAAGCTGCCATCCTCGTTCATTTCAACCGTTGCATTTTCATCATTGGTGCTCAGGTTGATTGCGCTTAGGTCGTCACCATCGATATCAACGGCATGCTCAAGTAACTGCTCTTGAGTCAGCGTAATGCTGTTGTCTTCGGCAGTTACCGCCGTGATATCACCCGTCACTTCTGGTGCATCATTGGTTGGCGAGATATGAATCGTCACATCTTGCGTCGCTGTCGCCGTGGTTCCGGTATCTACATCCGTAGAGGTTGCATTCACGGTTAGCGTCACATCGCCATTGAAGTCCGCAGAAGGGATAAACTCTAGTCCTTCTAGCTCACCTGGTTGTAGTGACCAAGTGCCGTCCCCGTTATCAACACCCGCTGATAGCGAGCTGCCTTCTGGCACATCTTCAATCAAGATAGCGAGGTTTTCTGAGCCATCGGTATCGGTTAACGCCGCATCGATATCAAGCGGCACTGGCGTATCTTCGGTACCAATGATTTGATAATCCGCGTCTGCTACCGTGATTTCGATGTTGTCGATACCAAACGATTCATCCCAAGTTGACTGATTCAAGGTTGAACCGAAGCCAAGTTGCAGTTCGCCATCCTCGACAGGAACCGTCAGATTGATTTGGTGAGCTTGGTCATTCCAGCCACTGAAGCCTTCACGTTGAGAAGCTCCGTGGATCACTTCACCCACTTCATTACCATCTGAGTCGTAAAGCGTTGTCGTGCCATCTTGAGTACGGAACGCGGAGTTTTCCAAGGTGGTTAGCTGTTCACCGCCGACAAAGATTTGGAACGACTCGCCATCCCATGAATCGATTTCGTAGAAGCTAAATGAGATATTCACTTCATTGACATCGCTTGGGATCTCGTAGGTTTTGCTGACCGCTTCATCACCGCCAGTGCCACCAATACGACCCAGCATATCGCCCGTTTCGAAGCCTTGAGAGCTTTCAGTGTTCGCGTTCCAACCGTTCGAACCAGACTCGAAGTTATCAGAGGCAATTACCAAGTCCGAAGCAATCGACAACTCTGGCATATCAACCACAGATTGAACATCAATGTTCGCTTCTGCTGGTACGGTTGCAGTGCCATCGTTGACATCAAACGTTACGTTCACGTTGCCGTCGAAGTTTTCATTCGGTGCGAAGGTGTACGTGCCGTCACCGTTATCAACCAAAGTACCGCTGTCAGAAGCAACGTTTTCTACGGTTAGGTTATCACCATCGATATCACCTGCATTTTGCAGCAATTGCTCTTCGGTAAAGGTGAAGCTGGTGTCTTCTTGCGTGACGAACTGTGGCTGACCAACCGTTGGCAAGTCGTTTACTGGGTTCACAGTCAGATCGGCAGTCGCTTGAATGGTTGCATCACCGTCCGTAATGTCGAAGCTCAGATCAATGTCGCCATTGAAGTCCGCATCCGGTGTGATAGTGAAGCTGCCATCGTCGTTCGCAACAACGGTCGCATTGCCGTCAACAGTCAGGTTGGATGCGGTTAGGTCATCGCCATCCACGTCGCCGGCTTGAGCAAGAAGCTGCTCTTGGCTGAGAGTGATAGAACCATCTTCATCCACGCTGTAAGCCAAATCACCTGATACTGGAGCATCATTGACTGGCAATACATCAATGTTTGCATTGGTTGCTACCGTTGCACCATCTTCATCGGTCACGACAACATCTAGGCTGACATCACCGTTGAAGTTTTCGTTTGGTGCGAAGCTGAATGTACCGTCGCCGTTGTCAGTAAAGATACCGTCAGAGCCGCTGTAGCTAACGCTATCAATCGCGACGTCACCTTCAACGTCAGAAGCATTCGCCAATAGCTGCTCAGAGCTGATGATGATGACTTCGTCTTCGTTGACTGAGTAGCTAGTCGCGCCGGCAATTGGTGGATCGTTTACCTCAAGTACTGTAATACCCGCGGTGGTGGAATCCGTTGCACCGTCTTCGTCTACCACAACAACATCTAGGCTGACTTCACCATTGAAGTTCTCGTTTGGCGAGAAGGTGTAAGTACCATCACCATTGTCTTGGAACACGCCATCTGCGCCGCTGTAGCTCACGCTATCAACCGAAACATCGCCTTCAATATCTGACGAGTTCGCTAGTAACTGCTCATCACTGATGGTGATTGAGTTATCTTCATGCACGGTGTAAGACGTGCTACCTGCCACCGGTGGATCGTTCTCTGGCGTAACACTTACATCGATATTTGCGGTCACGGTATCCGTGCCATCAGAAACATCGAAGGTAAAGTTCACATCGCCATTGAAGTTTTCGTTTGGAGCGAAGCTGTAAGTGCCATCACCATTGTCAGTTAGGACACCGTCAGCACCTGTGTAAGACACACCTTCAACCGATAGGTCATCGCCATCGATATCTGTTGCGCCATCAAGCAGATCTTCATCAGTGAACAGCAAGACGCCATCTTCGCCAATGGTGAACGCTTGATCTTCTGGTTGTGGTAGGTCGTTAACTGGATTAACCGTTAGATCTGCTGTTGCGACCAAGGTGTCAGAACCATCACTGATATCAAACGTGATATCAATGTCACCATTGAAGTTCGCATCAGGCGTGATGGTGAAGCTGCCATCGTCGTTTGCCGTAACCGTTGCATCACCGTCAACCACTAGGTTAGTCGCGGTTAGCGCGTCCCCTTCTACATCCGATGCTTGAGCAAGAAGCTGCTCTTGGCTAAGCGTAATTGAATTGTCTTCATCGACACTGTAAGCCAAGTTGCCCGATACTGGCGCATCGTTTATTGGCAATACATCGATGTTTGCATTAGTTGACGCAGTTGCACCGTCTTCATCAACAACCACAACATCTAGGCTCACATCGCCATCGAAGTTTGCGTTTGGTGCGAAGCTGAATGTACCGTCACCGTTATCGGTAAAGATACCGTCGGAACCGCTGTAGCTCACGCTATCAATCGCAACTTCACCTTCAACGTCAGAAGCGTTCGCCAACAGCTGTTCAGAGCTAATGGTGATAACTTCGTCTTCGTTCACTGAGTAGCTAGTCGCACCTGCAATTGGTGGATCGTTCACCTCAAGTACTGTAATACCTGCGGTAGTTGAATCCGTCGCACCATCTTCATCTACCACGACAACATCAAGGCTCACTTCGCCATTGAAGTTCTCGTTTGGCGAGAAGGTGTACGTACCGTCACCATTGTCTTGGAACACACCATCTGTGCCGCTGTAGCTGACGCTATCAATCGCGACATCTCCTTCGACGTCTGATGAATTTGCCAATAACTGCTCGTCACTGATGGTGATCGAATTGTCTTCATGCACTGTGTAAGAGGTGCTGCCTGCCACCGGTGGATCGTTCTCTGGAGTGACTGTCACATCGATATTCGCGGTCACAGTATCCGTGCCATCAGAAACATCGAAGGTGAAGTTCACGTCGCCATTGAAGTTTTCGTTTGGAGCGAAGCTGTATGTGCCATCACCATTGTCAGTTAGGACACCGTCCGCACCTGTGTAAGTGACGCCTTCAACAGATAAGTCATCGCCATCAATGTCCGTTGCACCATCAAGCAGGTCTTGATCAGTGAAGGTCAACACGCCATCTTCACCAATGGTGAACGCTTGATCTTCTGGCTGCGGTAAGTCATTAACTGGGTTAACCGTTAGGTCCGCCGTTGCAACAATAGTGTCGCTGCCGTCGTTGATATCGAACGTGATGTCAATGTCGCCATTGAAGTTCGCATCTGGCGTGATAGTGAAGCTACCATCGTCGTTTGCCGTAACCGTTGCATCACCGTCAACCACTAGGTTAGACGCACTCAGCGCATCACCTTCTACATCCGATGCTTGAGCAAGAAGCTGCTCTTGGCTTAGCGTGATTGAGTTGTCTTCGTCGACGCTGTAAGCCAAGTTACCTGATACTGGTGCATCATTGATTGGTAAGACATCGACCGTGATGTAAGTATCGACCTCTGCGCCGTCTTCATCGCGAATGGTTACATCCAACTGCACTTGACCGTTGAAGTTTTCATTCGGTGCAAAGCTACAAGTACCATCGCCATTTACTGAGAAGATGCCATCTGGACCGTCGTAGCTGATGCCTACTAGCTCGACATCCCCTTCAACATCCGAAGCATTCAGTAGCACTTGCGACTCACTAAAGGTCAGAACTTGGTCTTCATCGATAGTGTATGCAGTAGGACCTGCGATTGGTGGGTCATTAACCTCAATCACAGTAATGCCAGCAGTGGTAGAATCCGTTGCACCCTCTTCATCGACAACGACAACATCTAAGCTCACCTCGCCGCTGAAGTTCTCGTTTGGTGAGAAGGTGTAAGTACCATCACCGTTGATTTCTAACACACCATCGTTACCGCTGTAGCTCACGCTATCAATCAACACATCGCCTTCAATATCCGATGAGTTCGCTAATAGCTGTTCGTCACTGATGGTAATCGAATTGTCTTCATGAACGGTGTAAGCCGTGCTGCCTGCAACCGGTGGATCGTTCTCTGGCGTCACTGTTACATCGATATTTGCCGTCACGGTATCCGTGCCATCGGAAACATCGAAAGTGAAGTTCACGTCGCCATTGAAGTTCTCGTTTGGTGCGAAGCTGTAGGTGCCATCACCATTGTCAGTAAGAACACCGTCTGCGCCTGTGTAAGTGACGCCCTCAACAGATAGATCATCCCCTTCAATGTCGGTAGCACCTGTTAGCAGGTCCGCATCGGTAAAGGTCAGCACACCATCTTCACCAACGGTGAACGCTTGATCTTGTGGTTCAGGCGTATCGTTAACTGGTGACACCAATAACTCAAGGTTGGTTGAGACAACATCATCGCCGTCAGACACATCGAACGTAAAGGTAATATCACCATTAAAGTCCGCATCTGGCGTTAAGGTGTAAGTACCGTCGCCATTGTCTGTGATGGTGATGTTTTCATCATCCGTAGCCAAATTCAGCGCTGTCAGTTGGTCTCCATCCAAGTCACGCGCATTAGCGAGTAAATCTTCTTGCGTAATTAGAATTGAACCATCTTCTTCAACCATCGCTGAAACAGGCAATGCTTCAGGCGCATGTTCAATGTGGGCACCTGTTGCATTGACGTAGATGGTTTGAGAAACGGTTTCAGAATCATTATTTGATAGCTCTGTTGCCGTTGCCGTTACATTGATTTCTAGCTGTTGGTTAAAGTCTTCTGGCAATTGAATCTGTAGCTCTTGTTCAATTGCTGTGGTTGGAAGCGTTACAGAACCATCTGGACCGACTGTCACTTCACCGCTGTAGATCTGGCTGTTCACTTCACCGACATCAATGGTGAAGTTGAAGTCGGTGTAATCGGCATCGCCGCCACCGTAGAGGTCTTCAAAGCCGTAAACCAGTTCACCGTCTTCGTTCACAGTAGTTCGGGTATGTTCAATACCATCTTGGTTGAGCTCTGAGCTTGAACCACCATGGAAGACTGCATCACCGAATTGACTTTGAATCACGGTTTCAGAACCATCAGAGCCAACAAACACGAGTTGCGGGTCAACTGTATCCATGTTCGCAGGAGAGCCATCTGCTGCACGGAACTCGTACTGACCATCTTGCATGGATGCAAAGTCATTGAAGTTATGACCGTTAGGAATCAAGAATAGGTTGAAGCTTTCCCCTTCCGAGATTTGGAAGCTGAACTGATCTTGTCCCGGTACGAGGTCACCGCCACCGCCAACTTGAGAAGCGTTTTCGTACACCACTTCAACGCCAGTGATGTTGCCATCTTCATCGACTTTGTAGTAACCCGCTGTGTTTTGGTAACCCGCGGTTTCACCTTCAAACGTAACCGTGATTTCAGTATCGTTGAAACTGGTGATACCGTTGTCTTGATCGTTAAGTACCCCTTCGTTGTCGTAGCTGATCACCGAACCTTCTGGAACACCATCCACGGTCACAGTCAGCGTTTCTGACAAGTCTTGGTCAACCAATGCTGCGGCGATGTTCACTTCAACAATACCGCCTGGCTCAACCAAGATCGCTTGGTCATCCACGTTTCGACCGTCGCCATCAGTGATGACTAGGTCTGGCGCATCTGCCACGGCTTCGATGTGGACATTAATGTCCTGCTCAACTTCATCTGTACCGTCAGAAACCGTAAAGCTGAACTGCAAGTCACCACTGAAGTGCTCTTCTGGAACGAAGCTAAATGTACCGTCGCCGTTGTCCGTTACAGTACCTTCATCACCCGAGTAGTTAATGCTGGTAACAGTGAGGTCATCACCATCAATATCAATCGCGCCACTTAGAAGATCTTCTTGCGTGAACAGGATGCTACCATCCTCTTCAATGTGGTACATGCCAGGCGCAACAATTGGAATGTCATTGACTGGGTTCACCGTCAATGTCATTTCATTGGGAACACTCAATTCACCGTCGCTCACTTCATAAGTAAACTCGATGTCTCCGTTGAAGTGCTGTGAAGGCGTAACGGTAAAGGTGCCGTCGCCGTTGTCCACGATAGAGGCATTCGGATCATTGGTTTCTAGTGCCGTTGCGTATAGGTCATCACCATCTTGATCGCTGGCGTTTTCAAGCAGCATTTCTTGTGTCACGAGGATAGAGCCATCCTCGTCCACGTCTGCCACGATTGGCGCTGCTTCTGGTGCATCGTTGACGAACTCAACTTTCAAGTCGATGTTTGCCGCCACCACATCGGTGCCATCGCTCACATCAAACGTGAGGTCAACATTACCAAAGAAGCCTTGCTCTGGCGTTAACGTGTAAGTGCCATCGCCATTGTCTGTTACTTGAACCGTATCGCTTAAGCTCGTCACGTTCACAACAGATAAGTCATCGCCTTCGATGTCCGTTGCTTGAGCCAGCAGCTCTGCTTCAGTAATCGTGATAGCTTCGCCGTCTTCTGTGGTGAAGGACAAATCAGGCACATCTGGCAGGTCGTTCACTGGGTTAACGGTGAGGTTTAGATCCGCGGCGACGGTTTCGATCGCGTCAGTTACGTCATAAGTAAATTCGATTTCACCAAAGAAGTTTTCGCTCGGTGTAATCGTGAAGCTACCATCAGCGTTCTCAACGATGGTTGCATTAGGATCGTTGGTCGACAGGTTCACCGCTTCAAGGTTGTCACCATCCACGTCCGTCGCGTTCGCCAACAAGTCTTCTTGAGTGATGGTAATTGAGCCATCTTCATCGACGACCGCATCAACAGGACCGCTGACCTCTGGACCTTCGTTGACGATCTCAACATCGATCTTCGCAGTGCTTGGTGCACTTGCTTGACCATCGCTGATGTCGAAGGTCAAGTTCACTTCACCGTAGAAGTTCGAAGTTGGCTCGAAGGTAAAGGTGTTGTCGCCGTTGTCTGTCAACGTACCTTGTGACTGGTCAACAAGCAGCAGATTCTCGATATGCAGAATGTCGCCATCCACATCAGTCGCACCTGATAACAGGTCTTTTGCTTCGATGATGATGGTGCCGTTTTCTAGCATTTGAGTATGCAGCGGCGCACCAGGAACTGGCACATCGTTGACTGGAATAACGGTCAGATCTAGATGGGTATCGACTTCATCGGTGCCATCAAAGACTTTGTAATCGATGTCGACTTCACCATTGAAGTTTTCATTCGGCATAAAGGTGTAAGTGCCGTCGCCATTGTCGACAAGCTCACCGTTATCACCGCTGTAAGAGATATCAGAGATAGACAGCGCATCGCCTTCCACATCACTTGCATTCGCAAGCAGATCGTCCGCGCTAAACGTAATGCCCACATCCTCATCAGTCGACAACACAATCGGACCAGAAACGATTGGCGCATCGTTTACTGCTTCGAAGTTGATGTTGATGATGTTGTCGTCGGTTAGCTCACCATCCGTAACTTGGTAACCAAGCTCAATCTCACCATAGAAGTTCTCATCCGGTGTGACTGTCCATGTACCATCGCCGTTGTCGGTTAACGTAGCGTGCTCCGCGTTATCCCCCACCAGCTCTAGGTTTTGAATATCAAGGACATCACTATCGATATCACTCGCTTGCGCTAAAAGCTGCTCTTCTGTAATTACCACAGAGGCAAACTGCGTAGAACCTTCGGTATCGATGGTCACATTTGGCAAGTCAGCGGTCAGTTCGATTTCACTGTCACCTTCTCGGATATTCAGTTCTACCGTCTCCGTGATTTCCGTGCCGTCCACGCCAATAGATGTGAACACCGCTTCATCATGACAAGTTTGCGATACCGTCATGTTTTGAACCACGTAAGTACCGTTACCTTGAATTGTTCCTAGCTCAAAGTAAGACACTGGCTCGTTCACCGTTAGGGTGTAATCCGTCTCATAGCTACCACGATCTTCTTTGTGGTAAGTCATCGAGTCGATCAAGTCACCATCGGAGTTGAATGCACGAATTTCGACTTCGGTAAAGTGGCGAGACTCTTCCATAAACCAGCCGCCTAGACCATCTAGGTGGAAGCTGATTTCGTTGATGTCTTGACCTTCAACGGTCACAGTCAGTTTTTCATCACCACTCAAGCCTTGGCGGTCAGTATCGCCAATACCGTGACCGATGTGTGTTTTACCATTCCACGCACCGAGTGGGTCATCATTACTTTGAACAGTAACTTTCAAATCGCCATCGACAAACTCACGTGTGTAAGGGTCAACAGCCGTACCCCAATCATCAAGGCTCGCATTGTCATCAAAGGTACCAATTTGACTCGTATGTGTACCGTTTGCCAATGCGTCATCGTTTGGAATGAAGCGCACTTCCGTATCTGCAGGCACCTCCTGCCCGACTTCTAGCTGTACCCATTCGTCATTTAGATTGGCTTCAATGATGCCGTTTTCAGGGGCTTGATCGAGACGTAACGCAGGCTCTTCACGCAGAGAAACACCCACTGTTTGGTCTTCTTCCGCTTGAATAAAGATCTCGTCGCCCGCTTCTGGCGCATCGTTGACAGGATTAACGGTCAGATCCAGCGTGGTAAGAACATCATTTTCGCCATCGCTGATGTTATAAGTGAAGTCCAACTCACCGTTAAAGTTTTCCGTATGCGTAATGGTGAACGAACCATCGTCGTTGGCTACGATCGTCGCATCTGGGTCATTGGTTTGTAGATTGCTAGCAACAAGGTCATCACCTTCAATGTCTGTCGCATTCGCAAGCAATTGTTCTTGCGTGATGGTGATGGCGTTATCTTCATCCACTTCAGCTTGAATGCCTGACGTTTCAGGTGCGTCGTTCACCGCGATAACATCGATGCCTGCGGTTGTCGTATCTGTTGCACCATCTTGGTCGATGACCGTAACGTCGAGCGAAATGTTACCGTCAAAGTTCTCATTTGGCGTAAAGGTATATGTGCCGTCGCCATTGTCCACGAAGCTACCGTCGTTACCGGAGTAGCTAACATTCGCCAAGGCTACATCGCCTTCCACATCAGAAGAGTTGGCTAACAACTGCTCGTCACTAATGGTGACTTGACCGTCTTCTTGAACCGTGTACGACGTTGAACCTGCAACCGGTGGATCGTTCACTGGTGTCACGCTGACATCAATGAATGCTGGTGTTGAACCTGTGCCGTCAGACACATCGAATGTGAACTGAACATCACCGTTGAAGTTTTCATTCGGCGCGAAGCTGTATGTGCCATCGCCATTGTCGGTAAGCACACCATCCGCACCTGTGTAGAGTACGTTTTCGATAGACAGATCATCGCCATCAATATCCGATGCGCCTTCCAATAGGTCTGCATCCGTGAACAGCAAGGTGCCATCTTCTTCTACCGTGAACTGTTGATCTTGCGCTTGTGGCAAGTCATTCACAGGATTAACCGTAATATCCAGACCAACTTGTACCGAGCCACCATCGTTATCAATGATATCGAAGGTCAGGTCTAGATCGCCGTTGTAGTTTTCATCCGGTGTGATGGTGTAACTGCCATCATCGTTGTATTGAATTGTCGCGTTGTCATCTGTCGATAGATTGATGGCTTCAAGGTTCTCGCTATCAATATCGCCCGCTTTGGCAAGCAACTGCTCTTGGCTTAGCGTAATTGAGCTGTCTTCGTTGATGGTGTAAGCCAAATCACCCGATACTGGTGGATCGTTGATTGGCAATACGTCGACATTGATGTGCGTATCAACGGTTGCCCCATTCTCATCTTGAATGGTCACATCCAACTGAACTTGACCATTGAAGTTCTCGTTTGGCGCAAAGCTACAAGTACCATCGCCATTGACGGTAAAGATACCATCCGAGCCTTCATAGCTGATGCCAACAAGCTCTACATCACCCTCGATATCAGATGCGTTGGCAAGAATTTGTGACTCACTAAATGTCAGTACTGAATCTTCGTCAACCGTGTAAGACGTTGGACCGGCAACTGGAGGGTCATTCACTTCAATGACAGTAATGCCTGCGGTCGTTTCGTCAATCGCACCTTGCTCATCCGCCACAATCACATCAAGGCTGATATCACCACTGAAGTTCTCATTCGGCATGAAGGTGTAAGTACCGTCACCGTTGTCTTGGAATACGCCATCGGTGCCTGAATAGGTCACGCTATCGATGGACACCGCGCCTTCCACATCCGAAGAGTTAGCCAGAAGCTGCTCGTCGGAAATCGTAATCGCATTATCTTCATCAACCGTGTAAGACGTTGAACCCGCAACCGGAGGATCGTTCACTGGAGTGACGCTCACGTCCACATTTGCAGGTACGGTTTCAGTACCGTCAGAAACACCAAAGCTAAAGCTGACATCACCGTTGAAGTTTTCGTTTGGTGCAAAGGTGTAAGTACCATCACCGTGGTCAGTTAGCACACCATCGCTGCCTGTGTAGCTAATGCCATCAACCGTTAAGTTATCGCCATCGATGTCGGTCGCGCCGGCAAGCAAGTCTGCATCGGTAAACTGAAGCGTGCCATCTTCTTCAACACTGAACTGCTGGTCTTGAGGAACAGGAAGATCGTTAACCGGATTAACCGTTAGATCCGCCTTTGCTTGGATAGTGTCTGTACCGTCCGTAATGTTGAATTGGATATCAATGTCACCATTAAAGTCCGCATCTGGTGTAATCGTGAAGCTGCCATCATCGTTCGCTGTAACGGTTGCGTTTCCATCGACAGTCAAATCGCTAGCAGTCAGGTCATCGCCCTCAATATCAGACGCTTGAGAAAGAAGCTGCTCTTGACTGAGTGTAATCGCACCGTCTTCATCAACGCTGTAAGCCAAATCACCCGATACTGGCGCATCATTGATTGGCAATACATTCACATTGATGACGGTATCAACTTCTGCTCCATCTTCATCTCGAATGGTCACATCAAGTTGAACTTGCCCGTTAAAGTTCTCGTTTGGCGCGAAGCTGCACGTGCCATCATCGTTAACGGTGAAAATGCCATCCGGACCATCGTAACTAATGCCAACAAGCTCTACATCACCTTCCACATCAGAGGCATTCAACAGCACTTGCGACTCACTAAACGTCAGAACTGAATCTTCATCAATAGTGTAAGAAGTTGGTCCAGCGACTGGTGGATCGTTCACTTCCAGCACCGTAATACCAGCGGTGGTGGCATCCGTTGCGCCTTCATCATCAGCGACGACGACATCAAGCGTCACTTCACCATTAAAGTTTTCATTTGGAGAGAAGGTGTACGTACCGTCACCATTGATTTGCAACACACCATCGCTGCCAGAGTAGCTCACGCTATCAATCGAGACATCCCCTTCTAAATCCGAAGAGTTTGCCAACAGTTGCGCGTCAGAAATGGTAATAGAGTTGTCTTCGTGAACTGTGTAAGACGTTGAACCAGCGACCGGAGGATCATTCACCGGCGTGACGCTCACATCTACATTCGCTGAAACCGTATCTGTGCCATCAGATACGTCGAAGCTGAAGTTTACATCGCCATTGAAGTTCTCATTTGGCGCAAAGCTATACGTGCCATCGCCATTGTCAGTTAGAACGCCGTCGGTGCCTTCATAGCTGATTCCCGTTACAGAAAGGTCATCGCCTTCAATGTCGGTAGCACCTGCAAGCAGATCCGCATCAGTAAATTGCAGTGTGCCGTCCTCTTCCACACTGAATTGTTGGTCTTGAGGCACAGGCAGATCGTTGATTGGATTAACGGTTAGGTCAGCGGTTGCTTGCACGGTGTTCGTGCCATCTGAGATATCGAAGCTGATGTCGATATCACCGTTGAAATCTGCGTCCGGCGTGATGGTGAAGCTACCATCGTCATTTTGAGTCACCGTCGCGTTGCCATCTACCGAAAGGTTAGAAGCCGTCAGTGCATCGCCTTCCACATCGGAAGCTTGCGACAACAACTGCTCTTGGCTCAAACGAATCGAGCCATCTTCGTCCACCGAGTAAGCAAGATTGCCAGACACTGGCGCATCATCGACTGGTGTGACGCTTACATCAATGTTGGCAGAAACCGTATCTGTGCCATCGGATACATCAAAGCTGAAGTTCACATCACCATTGAAGTTTTCATTTGGTGCAAAAGTGTAAGTCCCATTACCGTTGTCGGTCAGGATGCCGTCACCACCGTCGTAGCTTACGCCCTCAACCGTTAGGTTATCGCCTTCAATATCCGTTGCGCCAGTAAGCAGGTCAGCGTCCGTAAAGATCAGCGTGCCATCTTCTTCCACGCTGAACTGCTGGTCTTGAGGAACCGGCAAATCGTTAATTGGGTTAACGGTTAGATCAGCGGTTGCTTGAACGGTGTTCGTGCCATCTGAGATATCGAAGCTGATGTCGATATCACCATTAAAATCTGCGTCCGGCGTGATGGTGAAGCTACCATCGTCATTTTGAGTCACCGTCGCATTGCCATCTACCGAAAGATTTGATGCCGTCAGTGCGTCGCCTTCCACATCAGAAGCTTGCGACAACAACTGCTCTTGGCTCAAACGAATCGAGCCATCTTCATCCACCGAGTAAGCAAGATTGCCAGATACTGGTGCGTCATCGACAGGCGTAACACTGACATCAATGTTGGCAGAAACCGTATCTGTGCCGTCGGACACATCAAAGCTGAAGTTCACATCGCCGTTGAAGTTTTCATTTGGCGCAAAAGTGTAAGTCCCATTGCCGTTGTCGGTCAGGATGCCGTCGCCACCATCGTAGCTCACGCCTTCAACTGTTAGGTTGTCGCCTTCAATATCCGTTGCGCCAGCAAGCAGGTCAGCATCGGTGAAGATCAGAGTTCCGTCCTCTTCCACCTCAAAGGTTTTATCTTCAGGCACTGGTGCGTCATTGATTGGACGAACGGTTAAATCGATAGAGCTTGAAACGGTTTCTTGACCATCACTGATATCAAACGTTAAGTCGAGTTCACCATTGAAATCAGCGTCCGGAACCACGGTGAACGTGCCGTCACCATTGTCTTGAACCGATGCATTCGCACCTACTTGGACGTTAGACGCAACAAGGTCGTCGCCATCAACATCACTTGCGTATTCGAGTAATTGTTCTTGCGTGAAGGTAATCGTGCCGTCTTCATCCATGATGTAAGCCAGATCTTGTTCTACCTCTGGCGCATCGTTTTCACCTTCGACTTTAATTTGGAACGTTTCGCTCGTGGTTTCAGAGTCGAAATCATCTTCTACTTGCGTCGTGGTCTCTTCACTGGTGTCTTGAACGTCCACCGCAAAGGTTTCTTCTGTGGTTTCTGAATCTAGGTTATCACCACCTTGTGAACCTTCAGAATCGGATGAAGAGGCACTTGGCGCAGCCGAAGTTTGTACAGCTTGTCCTTGTGCCTCATTGCCTTCTGCGTCCGAACCACCTTCAGAGCCAGAGGCATCACCGCCACCAACAGCTTGTGCACCCGCACCGGAAGCCGCACCGCCGCTGCCAGACGCTTCTTCACCAGACCCACCATCTGATGCCACGCTGTCTACCACGTTCGATTGAGCGGCATCCGAACCACCGCTACTCTCTGGCGAGTCTTCTTGTACCGCACCACCGGACGCAGAGGCTTCTTCCTCTGCTCCGGCACCACTTGGGTTGTCTTCCATCGCCTGATTGGCTTCGTCTGCTGCATCGGTATTTTCAGCCCCCGTCGCTACGGTCGAAGCAATCGTATTCTGTTGATTTTGCTGATTCTGCTGCTGGGAGGGCGTACCCGCGTCATTGGTTTCCGTTTGTTCTACCGCGTCATTTAGGTCTTTGTTTTGGTTATTTTGGTTGTTGTCACCTGCCATTACAGCCTCCGTTGCCATTAGCTAACTGATCGTGTTTAGAGGCAGTAAAGGACACCATTCTGGAAAACCAACTTTTTTATCAAACTTTTTTCATACTCATGTTGTTTAACCAGAAAGAGGTAAAAAAAATTTGAAAACGCAATTTAAAGATCCTTAGTTATTGTCATTAAAGCAATTAGGGCGGTGGAACAATGATAAACATGACGAATCTGTTGCGTTCAGTCGACAACAGCCACAAAGGGCTGCAATTGCTATTGGGAGATTTTTACAAGGATTTCAGCAGCGCGGCGATCAACATCGAAATGCTGCATAAACAAAACCGTTTTGAAGAACTGAGCGGCTACTCAAAAAAGCTGAAAACCATTCTCGTATTGCTTTGTGATGATGATTTACCACCCAAAATGGCAAAGCTGGAACATTTGAGTAAGCACCACTTTCCCGCACCTAATGAATTGATTGAGGACATCAAAACTGAGCTCAATAACGTGAACAAACAAATAAGCCAGCTGTTAGATATCGAAAACTCTATCGATGACAACACTGATGATGAATAACCGAGGTGGATCATGAGTAACAAGCAGATCGAACACCACCTCAGAAAGGCACTCGTTTCCAACAACGAGTCTTCGAAGGTGACTGCAGACGATACGATCGTGCTAGCCAGTGCAATGACCAGCGTACACAAAACATTGCTGGTTATCTTTTTGCTTTCAATGGTGGCGATCGCCGTGGCGTCTCAAGCTCGTATCGACATTGTGGTGTCGGTGCGCGGTGAGCTATTGCTGGAATCTGACGTAGAAAAAGTGCAACACCTTGAAGGCGGTATTCTCGAAGAAATGTTAGTGCGCAAAGGCGAAGTGGTATACGAAGGTCAACCCATTGCGCGCATTCGCTCTTTGGATAGAAACACTCAACTCGATACGGTAAACACAGAAATCATTCAGCTCGAGTTAGACAAACTCCGTTATGAAAGCTTGCGCGATATGGTGGAGCCCGATTTCTCTGCCTACATCGAAAAATACCCAGAATTGGTTCAGGTAAATATGAATACCTGGCAGCAAGAGTTTTCCAAAAACCGCTCGAATGAAGAGTTGATCACCCACGACATCAATCACAAGAACTCGTTGATTGATTCTATGCTTAAGCGCCGCAAAAGCTCCGAGAACCAGCTTTCTTTGATTCGCAAGCAGCTCAATATCAAGAACACCTTGTACAAAGAAGAAATGGCGTCTTATGTCGATGTTCTGAATATGCAGGTTCAAGAGTCAAACATGGTACGTGAGATTGAAAACCTCGATGAGTCGGTCATGAATGAACGTTTCCAACTCGACAAGCTAGAGAAACAGTACCGTGACTTGGTAGAAAATCGCAACTCCGAATACCAAGCGCAAATCATTCAAGCGAAGAAAGATCTTAAGCTAAAACGCATTCTTCGTCCTCAACACTCTGACAAAGTGGATCGCCTCGTGGTCTACGCTCCTATTGATGGCGTGGTGGATAAAGTGCACTTCAACTTCCGCTCTGCCGTGATACCGCCGGGGGAAAGTATCGCGGACATTGCGCCGATTAATAACTCCCTTCATGGCGAAGCGAAGATTCCACGTAAAGACATGGGCTTTGTTGAAATCGGACAGGCAGTCAAAGTGAAGATGGACACCTACAACTTTGCCAAATACGGATTTTTGGAAGGTCGAATCGCGTCGATCAGCCGTTCGTCTTATGAAGAAGAGGACGCAGAATTCTACCTCGCTGAAATCCAAATCAGCCAAAACTATCTAGAACGTGGAGGCACACAATACAGACTGTCCCCTTACATGGAGTTTACCGCCGACGTGAAAACAGGGTCACGTCGGGTTATCGAATACGCTGCGAAGCCGGTTATGTCGGCTATCGAAGACGCGTTCGATGAGAGGTAATGGATGAGTAACAAACCTTCCTACAATATCTCCGTTCCTGTTATGCGCCTAAGTATTGCTTTCAGCTTGGTGCTGGCTGCCCTCGCCTTTTATTTGTATGTTTCTTGGGAAAAAGTGGATTCAGTGGAGCAAGTGCAAAACGCGCCTCTATTGGTTCAAGCTCAACAACTCAACCAAACCATCGAACTTGATATCCAAACGCTTCAACGCTGTTTAGCCGCACGTTATTGCAGTACAACAGAGCTCGATTTTGAGGTTCTGAAGAACGAAATTGACCAGTTTAAATCTCTCGCGTCACTCAACAAAACCGAGTTTAGCTTGGTGGGCGCGACCGAATATACGCAACTTGAATTGGCGATTAATCGCTTCTCGGACAGCTCAAAAACACGTGACGATGTGTTGGCACTGTATCTCTCGCTCACCAATAACTACCTACAAATGGATGACAACTATCGCACTATGTTTAACAACCATGCGAGCGACCTAATGATGGAGAAAAACGAGTTCTTCATATGGTTGTTTATGGTTGTTGTCGTGCTGGTTGGTATCGCCGTTCTATCGAATTTAGTGGCAATCCTAAAACTGAAAAAATCCAGTTCGAATGAGCGAGACATTGACCAAGAGTTCGATGGGCTTTATCAAGAGCTCAAACAACTGGATTTACAAAGGCTGGAAGAGTTGCTGAACGAAGTGAGCATCAATCCGAAGCAGCGTCAGATCTACTCTCACCTAAAACTGATTTTCAGCAAACTCGAAGAGCAAAAACGCAATAACGATCTCTACAAACAGCTCTATGCTCTGATTGGTTACGAGATTCGTGGCATCACCAACACCATTAACGGTGGAGTGCAATATCTCGTACAAGAGACCGATGAGAGCGGCGTGTTGATGGCGCAAGATATAACCTCGGCTGCCAATACCCTGTCTGAATTGGCAGAGAACTACAACCGACTCATTTCACAAGGAACTGAGAGCAAATCGAAAGAGTTTTCACTGCTTAATGTGCTGTCTGAATTGATGATTCACATCAGTTCCAAAGTGCAGCGAAATGAAGGTGAGCTAGACTGCTTTATCTCGGATAACCTACCAAACCGTGTTGAAGGGCAATCCACCAGCTTATTCTGGGTGTTGTTCCTACAGCTATCGAATGCCATCCAACTCAAAGCCGATAAGAAACTGTTTGTCACCATTGAGTCAGGCGCAGCGTCAGACATTGAAAACACCCGCTTGACCATCAATCTAAACTTCTTAACCACACTGGATGTGCCGTTTGCCAAGCTCAATACCCTACACTGGAGCGACCATAAACAGCACACCGCAACCAAAGACGATTTGGCGAAAAGCGTGTTGAAAGATTATGGCTATTACGAGAGCCATTGGTATCAATCGGGCAACCAGGAACGTTTTCAAATTCAGCTCGATTTGAAAGCCAAAAGCTTCCACACCGAGAAAACTCGCTTCGACAATAAACGTTTGTTGCTATGTGCCAACTCTCAGCTGCGCATTGATGTAATGAACAAAATGTTGGTCAACTTGGGCTTAGAGATCACGCCAATTCGAACGCCGAATGAGCTCTTCTCTGCTGCAAAAACCTTTGGCGAATACGACGCCATCATGCTGACTGACACGTTCGAGCCAAACAAGCTGCCCTCACTGAGCAAAACGGTGAAATCGCAACTGCGCAATCACCCGAACACCAAGTTGTTGCTCTCAGTCACTAGCACTCAGCAAGCACAAGAGAGCCATACCTTTGTCGACAAGATTCTGAACTCCCCTGCGATTCCGTATGAGTTCATCCCTAACCTATTGGCAATCATGGAAGCGGAAGCCTCAGAAGATCAGATGGAGAACAGCTCATTCCTGATTGTGGAAGATGACCGTGTTCAACAGATTCTACTCAAACGTATTTTGAGCAAGCAAGAATACGAAGCCGATACCGTTGGCGATGGCGCAGACGCCGTTCAGCACTTCATGAACCAGCGCTCGGATATCATTTTTATGGACTGCATCATGCCAGGCATGGGCGGTATTGAAGCAACCAAACGCATTCGACAATACGAACAAGAAAGCGGACAAAACCCTTGCACTATCATAGGTGCGACAGCATTGACCAGCAGTAATGAACACCAAGCTTGTATCGAAGCTGGAATGGATTACGTGATCAGCAAACCTTATAAAAACGACGAAATCATCAAGGTGATCAACAAGTATGTGGCGGTACAGAAACTTAACTAGCTGCGTCTTGGCAGCGCTTACATTGAGCAATGCTCCTTCGGCAATGGCGACCACCTTGCTTGAGGCGGTCAAACTCGGCTTGGAAAACAACTTATCTCTGCGCGCTAGTGACAAAGGCGTGGAAGAAAACGAATACAACATCGACATTAGCCGCTCTAAGTTCCTACCCTCTTTAAACGGTGCTGCTGATACCACATGGAATGAAAACGAGACCATATTAACGGGAACACCGGATACGCGTTCTAGCTACAACTCAAACAGCTACAGCGTGTCTTTATCTCAATCAGTGTTTAACCTTGACGACATCTTCAAATACGGCACCGCGAAACTTGATTTCAACATTGAAGAAATCAAACACGAGAACAAAATCCAGAGCACCATTTCTGAAATCGCGACGCAATATTTCGAGTACCTGAAAAACAACGCGCAAATCAAAGCCACCAAAGTCGAGCTTAAATCTTCTGAAACACGTGAGCGCCAAATGCGTCGCAACGTGGAGCTTGGCAACACTGCGGCGAGCGAGTTGTATGAGGTGATTGCTCAGAAAGAAGGCATTGCCAATCGCTTAAGAACCTTAGAGAAAGACCGACGTGTGATTTTGAATGGTTTAGAGATTCAAGTTCAATACCCGGTCACCCCATCGCAGGACATCTACGAAAGCGTGCCCTTGGCAGAAATCAGCGAGTCCGAACAACGTGCGATTCTTGAACAAGCTTTGAAGCTCAATAACGATTTATTGGTTGCGAAGAAAACCGTAGAACGCAGCCGAAGAGGCTTGAAAGAAAGCGGTTCAAACTTTGTGCCGACTGTATCGCTCTCTGCCAGTTACCGTTATGACGATGCGAACAACTATGACCGAACCGACCCAACCGCAACAGGGGACAGTAACTCCACCAGCGTCGGTTTGAACTTGAATGTGCCGATTTTCTCCGGCGGTTCGGATTACTACGGTTATCAAAAATCGTCGACTGCCATCGAGCGAACGGAGCTACTGTACCAAGATTCGTTGTTCACGACGCGCAATAGCGTTAACACCTCGGTACTCAACATTAATGACTTCTCCCGAGCGATTAGCAGCTACGAGAATATTATCCGAGCCAACTACGCTTCCTATAGAGGCATTCAACGCGCTTACCAGCTTGGTACGCGAACCATTACCGACTTACTGGCAGCAGAAAGTAAACTGTTTAGCGCGCTACGTGATTACGAGAGCGCGCGTTATGACTACATCATTGAATCGATCAATCTTGAGCAAATCAAAGGTATGTTGTCGGTGCAATCCATCGAAAGCATCATGCAATTGATGAGCGATATCGAAGGCAGAAGCAATCAAGACTTAGTTCCAAAACACCTTCTCTCCAAACCATCGATTAAGAAAGGAGGTCGCAATGCAAACTGAGCATTTTTCCCAGAAGATTAACTTTGCTGACAAGTGTTACCTGACTTTCTCAACGGTCATCTCAACGCTGTTTGGTTTGGTACTGCCCTTTTCGATTCTGATTATCTTTGACCGAGTTTTACCTAACCAAGCCAAAGACACACTGTTTCTTCTGTTTGCCATTATCTTGATCACCATCTTCCTCGACTATCACTTAAAAAATCAGGAAGAGAAGATTTCGTCGGTGATCATGAAGCAGTTTGAAACCAACCTAACCAACAAGGTGTTTCAATCCATCTGTTTGGCTGAGATATCGAAGTTTCGTCGCCTAGAACCCGGTGAATACTTAGAGCGTATTGCCACCATTCCAGAGATTAAATCCTTCTTTGGCGGAGAATCTGTACGGGCATTGATCAACCTTGCCGTCAGCATACTGACCATTTTGATTATCGGTCTGATCAACATTTGGGCGGGAGTGACTATCTTGCTCGCCTCCATCATTTTGGCGGTGTTCGCACTGAGCCTGTCTAAGCAAAAAATCAACAGCCTAGAAAACAAATCCGACATCGAGGGCTTAACCACCTCAAAAATCATCGAGATCATCTCTAGCCCACTCGATATCAAAGCGCGCAATATGGAATATCGCGTTGAGAGCTTGATGACACAAATGGTGGAAGAGCGTGAAGTCGAGAACATCAAATACGAGCAGATCGAATCAAACTTCAGCCTTATCTTGTCGCTCATACAACAGCTCTCCATCGCTTGTGTGGTGGTAGTTTTGGCAACTGCCGTTATCAACATGCAATCGAGCCAAGGCATCATGGCAGCCATCATCATGCTTACCAACCGCTACTTCGCCCCATACCAGCAAGTGATGCGCACGGTGAGCCGCTGGGAGTTGAACAAGCTTCATATTCAACGAATCGCCGAGCTGCTGGAGCTTGCTGCATCTGTAGAACAACAAAATGACACGACAGAAGTCGAGCGCATCTCGGTGAAGTATTCGGAAAAACAACGCATCGAGTTTGAACGCGGTCAGGCTTACTTGCTGACGGGGAAAAGCGGAGCGGGCAAAACCCACCTCGCCAATTGCATTACGCGGCAAAACACCGACATCAAGCTCGATATCCAAATCAACGAGACACCACTGGATGACATCAACTACAACGTCTGGCGTAATAGCGTGCTGATGGTCGACAAAACCAGCTCGTTCGTCGAAGGGACCATCATCGACAACTTGACTTGTTTCCGCCCGAGCTTAAACAACACCGCATTTGCGCTTTGCGAAACCATGAACATCAAAGCACAAATTGATGCCCTTCCCGCAGGTTTTTACACCGAGCTAAAAGGACATTTACGCAACCCATTCTCGCGCCAAGTTGCTTATGCCTTGCTGCTGGTGCGTGCCTTGCTTGCAAACAAACGTGTGTTGATCTTCGATGACATCGACTGTGTTTATGACGACGACTTTGCTCGATTGGTTTTGACCAGTACCGCCTATCGTGCCAACGACAAAATCCTCATCATCGTCAGCAATAAGATGGACAAACTCAATCATCGCCTCAAACGCGTCAAACTTACCGGAGGTGACCAATGAGTATTCTGGTTGATTTTAATAATGTCCCTCAGCGCTTGTTGGACTTTGAGGCTCGCAGCTATGACGAGCGATACAATCAGTCACCTTTGATTCGTGGTTTAGCTTACACCCTCATTGCGCTTGAATGGGAAGGCACACCTTCTATCCTTAGTGACGCTTTTATCCCTAAACCAAAAGACAGCGACAGTTTTATCGCCACCATTGAACGCCTTGGTTACCGTTGCGACGTCACCAAATTAAAAACACTGGAGCACATCGAGGGACACCCTCACCCTTGTTTTATCGAGATAGAAAACCTCACTGCGATTTTCTTAGGTACCAAAGACGGCAAACTGATTCTGTTTGATTACACCAATAACAACACCATTGAATACCCGCTCTGCAAAAAGCCATGTTTGTTGGTCTCGATCAGCGAATACTCACGCTTGTTCCGAGAGCCGCCACCAGAATCTCAAGACCGCAGTAACTGGATTAAATACGCGTTTTATCGCTACAACAATGAACTCAAAAGCTTGATTATTCTGAGCTTTGTCATCAGTATCTTGGGCGCGCTCCAACCCTTCTTTATTATGAGCGTGTACAACTTCGCCTTGACGTCTAGCTCCCAAGCCACGCTCTATTGGCTCACGTTGTTTGCCGTGATTGTGGGGTTCTCGGAATACTTTTTTAAGAAAATGCGGGTCAACATCATTGCCACGTCAGGTAAGGATTTGGCGGTGCACATTTCTCAAGCGGTTATATCCAAGCTGTTGTGGCTCCCTTATGCGATGACATCCACCGCTGGCGTGTCTTCTCAGTTGGCGCGTTTAAAAGACATCGACACCTTCCGCCGATTGGTAACGGCCGAGTCAACCTTGAGCTACTTCGACATGCCGTTTGTTATCGTGTTCATTGTCGCGATTGCCATCATGTCAGGAACCGCTGCATTGGTCGTCATGGCGGGTTTGATTCTGATGTTGGTGTTCTGTGTTTATTCTCGTTACATCTATTCACAAGCCACGTCTAAGAGCTCTCGCGCGAACGCCATGGTTTCTTACCAATGGAATGAGATTCTTCGCGGCATAAAAACCATCCAAGGCTTACCACTGTTGCGCGTTATTCAATCTCGCTTCAGCGCTTCACACATGCAAAGCACCAACGATGCAGAGAACGTAGCCGTCACCAACAGCAAGGTCCAAGCCGCAGGTGGCAGTTTGATTCAGGTGATTGGTACCGCAAGTATCGTGACCGCGGTTATTGGTGTAATGGATGGAACGTCTGACGCCGGCGCCATGCTTGCAACCGTGATTTTAGTCTGGAAGGCGTTAGGTCCGATAATGGGTATCTACAATTCCATATCTAAATTCCAATCGATTAAGGCGTCTTCTGCGCAAATCAACAACCTTATGGCGATGAATGACGACAAGCTAACGTTGGAGAAAAGCCCCCCTATTCGCCTCTTCCAAGGCAGCATTGTCGGCAGCGGTGTGAGCCATCGCTACACTGGCGCAGCAACGGGCTTAACCAATCTCGGATTTAAAATTGCCCCAGGGGCGAAGGTGGTGATTTGTGGACCGACAGGTTGCGGCAAAACCACGCTAATTTCCATTCTTGCGGGTTTAGAAGATAGATACCAAGGCGCAGTGTCGGTAGACGGCTACAACATCAAACAGTTCAACAGCTATCGCTACCGAACCTCGATTAACTACATCCCGTTTAATTTGCATATTTTTGAGGGCTCTCTAGAGACTAACTTCATCTTGCATAATGGACTCATCCCTACAGAAAAGATGCAACAGATGGTGAGCTTTTTCGAACTCGATGCGTGGTTGCCAGAAGGATTGGACACTCAGCTAAGCGTAGATAAATGCAAGAATTTACCTAACGGTATTCAACAGAAATTGCGCCTCGCGCTGGGGCTTGGAAGCTGTGAACAATCACTGATCATCATTGATGAGCCATTTAATGGCGCTGAGCAAGAAAATGCCCAGTACTTTAACCGCTTGTTCACCGATAAATTGCTAAACAAAACCGTGGTGTTCTCTACCAATGATCCGGGCTTGATCGCCACTTCGAACATGAGTTTGGTATTAGAGCCGGACGGCAACTTGAAATATTTTGGCTTAACAGACAAATACTTAAACAGCTTAAGTTAATACTGTGGCGCTTATTCACAATTAACTCTTTAATCAGACAGATACAATTGACAAAGATATAAACCAGAGAGATGATTCGACCGAGATTTAGAGGTATTTAGGATTCAGATGTATACATTTGTTGCTGACAAATTGGATGTGGTTTATTTATCAGCGATACCGGAAAACCACGCATTGCAGGACTTTGATGTGCCTGAAGAAGAACTCGAAATCCGCGAGATTGTCGAGGTGTGGTACGAATGTGCATTTTTGCCTGATTTCAATCTCGAACAAATCGACATCGCAAACAAAGCGGAGTTAGTGGCAACACAAACTCAAGTGGTGAACAACTACACGAGCACTCTGGCTTTCTTACTCAAGAGCAGAGTGTATCGAGCTGCCCTTAACCGCATGTTGAGTGTCTGGACACTCGAACCCTCCGCAAAAGCACAACTTGAGTTACTGCTTTTTGCCGAAGAACAAGCAAAGACCAACTGAGCAACACGCAGATAGAAAAAAGCCAGCAATGACGCTGGCTTTTTAGAAGCTATTTATCGGTATCAAACCCATCCATCAAACTGAAGACGTTTCTGTATTCGCTCTACTGCCTCTTTCTGCATTTGTCTCACGCGTTCGTTAGAGATATTTAGTAAGTCCCCAACTTCAGCTAATGTTTTCACGTTATGTTCAAATAAGCCGAAGCGATGAATGAGCACTTGCTGCAACTTCACAGGCAATGTGTTAACGACGTGTTCCAGTGCTTGAGTAAAGCAATGGTCTTCGCAATCTTGCTGTGGATCTGTTGTGTATTCGCTTTCACACTGTTCGAGCACAAATGGTGCATGATTAAGGTCAACAGTCGTTGAAACATCGATAAAGCCGCTCAACGCGACTAACTCATCAACACGCTCTACTTTTACGCCTGAACAATGGGACAACTCTGAAATCGAAATGTCTTTGCTCATGGTTTTGCTCGCATCATGCTTTTTCGACGCAAGGCTATTTATCTCTTTACATACGTGAGCAGGTAAACGTACCGTGCGTCCGTTGTTCATTAATGCCGCTTCAATGTTTTCGCGAATCCACCACACCGCGTAAGTTGAAAAGCGATAACCCGGCTCAGGATCATACTTGTCGATGGCTTTGATCAAGCCGATGTTACCTTCTTCAATCAAATCAAGCAGCGTGAAGTTATTACCAGTACGTTTTAAGTAGCTTTTGGCAATCTTCACCACTAAACGCAAATTAGATTCGATCATCACCTCGCGCGCTTCTTTATCCCCCGCTAGATTGAGTTTGGCATAATGCAGTTCATCTTCTCGAGAGAGTAAATCAATCCCCACGATGTCTTTTAGGTAATGTGCATAAGGATCTTTACCTGCAGAAAACGTTTCTTTCATTGGCATCTCATCCGTGACACCTCGGGACCTAGCAAAACACTCGTTGTTCATTTCCCCGTCCTTATCAGCCAACTTTACTGGTGTAGCTCTTTGGCTACTTTTCTCCGTGGCTCAATTAATATGCCACCCAACGAATAACATTCGTTTTACGTTGAGTGTAGACAAGGCTTTTTAGCTTTACCAAGAAATTGCATTTAATTTCATATCAACCCTGCACTCAACTGTCAAAGCGTGAGCGGGTTGGGATTTATGGAGCAACATTCAGTATCGTATTTACATCAGAGTTGATAGAAGAGTTTCACTTACTAACAGTTAAATAAATTCACTTTTAAAACATATATTTAAAAACTGTACTTTACATTAGCAAACAACAAAGTCGCAGGTACTGCGCCAAACAAGCTGCCACTGCTACCGTTAAAGCTTTGGATTACCGTGAGCAATTGCCAGTCATTAGCGAGGGAGTAGTTACTCGATATCCCAAGGAAATAGGAATGATCGTCGTAGTAACTGCTTGAGAGTGTGACGCGATTTAAAGGCGTTAAGTCAAAGCTCACATCGGCGTACCATGTATTTCGTGTAAAGCTCAACGTTTTTGCATCGAGAGGAAGATTCAAATACGCCAATGCGCTTGATGCGTCTTGAGGTTCAGAGATAAATAACCACGCTGCACGCCCCATCCAGCTGCGTTTGCCGCCAAAGCTGTAATCCGATTCAATACTGGCAACCGTGGTCTTTTTGGTCGGCTCACCCTCAAATTCTGGATCAATGGGATCAAACCACGTGAGCTCTCCACGAAAACCCGCATCAAACACATCCGTTGCAAAACCAGCGCCGAGTACGTAATCCATCCGAGCTCGTCCTGCAATAAACTGATAATCCCATCCCGATTGATTGGCGAAATAACGCAGTGAGGCACTGTCTTGTCCTGACTGACGAGCTGGTGAAAACACCAAATCTACCCCATCGGCAAAACCTAATTTTCTGCTCAACATGACCGCATCCGTGCCTGCCCGCTCTTCATAGTCAAAATCGTAAATCGAATACGCATTGTAGATATCGTTTGGATTCCATATCGTATTCATCGACCAATTGATACGAAAGCGCCCTAGTTGCGCTCCCCAGTCATCTTGCTGCCAAGTGAGATATAGACGATCAAGCTGACTGTTAATGACCACATCATCTTCATGCCAGTTTTTGCTTAAATCCATGTAACCAGAATCCAACGCAACCAAATCGGCATAGCTAGGAAAGTCGGTAGAATCACCCCAAAGTGCTCGATTTCGTAGCCCAACATTCACACGCCAGCTAGAGGAAAAACGGTATTCAAAGTTAAGTCGATTGTGTATCAGGTTATCGAACGTATTATCAGTGCCATCAGGAATACTGTAGGTTGCCATGTATTTGATGTAACCATCCAAATCCCATGACTTTTGAGGCTCTAATCCGGGAACAGCAGACAAGGCAGAACCAGCCTGAAGACTAAGCAATGAAAGGCTTAACGCCTTAATAAACATTGCATTTACTTTTGTTCTGGGCAAGTAAGTATTCAATCGGATAGCTTTAGTGCAAGTCGCAGACAAATGGGAAACAGCTCTATGCATGCGACCTCTCTGCGCGATTATCAATATTGCTGAAATCACGCGCCAAACGACCGTCTTCAAACACGATAATTCGGTGAGCACGTTTTATCACTCGCGGATCGTGGGTCGAGAAGATAAACGTCGTCCCCTCTTGTTCGCTAAGTTGCTCCATAATGTCGAGCAACTCCGCGGTGCTTTTGGCGTCTAGATTGGCAGTAGGTTCGTCCGCCATGACAAAACGAGGCTTTGGCGCTAAAGCACGAGCAACCGCAACACGCTGCTGCTGCCCGCCGGACATCTTACCTGGCACCTTATTCATCTGTTCCGCCAATCCCACTTGCTCAAGTAAGGACGTCGCACGTTCACGACACTCTCGCTCGGTTTTACCTTGCAGCTGCATGACGAATTCCACATTCTCAAGCGCGGTTAACACAGGTAACAAACTATAGTCTTGGAAGATGAAGCCTATATTATCGCGACGATAGGCAATCAGTTCTTTTTCTGACATCGATGAAATCATGCAACCATCGATTTCCACCTTGCCAGAGCTTGGGGCATCAATACCGCCAATCATGTTCAGCAACGTCGTTTTTCCCGAACCAGATGGTCCCATGATCGCAACAAATTCACCCTGCTTAATCTCCAAGTCTACCGACTGCACTGCGTGCACAGGGTAATCACCATCGGCGTTGTAAATCTTAGTTAGGTTTTGTAGTTTGATGGTCATTAGCTTTTCTCCGCCATGGCATCCACAGGTCGATGCTTCAAAATTTGTCGTGCGGGATACAGGGCTGCGATAAAGCTGGCAACAAAAATCGCGACAATGATCATTTGATATTCCGCTATCGATACCCGTGGATAAAGCAAGGTATCCACGCCATAAGCCCCTAGCCCTTCTGCCATGCCAGCCAGCGACAATCCGGTAATACTCAGCACCTTGAGCATAATTGCACTCCCGAGCAACCCAAGCGCACAACCGCTTAATCCGAGGAACAAGGTTTCAAAAACAATCAACAAGCGTATCTTGTGTTTTTGCATGCCGACAGCCATTAACACACCGAACTCTCGTGTGCGTTCAAACACCGACATCAGCATGATATTGATGATGCCAAGGGTCATCGCCAGCACAAACACCACCAGCATCACCTGGTTGGAAACATCCATTGTGCTCATCATGGTCGAGAGCAAAGGTTGGATCTCCTGCCAAGGTCTCACACTAAGCAAATCTTGACTTTCCGGCGGCAAAATAGAGTGAGTGAACGCCAGTAACTGCTTGAGCTCAGCATCGTTATTAGAAGTAAGGAGTATCGCGATTTCGTGCGTGCCACTCAGCCCCGCTACCTTTTCAAGATCCACTTTTCGGACGTAAACATTACCGTCATCAAACCCTGTCGATGGTGTTTTGAATATACCTCGAACACGAAATGCTGCACCGGCGACCTCCCCATTGACATCAGACAGAGTGAGTACCACTTTGGAGCCGACACGCAGCTTTAATCGCTCAGCTATCTTGCTCGATACTAGAATCGGATTTCTGCCTTCTTCGCTCAGCCATTCTCCGTCGACAATATGTTTCGAGAGTGGCGTGATGTTTTGCTCTTGATCGATATTAACGCCGTTGATGCGAATACCACGAGTGCTGCGCGCCGACGCTATCATGCCATCTGCTAGAAATCGCTCAGAAATGGCTTTCACTTCTCGGTTACTCGCCAACACTTTGCTTATCTTTTCCGCATCGGGAATCACATCTTTTAGCTCTGGATTGACTAAGTAGGACTTTTGCTGGATCTGAAAGTGACTGGTTTGCCAAGAGATGGCGTTCTTAATCATGCTATCAACCAAGCCATTCATGAATCCCATCATGGCAACTACGCCCATCAAACCAAATACCATGGCACCGAGCATGATTGAGGTTCTCAGCTTGTTGCGCCACAAGTTACGCCACGCGAACTTAACCAGCATGAGCACCTCCTTTTAACCCAGCCGCAATGGGCATTCGAAGCATGCGAACCATTGGGTAAAGCAAACACAACAAAAGAATAAACAGCACGACGGCGATTTGATTGAGCAGTAAGTGTGGGTCGAGCGAAACAGGCACAATAGGTTCAAAACCACTTTCGCGCATGAGCTTGGCAGCATCGCCGGTAATTTCGATTGGATTAAAGTAGAAATACCCCAACACAGGGGCACTCACGATAAGCCCAATAATGATGCCAATGACGGACATAAACAGAGACTCTATCGTGAGCAGAAGGACAAGCTTGGAGCGCAGCATTCCGGTTGCCAGCATGACGGCGAACTCGCGCTGGCGTTCCAATGTCGTCATCAAGATTGTCGCGAACAAGCCAAAACCAACAATACCGTAGAGAATGTAAATCAAGAAAATACCGCCCGCTTTATCCAAGGCGATTTGTTGTGCCATCTCTGGCGACAGCTCCTTCCAATCTTTCACGGCGACATTTTTGCCATACTCGGCTTTAAGCCGTTCAACGGTATTAGGTAAGGCTCTTAAACTCTCCGTATTTAAAACCCATGCGGTGACTTGGTCATCCAATGAATACAGGCTTTGCGCAGTATCGAGCGGCATGTAAACCAGCTGAGAATCAAGCTGCTGCAAAGGAAAATGAAGAATGCCCGAGATTTGATACAAACCTGCCGCAGTCTGTCCCCTATAACCGACACCGTAAAGCACCAATTCATCGCCAACCTTGAGTTGCAAATAATTCGCCAAACCACCACCAACTAGCACTGATTTTTGCCCTGATTGGATGTAGCTTCCCTCAATCAATTTGTCGCTGATATTGGAGTACTGATCTTCAGCTTCAGGCTCAACGCTTAGTACCATAACGCCTTTTGAGCGTTCATCTTTTGCGGCTAAAGCAAAAGATTCCACCCGAGGTAATACGACATCAATATTGGGATTGTTTTTCGCCGCGGAAATGAAAGAAGCGGTTTGTGGCAAGACATCATCAATGCTGGAAGAATCACCAAACTCGGGGTTTTGCAGTTGAATCAACCCGGTATAAAACTTGGCGGCATTTTTGATATTGGACGTATAACTCCCTTCTTGAAACGCTCGCGTAATAAGCGAAAGAAACAGCACTAATGCCAACGCAGACGCCGTCAGTAGTGTCCTGCGCTTTTGTCGCCAGAGGTTTCGCCAAGCCAGTTTCACAAGCATTGATTCGCTTCCTTCCGTTGATGTGTGATTATCCGTTTCTTCTTTTAGCCGTTCATTTACCCAAACTTAGTCGCGTAGCGATTTCATCTGTTGCTGAGAGAAAAAACTGTCATCGAGATCGAAATCAAACTGTGCTTGGTGGGTGATGAGTACGGTTTTGTTCTCTGGCTTATCAAGCGGCTGCATTTCCATTCTGGTCGCTAATTTCCTCCCACCGAGTTCTTCCACGTCATAAGTCGTCATCACGTTCACTCGCTCATCAAACTCATCGTAGAATTCTACTTTACGCTGTAGGTAGGTCGATTTGGAAATCCACAACGTTACTTTGCTCCAAACCACAGGAGCATCGGGCTTAGCAACGGCGTCTATCACCCAAACCTTGTCGCCATCAAACACATCTTCGCCTTTCAATTCATGTTGATAATCGACCACGATAGAGGACTGGTTTATCAAGTCATCATTGGTGAAGTCAGAGCCCATCCACGATTGGCTCAACATAGATGGCGCAATTTTGATGACGCGTTCAATACTCGGCACCCAATTCCACATTTCTCTCTGTCGTTTTAGAGAAGCGCTGCCCTTATCTTTGGCTGGCGCCGTAACCAACACCAAAGACAAATCCGTCCCTTTTGTCCAACTCTTCATGGTCATCGACCGAGTCCAATCAGGACGAATGATCTCCATTGTAGATTCGGTATAACTGGAATCACCGCGCATTGCTTGATCTGACTTTTGCACGATATCAAAAGCGCTTTCAGCCACAGCAGTAAATGAAATGGACCAACACAATAGAGATAACAAAGCAGTACGCATAACCGTCCTCGACACTGAAGTCCAACACTATTCGCGTCAGAAATGACAATAAAAACAGAGAGTTCAAATCAGTATAGCAAGGAGAGGATGAAGGTCAGCGAGAGCTCGCTCAAAGTTTTACTGAGCTTTACGAAGTAATGGTTCTACTCTGTTTCTGTTGATGATTTGGAACACCGCACGGTTCTTGCCGCTGGCTTTCCCACGATACATAAGTTGATCAGCATCTTGCAGGCTTGGCGTCTCATCAAACTTAGGATAATACGCGCAACCAAGACTGATGCTCACATGAATGTTCTGACCATCTAATGGGATTGGCATTTGATTAACGTGAGTACAGATTTCACACGCCAGCGTTTGGGCCTCTTCTGCCGATAGTGACACACTCACCAACGCAAATTCCTCGCCGCCAACTCGAGCTAATGTCACCTTTTCATCGGTCACCGATTTCGCGGCATTCGCAACAGCAACGATGGCTTGATCTCCAGCCAAATGACCAAACTGATCATTGATGGATTTGAAGTCATCAATATCAAACACCATCACCGTCAGGTCTCTTTTTACTGTGCTTAACGTCGCTAACTGTTCAATCAAATGACGTCGGTTATAAAGCTTGGTAAGTGGGTCTGTAAGGGTCAACTCAAACAACTGTTGGTTGGCCAGTGTTAACTGTCGAGTTCGCAACGCCACTGTTCTTTTGAGTGAAAAGATATGGAACATGGCGGCAATAATCAAAGCGAACACGGCCAAGGGCGCCAGATAGGCCGGATAAACGGTTTTGATATGAATCCAACGACTGAGTATGCGATCTTTATCCGCTTCCATCACTCTCTCGAAGTTTCTGGAGATCTCATCAATCGATTTAGGGCTACCCTCTCCCGAGGCAATTCGTAAGTTTTTGCTGTAAAGGTGAACGGCAGGTAAAAAAGCCACAGGCTCGGGTGTCGTGGCCATGTAAAAGTTCGACACTTGAGTGTCAGCAACAAAGAGGAAGACTTTCTTTTTTGCCACCGCATCTAACATTGCATCATTATTCGAATAGAGCTTTACCGCCGCGTTTGGGTAACGTTTTCGAATAAAATGCTCTTCAAATCCACCACGAACTACGCCAATTTCCATCGCAGATTCGCCTTCAAGCACTGAGTTGATGTCCAAACCGAACACATCTTTATTCACGTAAAGCTGTGTATCAATGGGCATGATCACCGTACCAAAATTCAAGTACTGGCTTCGTGCTTCGGAATATATTAGCCCCGCATGAACGTCTGCACGCCCCTCCTTCACTGCGAGTAAAGACTCTTCCCAATCAAGCAGAAGGAATTTAACGTGAACATCATTACGAACAGAGTACTCACGCCAAAAATCAATCAAAATGCCCTGTGGCTCGCCGTCTGGAGTAAGATAAGAGAATGGTTTCCAGGCTTTGGAATTGGCAACAATCAAGGTACCTTGTTTGGTCTCATGACTTTGGGATGCGGCGCTGTAAAACACACTCACGATCATCAGAGCGATGCCAAATGTTGCGCTTTTCCAACCATAAGTACTATAACGTATGAGAGCCATACCTACTTCTCGCCAACCTATCCGAAAGTATTATCTAAGACTTAATTCGAACTAAAGGTATAGCAGAGCTTTTAATGATGGGAAGTGACTCTTATTGATATGAATCTAAATTAGTACCTTTGTGCTGCAAAACGGTACTTTATTACCATAATATTTTATTAATCCATCGTGAATTATTATGAAATTTATATGGATAAAAGTGCGATAAATACATTCTGCTTTCTTAGGTTTTATCATTGCGCGTAAAAACACCTGACACAGCCCACAAAATCACATAAAAAAAGTAATGATTATTCGCTCGATAAGAATCACTTTGTTAACTTACGCGCAATTTTTTTGTGACCCGAAATTTTCGCTTTCGCCATGCCCTCTCAATATAGAATTAACAAAATCGTCGAAATTGGCGATACGCTGCATCGTAGTGGCTGTGCGCCTTACAAAGTAGAGAAATACACTCAACACTACGCGCAAAAACATGGCGTGGATGTGATGATTCAAGCTACACCTACCGCGATCAACTATCAGTTTCCTGATGACAACAACGCTGTCGTGCTCAAGCGCCTCAAACCGGCATCAATTAACCTCAGCTTGCTCGCGAATACCATCATCCGTATCAACCAACCGAGTAGCGAACCCGTTCCAGAACCTGCTGGTTATCCTTCTTGGGTAATCGCATTGGCAAACATGGGCATTCCACCCGCGTACTTGATGTTGGTTGGCAGCACCTTAGAGGCGGTCGGCTTTGCTTTTATTCTCGGTTTTATGGTCTGGGGATGCCAGCAAGTTTGCCGAGCGAGACGTGCAATTGCGGTTGAGTTTATCGCTGCGTTGTTCACTGGCATTATCGTCGCTTATCTATCTAGCACTGGATTTCCGATCCCTGTTTGGGCGCTATGTATCGCGACGATTGTCTTATTCGTGCCCGGCCTCTCCATCGCTAACTCACTCGAATGTTTGGCGTTTAATGATTTGGTTTCGGGCACTAGCTTATTGGGGCAATGCGCTCTCACGCTGATCAAACTGTTTGTTGGTATCACCATGGGGCTGAACATTGGCGAAGCGATTTGGGGACAAGCTCAGTCTATTGCTTACACCAATGAAATTCCGATTTGGATGCACATTAGTGGCTTGTTCTTAATTTCAGCATGTCTTGGTGTGATTTTTAACGCCCGCCCTATCGATATACTGCTTGGACTTCCTGTCGCGATGCTGGGGATGTGGGGGCCATTCTATCTCGGCTTCGAAAGTGGCTGGGTGGTTGGAACTTGGGTAACGACTGTTCTGATTACACTTTACGGCACATGGATTGCAAAAAAGATGGAGCTGACCGGTTCCATCTACATTGTTCAAGGCATCATTATTCTGGTTCCGGGCAGTCGCGTCTTGGTCAGTGCGAGTCAGTCGGTATTTGAGCAATCGATCCTTCCGATTCCGAGTATTGGTCTCTCAGCACTGTTTATGTTTTCTGCCATCGTTGCTGGGCAAATTACAGCCTACTCGATTTACTCGCCAAAAATAGAACGCTAGAACACCGCTTCACCATTACCTTCAGACAAGAAAAAAGCCCTATTCAAAATCCACGTTAGTGAGAACTTTGAATAGGGCTCTTTGCCTCTATGCTTCGCTTTCCGATTGAAGCTGCCTTTGCCTTTTTTGGCTTTCACAACTCGCGTTCTAAACAATTGACTAGTGACGACCGCTTTAAGTGCGTTGTCTTTGATTTCCCCTCGGCCAAACTCGGTATCTTGATTCAATTCATTTGGCTGAGGATTAAGTTTTTTCTTTCCCATAGATCCTCCGTAATGGTCGAACCAGATTGGACAATAATTAGATAAAATAGTCAAATTTGTAGAATTATTTTCATTTTATTCTTCAAAAACTTCACATCAACGTCATTTATTTGAAATTTCATCAAAAAAACACTGTATAAAAAGTGACTAGATACAAATATTTGCCTTTGATAGAGCAATAAATGTTGACTATACCCGTAATTAACCTAGACTCGAACACGGCTAGAAAGAAAGTTCTTTGTTTTCACATTTCGTTGGATTACTCGTAATTCCCCCGTCCTGTGGTACGCAATAGCAATTTATTTTTCCACGCTATAAGCGCCGATTAGGCGAAGATTTACATAAAATTAGATATTTAGGAAATAAACATGTCTAACAAAGCTACTGGTACAGTTAAGTGGTTCAACGAAACTAAAGGCTTCGGCTTCATCCAACAAGAAAACGGTCCTGACGTTTTCGCACACTTCTCTGCAATCCAAGGTGACGGCTTCCGTACTCTTGTTGAAGGCCAGAAAGTAGAATTCGAAATCACTCAAGGTCAAAAAGGTCCACAAGCTGAGAAAATCACTCTAGTTTAATCCTTTTAAGATTTTGATATGGTAGCCAGCTTTTTAGCTGGCTATTTTTTTGCCCTCAAATTATTGATCACTCTTATGGCTCTTAAACCGACGATATACAAGTTTCGTATCGCGATCTCCGATATGAACAACGATTACTACGATTCAAAAAACCTGACCATTGCCCTACACCCTTCAGAAAAACCACAGCGCATGTTAGCGCGCATTTTGGCTTACTGTTTGAATGCCCAAAAAGAACTTGAGTTTACTAAGGGCCTTTCTACGACAGAAGAACCGGACTTGTGGCGCGTTGAAGATGACCAATCCATTACACATTGGATTGAAATCGGTGAGCCAGAACCAGACCGCATCAAGAAAGCATCACGCCTTGCTAAGCATGTGAAGGTGTACACGTACAACACGAAAGCATCGGTTTGGTGGGATAAAATGGCAGGTAAATTTGGCATGCTTCCAGTGGATGTGGCAAGTCTAGATTACGACGCTATCGACTTGATTTCACAGCACCTTGACCGCGGCACTAGTCTATCTGTTATGATTACCGGCACCTCTATTTTCGTTGATATTAACGAACAACACGTCGAAGTGACGGTGAAGGAATTGCAAAGTAATGACGCCTCTTAATGAACTGATCCAACAAATGGGGTTCACAAACATTCCCTTCGTTAACGAGCACAAAGCAGCAAGGCGACGTTGGACAAAGGAACAAGCCCCATTGTTCATTAGAGTATGTGAAAATAAGCCTGAGACAGCCCCTGCGCTGCATCTACTTGGGCTTTTAACCAAATCTCACATCGAAGCCAGTGCCCTCTATGAGCAGCACGCCACGTCGACTCATCACATGCAGCAAGTCTTGAGTGACACGCTAGGTGATGAGCACGCAGAAAAGTTCACTAATCAGTCCGCTGAAGACCTCGTTCTAGTGACACATTTGTGGTTGTATACTCAAGGTTATCTCAACATGGACTTTAGCCTTGCGCACGACCATGCTGAGCAAACGCAAAACATTCTGCAACACGAGTTAGTGATCAAACGTATGGATCTCGATGCTTTCCGTACCGACTTAATGCAGAGTTTTTACCTCGGTAAAGAAGCAAACCCAGCAAAAGCTAGCGGGCTAATTAGCTGGATAAAGCGCCTATTTTCCTCATAAAAAACATGGTTTTGTCAAAACCAAACACCTGATAGACTACTTCCTTTCATGCAACGGCTTGCTTTGGCTGTTTGTTACACATGGCCTGTTATTTATAGCTCGTTGCATGACATTCAAGGACACTCATCCACTGAACATCAAGGGATCATTATGAAGTTTATCCGTTGGATTTTGGGAAAAATCATCTTACTTCTCAACGCTGTATTCTCCCCTCGTGGCGTTAGACGCTCAGCAGAGGCACAAAAAAGCGTTGATGACAAAGCGAAGAACTACGCGCTATACCAATTTGAAGCTTGTCCTTTCTGTGTAAAAGTTCGCCGTGCCATGAAGCGTCAATCCGTAAACATTGAATTACGTGATGCGAAAAACGACCCAGTACATCGTGAAGCACTTGAGCAAGGTGGCGGTCGCGTGAAAGTACCTTGTCTTCGCATTGAAAAAGATGGCGAAACGCAGTGGCTTTACGAATCTTCTGACATCGTCGCTTACATTGAAAAAGAATTTGCCTAGTTCCCCCTAAGAACATTGGCGGATGCAAAAGAGGCACCATACGGTGCCTCTTTTCTTTTATTTCAATTCAATAGATTGGGAATTTACTGATCGACAATCAACATCAATTCCACGCGGCGGTTACACGCCTTACCACTTGCCGTTGCATTGCTGCACTGGGGTACATACTCACCAAAACCACGTGAGAAGACTCGTTGGCGCGGCAAGCTTGTGGCTAACAATTGCTTTTCAACTTCACGAGCGCGTTTCTCTGACAGTGAATCATTAAAGGTAGCTGCGCCTGTGCTGTCCGCATGGCCATCAATGACCACATCAACGTCTGTTCGTCCGGCAAGATAATGCCCTAGATTACGTAGCCAGTCTTCTGACTGCGATGATAATCTCGCAGAGCCCGTCTGGAAGTGTACCTGTTCTTTCAAACGCACCATAAGGTGGTCGCCACTGATGGTTTCGTGGGCGATTTGATGCCTATTTAAAAACATCTCCAGTGACGTCACGCCCTGTGACTTTTTTCCCATTGTGCTCGGTGCTTGAGCCACATAGCGAGGTGTTGATGCGTAAGACTTCGCATAACCCCACTCTGGGTGTCTAAGTTCTGAGTTAGTTCGAGGAGCGGTATCCAACATATTACCGCCCGGAACCATATCTGAATTAATGCTGCCACATCCAGCTAAAAGGCCGCATGCCACTAAAAACCAATGCTTCATACCGTTACCAACGTAGAATGAATTCCTGTTCACTGTGTCGGCTCAAATCGTCCAAACTTTAGTGCTTTTTACCATTTCATCCCATTTACCAAGCACCTATCGTGCCAACGTTATGACTTCACTTCTCATTTGTCTAACGTCATCAATGATGATTGGCAGAATACCAATGTTGCACTTATCAAGAGCGATCTTTGTAACGGTTGAAATCTTCGATTTTTCAAGCATTGAAGCCGTTAATTGGCTCGTCATAGCCATGTTTTGTCTAAACTTTCTCCGATTGTCTCACTTTAGTGTAACAAGCCGTATTAATGGTTTTCGTCGATACCGTTAACCGATAAACTAGCAACAATTTTACTATTTAGAGCCTGACCCATGTTTAAAACTATTTCTAAAGGCGCTGCACTTTTTGCGGCAGTATTTGCCCTTACAGCTTGTGATAACGGCAATAGTCAGCCACAACAAGGCAAGCAGTACGAAGAGCTACCTGTTTCTCTTGCTGAATACAACCTAGCGCCAGTTACTGAAGTTTTCTCTCTAACTTGCGGCCACTGTCGTACGATGGAACAGTTCGTTCCTCAGATTGAATCGTTGACAGAACAAAAAGTTGAGAAGATGCACGTTACCTTTAACGAGAGTGCACAGATCAGCGCGATCATCTTCTACACAGCAGCAATGCAAGTTAACGGCACACCAGACAAAGCATTTATGGAAGAGCTGTTTGCGGCAGTTCAAATGGGTGCAGATGCAACAGCGGATGAGCGCCAAGCAGCAGTTGAGAAAGCTTTTGAGTCTCGCAACCTAGTAAGCCCATACCAACTAGACGACGCGCAACAAGCAAAACTGTTTGAATACATCACCAAAGCAGAAGAGATCACAACTCGTGGTCAAATTAACTCAGTTCCAGCGTTTATCGTAAACGGTAAATACCAAGTGATCACTGGCGGTCACGAAACCGTTGAAGCCATGGCTGACACTATCAACTATCTGCTAAAACAACCAAAATAAGACAAGGAGCTACTGTGTCTAAATTTCTGTTTCCTCTTATTATTTTCGTCCTAGCGGCATTCTTTATCTACCGCACTTGGACCAACCACAAAGTGGCTGACGAGAACTTTGCTAAAGGCCAAGAATTCCTGCTTGAGAACAGCAAGAAAGAAGGTGTAATTACCACAGAGAGTGGCCTGCAATACCTAGTACTTGAAAAAGGTACTGGTGACGTTCACCCAACTGCGACTAGCAAAGTGAAGGTGCACTACCACGGCACACTGATCGACGGCACGGTTTTCGATAGCTCTGTAGAGCGCGGCGAGCCAATCACATTCGGCCTAAACCAAGTGATTAAAGGCTGGCAAGAAGGTCTGCAATACATGGTTGTGGGTGAGAAAATCCGCCTGTTCGTACCAAGCACACTTGGTTACGGTAAAAGCGGTACGGGTCCTATCCCACCAGCAAGTGTACTGATCTTTGATGTGGAGCTATTGGACATCCAATAATCCTCAGGAAGAACAAAAAACGCCGCATCAATTGCGGCGTTTTTTATTGAATGAGCTCTTCTGAGCAATGGCGAATTAAGCTTTTGGATAAAAGACTAACTTATCCCCTTCCACCATTACACAATCCATACCTGCTGCGTGAGCGGCTTTCTTGCCTAACTCGGTATCTTCAAACACCACACAGTCTTGTGCGTTTAAGCCAAGCTGTTCTGCGGCCATAAGGAATGTATCTGGGAAGGGTTTGTGGTTTTCGACGTCCGTCGCTGTGACCACTGCATTGAGCTTCTTCAAGATGCCTGCTTTCGCCAATAGACGCAGTGCACTGTCTCGTTGGCTACCGGTTCCAACTGCGATTTTCTTATTGCCTAGATGTTCATCCAATACGATGTTGGTACACGAGATGATTTCTCCGTGTTGTTCCATCTCTGCGAACGTGTCCATTTTGAATCGAGATACGGTTTTAGGGTCGAGAGACAAACCGTGTTGACGGTTCACTTCACCAACGATTTTGAAGCTTGGCATGCCACCTAAACTATGCAACCAATCTTGGTTGAAAGGGAAATCGAAACGGTCTGCCGTCGCTTGCCACGCCGCTAGATGCGCAGGCATTGTGTCGATTAAGGTGCCGTCCATATCGAAAATCAACCCTTTATAGGGGCTTAAATCTATCGTATTCATGTCAATTCTTCTATTTGTACATCTCTGATGGTAATTTATCAGCCATTACAACATTCCTTATTGGCATTTAGTAAACATGCTCAAAATTTCGAACTCCGTCACAATTCAAGATTGGGAAATCCAATTATCTCCCATCAGGGCTCAAGGAAGTGGTGGGCAAAACGTTAATAAGGTATCGTCCGCGATACATTTGCGCTTTGACGTACGTCATTCCACGCTGCCGGAATTCTATAAAGAGCGATTACTTGCCCTTTCTGACAGCCGAATATCCAAAGATGGCGTCATCATCATCAAAGCACAACAGTTTCGGACGCAAGAGCAGAACAAAGAAGACGCACTAAATCGATTACAAGCGTTAATACAATCTGCAAGCCGACAAGAAAAGAAGCGTCTTAAAACCAAACCAACTCGCGCTTCGCAACGTCGTAGACTTGATAGCAAAAACAAGCAAGCGACAAAAAAACAGCAACGCCAAAGAGTGCTGTACTAACAAACGTCAGAGCTAGCCATTGGGAACCTTTTTGGGCTCCTTACTTTAGTCAACTATTCAGGACAAACTTTATGACTATTAGGCACAAGCTCTACTCCTTAGGAGTGATCGCCATTCTGGGCATTATGACCCTGCTGGGTACCTCGTCACACTTCGCTAACCAAAGCCAAGAGCTCGGCCATGCTGTTAAGCTCGTTGGTGATTTAGAGATTCGTCTCCTTAACTTACGCCGTAATGAAAAAGACTTCTTGCTGCGTAGTAACATCAAGTACCTTGATAAGTTCGATGGTAACGTCGATAAGTTCTTGGTGATTGAACAAGAATTGGCTGGCATCCTTAACCGTTATGACCTCCCTTCTAGCCACCAATTCAAACAAGACTTATTAGCCTATCAAAAAGGTTTCCAGACTTTAGTTTCTGCTTACGGACGCTACGGTCTAGATGCGGAAAGCGGTTTATGGGCAAGTTTTGAGCGAGAGCTTTCTGCTGCAGAGCAAAATGCTGATCATCAACAAATCATGGCTCTGACTAAATTCTCAGCACTTGTTAAAGCCGGTGAAATGGACAAAAGCCTTCTACAAGGCCTATACGTACCTGCTTTGATTGAAAGTGCACGTCAGCTTGCTGCGCAAAAGCAAACTATCGGCGTGGCTTACAATAAAGGTTTATTGGGTGATACTCGTGCTCTATCACACGCGGTAGAACAGCAGTTCAAAACCTTTTCATCGGCCCTGAGCGACGCAGCACAAGCTCGTGATAGCCAAAACAACTTGATGAAACAAGTCATCACAGCGGTTGTGCTCGTCATCATCTTTGCCTTGATCTTCCAAATCTCACGTTCGATCAATACTCGCGTTAGCAGCTTGCTTACCACTATTAAAAACATCAGTGAAAGCAATAATATGGGTCTACGCTCTGAACTTGCGGGGAAAGATGAACTGGCGAACATCAGCCATCACTTAAACGACCTGTTAGACAAACTTGAACATCTTATCCACGGGACACAAGAGAAGTCAGCGCAGCTATCGGCAAGTACAGACAACATGCACCGTGAGCTGGAAGGCGTAATGGAACAATTTCATGCCCAAGCCGATCATACTTCGTCGATGGCAACAGCCGTTCAGCAAATGGTCGCAACCATTGGTGAAATCTCTGAAAGCACCTCTGTGGCAGTTGAAGGCGTTCACCAAGCAGCAAACAATGCTGAACAAGGCCGCACTGTTGTCGAGACGACAGTATCAAACGTAGGCCAGTTGACCGGTATTCTTTCAAACAGTCAGCAGTCCATTGGCTCTCTCAACGAGCACGTGGCGAAGATTGGCGGCGCAGTAAATATCATCCAAGATATCGCTGAACAAACTAACCTACTCGCACTTAACGCAGCGATTGAAGCTGCACGTGCCGGCGAGCAAGGTCGCGGCTTTGCTGTTGTGGCGGATGAAGTACGTGCACTGGCAAGTCGTACTCATCAATCGACAGAAGAAATCACCCGCGTGGTGTCAGACATCCAATCACAAATGTCGATGGTGGTATCCGATATCGACCAGTGTAACGACCAAGGCCAGCAAACGCTGCAAGCTTCAGAGAAGCTCGATTCAAGTCTGCAACAAATCATCGCTGACATGCATGCAATTCAAGGCAACTCCGAGCGCATTGCATCAGCCATTGAAGAGCAAGGCATCGTGATGAATCAGGTGAGCGATTCGATTACTGAGCTAAACGTGATTTCAGAGAACAACATGCAATCAGCGCAAGAATGTTTGCATGAGGTGAACTCTGTTTCGGCTCAGGCCCATGAAATGGATGATGCTGTCGCTGAATTCAAAACACGCAGCGTGTAATCTACCTTCCCTCGCAATCATTATTGCCAGATAAACAAAAAGCCCGAAGCACGCTCATGCTTCGGGCTTTTTCTATCTGAGGAAACTCAGTGCTTATTCGTCATCAAGAGGAACAAGCTTAGTGCTACCACCGTGGATCTTCTCACGCTTTCTCTGTACCAGAGCGTAGAAGCCTGGGATCAGGAAGGTACCAGCTAGAAGTACACACAACAGACCACCGATTAGGGAAATACCCAACGAGTTTTGGCTCACGTGACCCGCACCTGCTGCGAAGATCAGTGGGAAGATACCCAAGATGAACGACCAAGATGTCATGTTCACCGCACGGAAACGAAGCTTACCACCTTCTACTGCCGCATTATCAAGATCCACGTCTTTCTCTTCACGCTCTTGCTTGGCGAATTCCACAATCAGGATTGCGTTCTTCGCCGCGAGCGCTATGAGCAAGACGAGACCTATCTGAGCGTACAAGTTGAGTGGCGTTCCGGTTAGGTTCAATGCGAGGAACGAACCTAACGTTGCCACAGGTACCACAAGGATGATCGCCAGAGGGATACTCCAACTCTCGTACTGAGCTACCATGAACAAGTAGATAAAGATCAATGCCAACGCAAACGCGTAGATTGCTTGGTTGCCTGCCAATACTTCTTGGTAAGCCATACCCGTCCATTCATAAGTGTAACCTTGTGGCAGCACTTCAGCTGCGACACGCTCCATCGCTGCGATCGCATCACCACTTGAATAGCCCGGTGCTGGTTGGCCTTGAATGATCGCACTACGGTACATGTTGTAACGCCATGCAACATCTGGCTCAAACACCTGCTCGTAACTTACTAGCGTGCTCAGCGGCACCATATCGCCACTTGAAGAACGAACGTGGAAACGCTCCAGATCGTCCATGCTGCTACGATGCTCACTGTCTGCTTGCATGGTTACGCGGAAGTTCTTACCAAACATGGTGAAGTCATTCACGTACAACGAACCAAGGTTACCTTGCAGTGTTTGGAAAATTGACGATAGTGGAATACCCAACTGCTGTGCTTTTTCACGGTCAATATCCACATAGTAATGCGGTACGTTCGCACGGAAAGTACTAAAGGTATAAGCGATTTCTGGTGCTTGGTTAGCCGCCTGAATCATCTCACCCATTACCATCGACAAATCAGTACGGCTACGACCTAGCGTGTCTTCCAGTACAAACTCGAAGCCAGACGCTGCGCCCATACCCGGTACTGCAGGAGGCCCCATTGCGAATACCACCGCTTGAGGAAGTTCCATCGCAGCACGGCCGTTGATGCGGTTTGCAATTGCGTTAGCAGCGTGTTCACCGTCAAGCGAGTTTCGCGTGTCCCAATCATGCAGTTTGATAAACAGAGACGCACCGTTTGATGCTGCTGCACCCGTCATGAATGAGTAACCATTCGCAACGGTTACGCCATCTACACCCGGCTCTTGCTCAACCATCTTCATCAATTCATTAGTTACTTCCTCGGTACGAGAAAGCGACGCCGAATCCGGAAGCTGAACGTTCACCAACAAGATGCCTTTGTCTTCTTGAGGAACAAACGCCGTTGAGGTTGTTTTCGCGAAGAACGTTACTGCCGCAACCGCCACGAAGAAGAAAGCAATCAGCAACATAGACTTCTTAACCAAGAAGCCCGCAATTTGACCGTAACGCGCTGTTACACGCTCTAGACCACGGTTGAACGCTTGGAACCAGTTTGCTGTGTTGCCACCACCCTGCTTCAGTACCAACGAACATAATGCTGGAGACAGCGTTAGTGCGTTAATAGACGAGATCACTACCGAGATACAGATCGTCAATGCGAACTGACGATACATGATGCCAGTAATACCCGGAAGCATGGCTACTGGTAGGAATACCGCCAATAGAACCAAGGTCGAGGTAATGATTGGACCCGTAACTTCTTTCATCGCCAGCAACGTTGCTTTACGCGGTGAAATAGTTGGGTCTTTCGCCATGGTGGTATCCACGTTTTCGATAACCAGAATCGCGTCATCTACCACGATACCGATGGCGAGGATCAAACCGAATAGGGTTACCGTATTGATGGTAAAGCCCGTCGCCTGCATGATGGCGAATGTACCGATAAGGGATACAGGAATCGCTACAACCGGAATCAAGGTTGCACGCGCACTACCAAGGAACAGGTAGGTTACTGCGATTACCAGCAAGATAGCTTCAATCAGCGTTTTCACTACGCCCTTGATCGACTCAGCAACGAATACAGTCGTATCGTAACTGGTCTCGTAAGCCATGCCTTCAGGGAAGTTCGTGCTTAAGCGCTCAAGCAAGTCCATAACCGCTTGGCCACTTTCCAGTGCGTTTGCGTCTGACTGCAGTGACAGAGCAACAATCGACGCGTCTTGACCACGGAACTTACCGTTACCATCGTAGAACTTCTTACCAAGCTCAACACGAGCTACGTCTTTTAGGTATACCGTAGAGCCATCTGGGTTTGCGCGAAGTACTACATCCTCAAACTCGCTCACGCTCTCAAGACGACCTTTGGTCACTAAGTTGAACTGAACTTCTTGAGGGTTATTGTACGGCGCTGCACCGATACGACCTGCCGCTACCTGAACGTTCTGTTCTGCCAATGCCGAGTAAACGTCAGTTGTCGTGAGGTTCAGGTTAGCCATCTTTTCTGGGTCTAACCAAACACGCATCGCGTATTCACCACCACCGATAACGTTAACTTCACTGATGCCTTTAACACGCGCCAGCTGGTCTTTTACGTTCAGGTTGATGTAGTTGATAAGGAACTTGTCATCGTACTTACCGTCAGGTGAGTAGAAGTTCAAAACCATCAACAAGTCAGGAGAACGCTTTTTCACCGTTACGCCTACCATGCGCACTTCTTGAGGCAGTTTGGACTCAATCTGTGATACACGGTTTTGCACGTTAACCTGCGCCATGTCTGGGTCAGTGCCCACATCGAAGGTGACGTTTAGGCTATAAGAGCCATCGTTCGCACTCTTAGACGACATGTAAATCATGTCTTCTACACCGTTTACGGAGGTTTCTATCGGGTCGGCTATTGCCTGTTCCACAACCTCTGCACTTGCTCCCGTGTAGAATGCAGTCACGCTCACCGATGGCGGGCTGATTTTTGGATATTCAGCAACTGGCAAGATCGCTAAAGAGATGGCACCTGCCAACGTCAATATGATCGAAATAACCAGTGCGAATTTTGGTCTTTGAATAAAGAAACGACTTAACATTGCGCCTCCTACTGCTTGTCTTCAGCAGGAGATTGAATGCGCACTTCTACACCGTTACGTACACGTTGCAGACCCTGTGTAATCACAGTGTCGTCTTGTTCCAAACCTTCACTAATGATGATGCCCTGCTCTACTTGAGGACCAAGTTTTACGTTGCGACGCTCTGCAACATTGCCTTCAGTCATCACCATTGCGAAATCGCCCTCTAGGTCAGTTTGTACCGCACGACGAGGAATCACGATAACGTCTTTCGCGTTTTTATCACGGAGATTCACTTTAATGTGCTGACCAGGAAGCAGTTGTTGTTCTGGGTTTGGTACCAATGCGCGCATCGCAATCGTACCGGTTTGGGTGTTGATACGGTTGCCCAAGAAGTCTAACTGACCTAGGTGCTCAAAGTACTCACCGTTTTCCAGTTCAAGTTGAACTTCTACACCACTCGACTCATCACTGCCGTCACCCTTGATGCGGTCCATACCAAGCGTTAAACGCTCACGTTCACTAACGCTAAATGAAGTATGTACTGGGTCTAAGCTAACAAGCGTTGTCAGAATGCCAGAAGAAGGAGAAAGCAGGTCACCCGTACTTACTTTACTGTCGCTGATGCGGCCGCTAAATGGCGCACGAATTTGCGTGTAAGAAAGGTTTACTTCTGCAAGCTTGAGCTGAGCGTTTGCTGCTTCTAGCTCAGCACGCGCGCCAAGAAGAGTTGCCGTTAGCGCATCAAATTCAGATTGAGAAATACTGCCACGTGGCAACAAGTTCTTACCTCGTTCGTGGTCAAGTTCCGCTTTCTTCAAAGCAGCTTTAGCTTGAGCCAAGGCCGCTTTTGCACTCGCCACTTGCGCTTCAAAAGAAGAAGGCTCGATGGAGTAAAGCAGTTGTCCTTTCTCGACCATTTGACCTTCATCAAAATGGCGAGCTTCAAGATAGCCAGAGACTTGTGCCGTGATATTTGTATCTTCTACTGCTTCAATGCGGCCGATGTAAGATTTGCTCGGCTGGTAGTCGATAATTGTGACATCTTGAGTCACAACAAGAGGAGCTTGGCCCCCCTTCTGGGCATTGTTTGCTTCTCCGCATCCTGCGAGGATAGCTGTTGCCGCCATTAATGCGACGAGTGGTTTCTTTTGCATGTATATACCGTCTTTATAGAACAGGATTCGTTTGACAATACCCTAACCTTACAGGGTGCTTTGTCCGAAAACTTTAAAGGAAACCGGGGAAAGTGTATCAAAGTGTAAGCCAATGAAACGACTCGCAAACATCGTAATTAGCAGGCTATATTTGTTGCGATCCTGTGCTCGAATCGCAATGAAAGTCGTGTAAATGTTGTGGGTCAGAGAACGGAGATTATTTGCACAATGATAGGCCGATAACCTAGTAAAACGAAAACTTCGTAAGCGCAGCGTATGATTTGACTATTTTTTTAAACAAAATGCGTTATCATGCAAGTAATTCAAAGCTTTCGACCGAGAGGATTACTATGATTTCTAAATGGGAGAAACGTTTTTACCAAATGGCTGAGCTTGTGGCGTCTTGGAGTAAAGATCCATCAACACAAGTTGGCGCGGTAATCACTAAAAACAACCGCATTGTCTCTGTTGGCTTTAACGGCTACCCACACGGTGTTTCCGACAGTGTGGATACAGATGAACGTGAACTGAAGTATCTAAAAACGTTGCACGCTGAAGAGAACGCGATTTTGTTCTCTAAACGCGATTTAGACGGTTGTGATATTTGGGTTACCCACTTCCCTTGCCCGAACTGCGCTGCGAAAATCATTCAAACAGGTATTGCACGCGTAAGTTGCCCTGAACAATCTGAAGATTTCTTATCTCGCTGGGGCGACAAGATCCAAGTGAGCCAAGACATGTTCGACCAAGCAGGTGTGGAAGTAAACTGGCTACCAATCAGCGAAATCGAAGAGAAAAGCGTTCGCTAAGTTATCACTGAGCTTTTGTTTGAGCACTCAGGCAACCATAGCTCGAAAGACAAATGAAAAAGCCCAGACACTCGTCTGGGCTTTTGTTTATCTAAATGGTGAGGTTAACCAGCTGTAAGATTAACCGTGTTTCTTCGCCGTTAGTTCTGCAATCTTGACGATCACTTGTACCGACTTCTCCATCATCTCCACAGAGATAAACTCATGGATACCATGGAAGTTGTAACCTCCAGTGAAGATGTTTGGACAAGGCAAGCCCATGAACGATAAACGCGCGCCATCTGTACCACCGCGAATTGGCTTAATCAGAGGTTCAACATCGCACGCTTCCATCGCTTGCTTCGCTAAGTCGATGATGTGAGGGTATGGCTCAACCATTTCACGCATGTTGTAATAGCTGTCAGTTAACTTCAACTCAACCGAACCGTGTTTCAAGCCTGCGTTCATGTCATCAACGAGCTTCTGCATAAAGGCTTTACGGTTTTCCAGACCTTCACGGTCGAAGTCACGGATGATGTAACCTAGCTCACTGCGAGCGACACCAAGCTCACCAGATTTTAGGTGGAAGAAGCCTTCATAGCCTTCTGTGGTTTCTGGCGTTTGATCTTCTGGCATCTGCACTTGGAATTTAGCCGCCAAGTTCATTGCATTAACCAATTTCCCTTTTGCTGTGCCTGGGTGAACGCTCACGCCATGGAAAATAACGTCTGCACTGGTTGCGTTGAAGTTTTCGTATTCCAACTCACCTTGCGGGCCACCATCAATGGTGTAAGCCCACTCAGCACCAAACTTCTCAACATCAAACAAGTCAGCACCGCGGCCAATTTCTTCGTCAGGAGTAAAACCAATACAGATGTCACCATGTGGGATTTCTGGGTTTTCAATCAACATCGCGACCGCAGAAAGAATCTCTGCAATACCCGCTTTGTTGTCCGCACCAAGAAGCGTTGTGCCATCTGTGGTAATCAGGTTGTGGCCATGAAGCTCGTGCAAATCTGGATACTGCACTGGAGAAAGCACTTCATCACCAAGGCCAAGTGCGATATCGCCACCTTGGTAATCTTCAATAAATTGTGGTTTTACGTTCTTACCTGAAGCATCAGGAGCCGTGTCCATGTGTGCGATAAAACCAATCGCCGGTACATCATAATCAACGTTAGATGGCAGTTTAGCCATTAGGTAGCCATTGTCACTCAAGGTCACATTGCTTAAACCAAGTTCAATCATTTCTTTTTTAAGCTGCTGAGCAAATACAAGTTGCCCGCCGCTGCTTGGGCAAGCTGATTCGTGGGGATTAGATTGAGTATCGAACGTGACGTAGCGAAGAAATCTTTCAACTAAATGCTTCATAATTATTCTCATTGTTTTGAGCGAAGGATGCCACGCACAGGGATGCAAGGTGTACGAGGATCCTATCCAACATGGTTCGACAAGCCATGTTACGCTCATGCCACAATAAGAATTTGCTTTGAATCAGTTTTTCATCAGAAAGTGCTGACACGCCACATCAGCACTCACATTAAGGGATTGTTTTATCGAGAATTAATTCAATAAGTCTTCAGCAAGTTCACGCCATTCGCGGATTTTTCCGTGGAAATGTCGCCACTGTTTATCACTCATTGTTTGTGAAATATCTAGGGTGAATTGATCCGTCAGAGCGATATTATGATCAATATTCTTGGTCAGTTGATCACTATAATAACTTTCCGGCTCAAACAGGAGCTTCATGAATACCTGCTGGTAAACCACGCTATTGTTTTTATTTTCGAAAAGATACTCTAATTCCTGAATTATAGAGGAACGATAATCACGCCATAGTGGGCTATTAATTATCACATCTTGAGAAAGCTGTTTGGCACGTGCTTTTTGCTTGTTAGATAATTTACCTAACCATTCTTCCATCCACTCTTCTGTATTCTCTAAGACAATTTCTCTCAGCTCTTGTTCCGTTTTCCCTGCATATTTTTCATCTCGTTCTTTGTAACGCTCTTTTACGCTATCGACGAACTCCGATTCTTGCTTACTGTCTAACTGCATACTCAATGAAAACAGGTCTGGCGCGGCTTTCGAGACAAGACGTTGATAATGGTCTCGCATTTGATCTCGGTTAGCTTGCAATGACTCAAGTGTCACACTGTCTTTATTCAGTGACTCTAATTGTTTTAAGTGATCGATATATAAGGGTAATTCCTCTTCTTTATGCCAATCCGCCAATAATAAGATACGTTCTTCCAACAGAGCTTCTTGCTCACCATCTAATGAGACGTAGTCATCCAAATATTCAATCACGACCCAATCAATATTGCTGTATAAGAACTTTTTCGCGCAGCCAGCGAGTACCAGAATAGATATCAAAATACATCCGTATCGAACCGCGTTATTAGATAAACTTTTTAATTTCATCACCGATCCATATTCCCTTTTCCATTGATTAAGTTCTATACTCAATCTTAATCACTTATTATTGCGGCAAACTTTCGTCAGTATGGCAAAGTGACATTGCCACTCATGTAGTATATAGAGTTTGAAATTAACTTTTTTATCACAACTATTCGCAAAAAAGTGAGTTAGTGCGCAATTATCGACCAAAACTTGAACGAAACGGCGTTCCTTATATGGCATATAATTTGCATCAATAACATCAGGATAGTTTATGGAGGCGTAGCATGGCTGCTGCTGAGCAACTTGATACGAGTGTAGAGTACGAGATTCGTTACTTTGAACAGGGGAAAATGCACAGTATGAGAGTCGTCGCGGAAGATAAAAACGCGGCACATCATTACTACTTGGAGTGCGGCAAGCATAACAGTGATTTGTATTCGATTCGCCCAGACAAATAAAAAAACCGCCAGTGATTGGCGGTTTTTTTGTGCTTAAGATGCGTTTAGCTTTGAGCGGTTATTTGATTTCGCCAAAACGCTCTAGGTAAAGCACAGTCGCGGCGGTACGAGAAGGCACTTTGAGCTTTTTCAACAGGCTCTTCATGTGCACTTTCACCGTTGACTCAGAGATAAACAAACGATCTGCAATTTGCTTATTACGGAAGCCACGTGCGACCTCTTGCAAGATCTGCGTTTCTCGGTCAGTAAGCGTGTCAAACACGTCTTCTTGCCCTTCACGTTCGTTCAGGTACTTAGCCACGGCTTGGCTGTATGCCTTGTCACCCTCGTGTGCTTGTTTTAGCAACTCAACCAACTCATCTGGCTCGGTATCTTTCAACAAGTAACCATCTGCACCACTTCGCACGATCGCTTCGATGTCCGCAGGGCTATCCGATACCGTTAGGATAACGATACGAGCTTCACAACCGTCTGCGCGCAGCGCTTTCAATGTATCTAAGCCCGACATACCCTTCATGTTCAGATCAAGAAGTACCAAATCCAGTTCTAGTTCGTGAGCTTTAGCAACCGCATCTGCGCCGCTGCTCGCCTCTGCAACCACTTCAAACTCTGGCTCGAAACTGAGAAGCTGATGAATACCACGTCTCATGAGTGGGTGATCATCCACCAGCATTACTTTACACACTGTCAATGTTTACTTCCTTACTATGTTGGAATTCTAGTCTTACGATACAGCCACTATTCTTCGCTGCCTCTATTCTGAGGTCGGCGTGCAACCTTGCCGCACGCTCTTGCATGATGCTCATACCGTAATGATTTAATTTTTCATCTTGTTGCTCAAAGCCTATACCATCATCGGTGACCGTCACTGTGACTGTCCCTTCAGAATCAAGACATTGAATATCAATATTTTTAGCTTGAGCGTGCTTGATCGCATTAATTGTCGCTTCTCTGATCAACTGTAGTAGATGTACCTGTTGGTGCGCATCTAATTCTGTTGAAGAGAGCTTGTTATTGAGAGAGATTTCAGCCGCGGTTTGATCGTCTAGCGTCGAAACCATCTCTTGAAGTGCCTGACCAAAACTGCCCTCTTTTATCGTTAGACGGAATGTAGTCAGCAATTCACGTAACTGGGTGTAGGCCGCTGAAAGCCCGGTATCTAATTCAGCAATCACTTGATTAGTTTGCGCGATCGCTTTCTCATCAGGAATGTTCTTCACACTGCGTTTTAAGAGCGACACTTGAATCTTCAGATAAGACAAGGCTTGAGCCAATGAATCATGAAGCTCGCGAGCAATGGTGGCACGCTCTTCCATCAGCAATAATTGTTCGGCTTGTCGTTGCGCTCGGTTGTAATATACCGCACGAGATAAGATTTGAACAAAGTTATCAATAAGAGATTCATTTGGACACGGTAGCCCTACTTTCCAGTGCAAGTAGCCAAGATGCTCGCCATCTAAAGTGAGTGGCTTACTGTGGCATTCACTGTCGCACTCATGACGACACTCTTCCCCTTCAGTAAGAATCCAATTTGGTTCCCCAATTTGATCAATTTCGAGCTTAACAGCACGAATTCCTTCCAAACTTGCAATATGTTGTAAAATCGCTTGGAAATTTTCTTGATGAATACGAGAAGCGGTCAACTCTTTTGATGAATCATACAGCACTTGGAGTGTTTGGTTTGCATGTTGAAGCTTGCGAGTTTTCTCATCCACCGCCAACTCCAGCCCTCGATATAGCTTCCCTAAATCAGTCGCCATCCGATTGAAAGTTCGAGTTAAAATGCCCATTTCATTGTCACTCGACACATTCAGCGAAACGTCAAAAGAACGGTTCTGGATCTGCTCACTGGCAAACACTAGTGCGCGTAATGGTCTTACGACTTCTAGCCTCACAAAGTGCACAACAAACATGCTCACGCACAAGATCCCGCCGAGCCCTAATCCACCAATCCACGCTAAGTTAATCAGTTTTTGTTCAGAATAGTTCTGTAGCTTAAACACGAAACCGTCAATTTGTTGAACAAAACCAGCCACTAACACCAAATACTGATCTCTGTCTTGGCTCTTTAATACGGTTTTCAGCTCGTGCCAGCGAAGAATCAATCGATAGTAATCTTTTGTAATATCTTCTGGGACCGACCAATGTTGCAGTGCGAGCATCGAGTGGGAATAAATGGACTGCTCAAATAAATCAATATGTGAAGAATAATCGACAGATTCGCTTTGAATATCATGAGCTAAGCGATAGCTCTGCATTCGCATAGAGCCAGAAACGTTGACGGCCTCTGCATCATTTAAGCTCGACGCGAGAGTGAAAATAGCAAAGCCAGTGGTTGCGACAGAAAGAAGCAAAATCAACATCATGGCAGACGCAATCGTGCGCGTTACTGACTTTTTCACATTTTTAAACAACTCTGAACTCCGCTCATTTGATAACCATGTTTGTCTTTATACAACACGTATTATCTTTCAACTTTATCAATATGTGATCACCTGCGACGGAATTTATTGATCCAAAACAATATTGCGTCCTAATTACCCCCTAAGAGGTATTTATAGATATATGTCAAAAACTACAATTTCGTGTACTTAAATGACAGTTTATTAATGAAATTGTGGACTATGCTTAGTTTGGGTTTCAATTTCCGAGGTGACTAAGTGGTAGACCTTTCTAGAAGAAGACTTTTTGCACGTAAAGCGCAGCCAGATAATTCGGTACGTCTTCCTTGGTTAGCTAAGCCGACTCAATTCACAGACGATTGCACTCGCTGCGGTAAATGCATCGAGGCTTGTGAAACTAAGATTATAACTAAAAGCGACGGCGGATTTCCTGCGGTCGATTTTTCGATTGATGAATGCACGTTTTGTTACCAGTGCGCTGAAGCTTGTCCAGAGCCGCTATTCTTAGCAGAAGCTGAACAACCATGGCACGCAAAAGCAAGCATCAACGAAAGCTGTTTAGCAAAACAAAATGTCGAATGCCGAAGCTGTGGGGACATGTGCGACCCGATGGCAATCCAGTTCAAGTTAGAACTTGGCAAAGTAGCACAACCAAATTTAGACCTTGATGAGTGTAACGGCTGCGGCGCCTGTGTTTCAGTGTGCCCTACTTCATCCATCAATGTGAGCAATATAACAGCCTAGCCGTTAGTGGTCGGCGCGAAAGGCGATAAAACGAGAGAGATGTATGTCACTAAACGAAGTGCACATTTCGAGTCTGGTAGTCCATGTTCTGCCTGAACATCTGGCTGAGGTCAAAACCCAGATTGAAGCGTACGAAAACGCGGAAATCTACGGTGACAGCCCAGAAGGCAAAATCGTGGTGGTGCTAGAAACTGAGAACCAAGGTTTCATCACCGACACTATCGATGCGATTAATAATTTACCGAATGTCTTGAGCACAGTACTGGTTTATCACCAAATCGAAACTGGGCTTGAAGAAACGGAAGAAAAAGACACTGGAACACAACATTCCCAAATCGAGGGTGAAGTATGAAAATGACAAGACGTGCGTTTGTGAAAGCAAACGCGGCTGCATCAGCTGCTGCTGTCGCAGGTATTACACTACCGGCTTCTGCAACCAATCTGATTGCAAGCTCTGATCAAACTAAAATCACATGGGACAAAGCGCCTTGTCGTTTCTGTGGTACAGGCTGTTCTGTTCTTGTTGGTACACAAAACGGCAAAGTGGTAGCAACTCAGGGTGACCCTGAAGCACCAGTAAACAAAGGCCTAAACTGTATCAAAGGTTACTTCCTTTCTAAGATCATGTACGGTCAAGACCGTCTGACTCAGCCGCTTCTTCGAATGAAAGATGGCAAGTACAACAAAGACGGCGACTTCACTCCTGTATCTTGGGACGCAGCTTTCGACATCATGGCTGAAAAATGGAAAGCGTCTCTAGAGAAGAAAGGCCCAACAAGCATCGGTATGTTTGGTTCTGGTCAATGGACCGTAATGGAAGGTTACGCTGCCGCTAAAATGATGAAGGCGGGTTTCCGTTCTAACAACATCGACCCGAACGCACGTCACTGTATGGCGTCTGCAGTAGTCGGCTTCATGCGTGCATTTGGTATCGATGAGCCAATGGGTTGTTACGATGACTTCGAGAACGCAGATGCCTTCGTTCTTTGGGGTTCAAACATGGCAGAAATGCACCCAGTTCTTTGGACTCGTATTACTGACCGTCGCCTAAGCCACCCTCACGTTAAAGTGAACGTGCTTTCTACTTACTACCACCGTTCATTTGAGTTGGCAGACCACGGCTACATTTTCAATCCTCAGTCTGACCTTGCGATTGCTAACTTCATCGCAAACTACATCATCGAAAACGATGCAGTAAACTGGGACTTCGTGAACAAGCACACGAACTTCACTCAAGCAGACACTGACATCGGTTACGGTCTACGTGACGATGATCCACTACAAAAAGCAGCGAAGAACCCGAACTCTGGCAAGCTAACTTCTATCTCTTTCGAAGAGTACAAGAAGTCAGTTGCACCATACACAGTAGAGAAAGCATCTGAAATCTCTGGTGTAGAGAAAGAAAAACTGATTGAGCTTGCGAAGCAATACGCGGATCCAAACACGAAAGTAATGTCTCTATGGACGATGGGTATGAACCAACATACTCGCGGTGTATGGATGAACAACTTGGTTTACAACATCCACCTACTAACCGGTAAGATTGCAACTCCGGGTAACAGCCCGTTCTCACTAACAGGTCAGCCATCAGCGTGTGGTACGGCTCGTGAGGTTGGTACGTTTGCTCACCGTCTACCAGCAGACATGGTGGTTGCTAACCCTAAACACCGTAAGATCGCAGAAGACATCTGGAAACTACCAGAAGGTACTATTCCACCAAAACCTGGCTTCCACGCAGTACTACAAGACCGTATGTTGCATGACGGCGTTCTGAACTGTTACTGGGTTCAATGTAACAACAACATGCAAGCAGGTCCGAACATCAACACTGAACGTCTTCCTGGTTACCGTAACCCAGAAAACTTCATCGTTGTATCTGACCCATACCCAACAGCAACAGCACAGGCAGCTGACCTTATCCTTCCTACAGCAATGTGGATCGAGAAAGAAGGTGCTTACGGTAACGCAGAGCGTCGTACTCAGGCTTGGTACCAACAAGTTGAGACTATTGGCGATGCGAAGTCTGACCTATGGCAGGTAATGGAATTTGCAAAACGCTTCAAGATGGAAGAAGTGTGGCCAGAAGAGCTACTTGCAAAAGCACCAGAATACCGCGGTAAGACAATGTACGACATGCTGTTCAAGAACGGTCAAGTCGACAAGTTCCCTATCGAAGAAGCGCGTGAGATGAACGATGACGCTCACCACTTCGGCTACTACGTACAGAAAGGTTTGTTCGAAGAGTACGCGACGTTTGGTCGTGGTCACGGTCACGACTTAGCACCATACGATGTTTACCACACAGTACGTGGTCTACGTTGGCCGGTTGTTGATGGCAAAGAAACACAATGGCGCTTTAAAGAAGGCTCTGACCCGTACGCGAAAGCTGGTTCAGGTTGGGACTTCTACGGCAATGCTGATGGTAAAGCGAAAATCATCTCTGCACCATACGAAGCGCCACCAGAAGTGCCAAACGAAGAGTTTGACCTATGGCTATGTACTGGCCGTGTTCTTGAGCACTGGCACACAGGTACTATGACTCGTCGTGTACCAGAGCTTTACAAAGCGGTTCCTGACGCAGTGGTTTACATGCACCCTGCGGATGCGAAGAAACGTAACGTTCGTCGCGGTGAAGAAGTTCTAATTGCAAACAAACGTGGTGAAGTACGCGTTCGCGTTGAAACTCGCGGCCGTAACCGTCCACCTGAAGGCTTGGTATTCGTACCGTTCTTTGATGCCCGTATTTTGATTAACAAGTTGATCCTTGATGCGACTGACCCACTGTCAAAACAGACAGACTTTAAGAAGTGTCCAGTCAAAATCACCAAAGTCGCTTAACCGTCAAATAACGAATGCAAGGGCCGTCAACTCGGCGGCCTAAAAAGAATTTAAGCCATAAGGCGGAGATGAAATGATGAAAAAATACCTTATCGCACTTTTATCTGTAGGTGCTTTGTTGACAGGCGTTGCACAAGCTGAGCTGGACAATCCAGGTGGCACAGGCGGTCTAGACTCGCTACGTGGTACTGCACAACTTGAAGACACGCGTCCTGCAGATGATTTCAAAGACTTTCCAAAAGACCAAATCGTTGCAGACAGCTTTGTATATCAGCCGCCACTGATCCCACATAGCATCCGTAACTACGAAGTGTCTTTGAACGCAAACAAATGTCTAGCATGTCACAGCTGGAAAAATGCTAAAGACGCAGGCGCTACCAAAATCAGTGTAACGCACTACGTTAACCGTGAAGACGCGGTACTGGCAGATATGTCGCCACGTCGTTACTTCTGTTTGCAATGTCACGTTCCACAAACAAGTGCTACTCCACTAGTGGAAAACGAGTTTAAGGCAGTCGATTCGCTTCAGTAATTGAAACGCGAGTACTAAGAGGTTACTTATGAAAATACTTAAAGCGTTTTGGAAGAGACTGTCGAGCCCGAGTAAAGCTGCCGCTGGTATCGTTTTATTCTTAGGCTTTACTGGTGGTCTTCTATTTTGGGGCGCGTTCAACACGGGTATGGAAGCGACCAACACAGAAGAGTTCTGTTCTGGCTGTCACGCTCCAATCGTTGCTGAAATTCAAGAAACGATTCACTACTCGAACCGCTCTGGTGTTCGTGCAATCTGTTCAGACTGTCACGTACCACACGAATGGACAGATAAAATCGTTCGTAAAGTTCAGGCATCTAAAGAGCTATTTGCGCACTTCGTAACGAAGACGATCGACACACCGGAGAAGTTCCAAGCACGTCGTGAGCACTTAGCAGAACGCGAATGGGCACGAATGAAGAAAAACGACTCACTTGAGTGTCGTAACTGTCACGAGTTCGACTTCATGGATTACTCTCAACAGGGTAAACGTGCCGCTGAACAACACTCAACCGCTCTGGCTTCAGGCGAGAAAACGTGTGTAGACTGTCACAAAGGTATCGCACACAAACTGCCTGACATGCACGGCGTTGAAGGCTGGCAATAAGGAGAAACAAAGACAATGAGTAATCTTGAATCCTTTATCTGGCATTTCCTTGGGTACAGTGCAATGCCAGTCATTATTCTTTCCGGCTTTGTCGGAGTAGCAGCAGTCTCTCTATGGCTACTCTCACTAGGTAAGGATAAAGAGGTTTAATCTGCCTCGAAGCAGTCGACATTTTTGCCTATTTTGTTGACGGAAAACGCCAAGCAATTGCTTGGCGTTTTTTCTTTGTGGTTCTGACAATTCAATTGCGCTGAAAACGAGCTAAGAAGTTCTGTTTTCAATCCCCCACCGACTCAAGCTCTCATTACCACAACTCAAGCTTCCGTGCTTCACTCCTTCACTAAGCCTCTTCAGCTTCCTTAAGGTACGCCAGAAACAAAAAAGGCGACCATGGTAGGCCGCCAAATGAGACTGCTGTGAGGAGCAGCTTAGGACTCTTTGATTGGCAATACTTGTCTTACGTACTGACCCGGAGCGTCTTCAATCACAGGATTCTGCTCTGAACCCACAGGGAACGGCTCAACTTGCTCTTCTGGGTTGAATTGTAACAGCCATTGATGCCAATGCGTCCACCAAGAGCCTTCCTGATGGTTGGCATTGTTAAACCATTCATCAGCAGAGTCATCAAGGTTGTCGTTCAACCAGTAGCCATACTTGTTTTTAGCAGGATGGTTAACAATGCCCGCGATATGACCAGACTCGCCCAACACAAAGGTCTTGTTGCCGCCAGTATTGAGTGCACCACGATAGGTTCCTTGCCACAATGCGATATGGTCTTCTTTGGTCGATACAAAATAGCTTGGGATCTTAATCTTATTCAGGTCGATCCACACGCCACCGATCTTCACGCCCTTGTCTTGAACAAGCTTGTTCTCTAGATAGAGTTCACGCAATAAGAAGTTGTGGGAAGCTGCACTCACATTGGTGCTATCGCTATTCCAGTAAAGAAGGTCGAAGTCTACAGGACTGTTGCCTTTGAGGTAGTTATCAACGTAGTAGTTCCAATACAAGCTGTTCTCACGCAGCAAACTGAACGTCACGCTAAGAGAGCGACCATCCATGTAACCTTTCGCGTTGTTTTGCGTTTCAATTGCACTGATGATGGTATCGTTGATGTACGCCCCTACTTCACCCGGCTGAGAGAAGTCTAGTAGCGTGGTAAAGAAGGTTGCCGACTTAATGCGCTTCTTCATACGCTTCGCCGCATAGTAAGCGACCGTGCTCGCCAGAACCGTACCACCGATGCAATAACCCGCTGCGTTGATCTGCTCTTGGCCCGTGATGTCCTCAATCGCCGTGACCGCTTTCGCTACGCCTTCCGTTACGTAATCGCCAAACTCAACGTGAGCCTGCTCTTTACCCGGATTGCGCCAAGACATCATAAATACGCTGTGACCTTGCTCTAGCAACCAGCGAACCATAGAGTTCTTCGCCGTTAGGTCAAGGATGTAGTATTTATTGATAAACGGCGGGACGATCAGCAGTGGTGTTGCATTCACTTTTTCTGTCAAAGGACGATATTGAATCAACTCAAACAGTTCGTTTTGGAAAACCACGTCACCCGGCGTTGTCGCAACATCATCCCCCACACGGAAGGCATTATTGTTGGTCATGCGCACTTTGAGAATATCGGCACTCGACTCAACATCTTCCTTAAGCTTTTCCAGCCCCGTCAGCAGGTTTTCACCATTTTGCTCAAGAGTGAGTTTAAACAGTTCTGGGTTAGTCGCAATGAAGTTAGATGGAGAGAGTGCATTGATAGCTTGGCGAGAAAAGAAGGTAATACGCTCTTTCGTCTTCTCATCAAGACCTTCGATAGAATCAAGCGTGTCGAGGTATGTCTTGCTGAACAATAAGTAGGATTGTTTGATGAAGCTGTACATGGCTTCTTGTTGCCAAGCATCGTTTGAGAAACGCTTGTCGCCCTTCTCTGCTTCGATGATTTGTGTTTGGTTGCCCGCCAGTGCCACGTTCTGCCATATTTGAAGCTGTTGCTCCCACCATTCGGCTTGTAACTTTAAAATCGCCGCTGGCTGGTTTGCCGCTTGCTCGAACAGTTTGGCAGTATCTTCGAAGTTCACTTCTTGCATGGCCTTATTCAAAGGAGAATTCACGACTGCCTTGTTCACTTCGAAATCATGCCACCACTGATGATTGGTTTCCTGAAGCTTTACAAGATAGTCCGAAAAGAAGTGTTGAAACATAGTCTTACTCCTGTATTCGGAAAAAACAACGCCGCCCAAGATCTCGGGCGGCGATAAGCGGACGTATTACGCAGGAGTAACAGTCTTTAGGTTTTCCGAAGTCATTTGCTCAACGTCTTCTTTGAATTCTTTCGCGATAGATTGCAGCTTGTTGCTGTCGTCCATCATTTGCTGAGAAAGCTTAGTAAGAACAGCCAGCTGTTGGCTGTTGAAAGCGGTTAGAGAAGTCACGTCTTTGATTTCAGACGCTGCTTTCATTTGGTTTAGGCCAACTTCACTGTAAGTGCGGATTGCGTTCAGTTGAAGCTCTGTAAGAACTTCCACGTTCTTTGTCACTAGCTTGTTGAACTTCAAGTATGGTTCTAGATTCTTTTCAGTTTGATCGCTAAAAGTTTTGAAGAAATCAGTGTACATGGTTTATCTCCTAGAGAAAGAATTAAAAATGTCCGTTTAAATAACTACTTAACTGCTTTTACAACCACAGCCGTGCCCATACCGCCGCCTACACAAAGTGAAGCAACACCGTACTGACCGTCTTGTTTGTGAAGTTCGTGTACTAGCGTAACCAGAATGCGGTTACCCGATGCACCGAGTGGGTGGCCCAATGCGATAGCACCACCATTAAAGTTGGCTTTATCTTGAATTGAGCTCACTGGTACTTGGTTGGTTTCTGCCAGTTTATGAATCACACCTAGTGCTTGCGCAGCAAAGGCTTCATTCAGTTCATAAACATCAATGTCGCTGGTTTTCAGCTCGGCTTTTTGCAGCGCCTTGTTCACTGATTCCACAGGACCAAGACCCATAATCTTAGGATCCAAACCGGATTGAGCGTAACTCACCACTTCAGCAATTGGCGTCAGACCATGCGCTTGAACCGCGCTTTCTGAAGCTAAAATGATGGCACTTGCACCGTCGTTGATACCTGAAGCGTTACCTGCGGTTACTGTACCTTCACGGTCAAACGCAGAACGTAGCTTGCTCAAACCTTCTAACGTTGCGTTCGCTTTTGGGTATTCATCTGTATCAAATACCACAGTTTCGCGGCGCTGCTTGACTTCTACTGGGACAATTTCATCTTTGAACTTGCCCGCTTCAATCGCAGCCACGGCTTTCTGCTGGCTTGAAAGTGCATATTCGTCTTGTTGTTGACGCGATAAGCCCACTTCCTTAGCCACATTTTCTGCGGTTACGCCCATGTGGTATTGGTTGTAAACGTCCGTCAAACCGTCAGCTATGAGGAGATCTTTCAACTCCATGTTGCCCATCTTATTACCATCACGTACAACGCTAGGCACAATGAACGGGATTTGTGACATCACTTCTACACCAGCGGCCACAACGATTTCTGCGTCGCCACTGCGAATATGAGAAACGCCATCCATGACGGTTTTCATACCACTGCCGCAAACCATGTTGACGCCGTATGCAGGGACAGACTCTGGAATGCCAGCAAACAATGCCGCTTGACGCCCAACCCCCATGCCTTGCCCTGCAGCAATCACGTTACCAACGATAACCTCATCAACTTTCTCGCCAGATAGTGATGCGGCCTCAAGAGCACCTTTGATCGCAACCGCAGCTAGATCGCCTGCTGATGTGTTTTTTAAGCTTCCGCCAAACGCACCAATAGGTGTGCGTTTCGCTGCAACGATAAATACTTTTTCCATCATCCCACTCCTTAGCTCATGTATAGGCCGCCATTCACTGACAATGTCTCGCCAGTGATGTACGCGCCGGCATCACTCACTAAGAAGCTTACTGATGCTGCAATTTCTTCAGGCGTAGCTAAACGCTTCATTGGAATTTGGTTGGTAATAGACTCAAGCACTTCCGGCTTCATCTGTTCAACCATTGGCGTGCCTGTGTATCCCGGAGCAATCACGTTCACGGTTACACCAGAACGAGCACCTTCGTATGCCAATGCTTTAGAGAAACCAATCATGCCAGCCTTAGCCGCTGAGTAGTTTGCTTGACCGAACTGACCTTTAAGGCCATTTACAGAAGAGATGTTAATGATACGACCACCACCCTTTTCGCACATCGTTGCGAATAAAGGCTGTGTGACATTGAATAAGCTGTTGAGGTTGGTGTTGATTACATCGTTCCAAGCTTGTGCAGTCATCTTTTTAAACACGCCATCACGTGTGATACCTGCATTGTTGATCACGACATCAACGGTTCCTTCTTCCTCAAGCAAAAGTGCTAATTTTTCAGCACATTGCGCTGTATTGGTTACATCCAATTCAAAAAGGCGTACCTGATCTTTCGTAAACCCTTTTTCATTAAACCATTCCAAAGCACATTCATAATTACCAGTATAATAAGTAGCTATTACTCGATAACCATCATTCACTAATTGAGAGGAAATAGCAGAACCAATTCCGCCTTTTGATCCAGTGATCAAAGCGACTTTCTTCATTGAAGACTCCATTCTTAACGGCATTAAAAAAGCGAATTAAGACACTGGCGAAATGTATCGCCAACTGACGTGTTAATTTATTCTTGTGGCAACAAATCCTCTGCTGCCTTTTATTTTAAGTTAACCTAGAAATATTACATTTCAAATAAAAAACTCATTCATTTGCATAAGATTGATTTAGATCTCACTCGCAATGAAATGTTATAAAAACGTTAACTTAACATAAGGTCATGTTTTAAAAGAAAAAACCTTAACTACAATATCATTATTAAATTTAAAAAACGCTGCTTATTCAGTAAGTTGAACGCATTTTTATGTGCGTTACATTGACTAAGAGTTTAAGATCATCCTTCTTCAATCAAGTAATAAATTGCGATTAAATCATTGGAGCAATACTTCTAACCGACTTACTAATAAATATGAAATATATCATTTGGTTAGCATTTTATTGAGTATTTAATTTATTAAAACAAACCTCACTTGGTGATAAATTTGTTTATTGGAAAAATATTAAATATCAAGTAAACATTCTTTTAAGCTTAATTCCAATCAGCCACATTTATTTATAAATGTCATTCTTTGGTGCAATGTCGCACTAATATGTCGCATGCATTTAATTACTATTTAAGTTTTATTAAATAATTGAATGTTAACTCTATACTGGCGCATTCAAGATTGTTTAGAGGTGGCATCTCTTCTCCTTTTGCACTATCTTTGTGGCCTAGTTGTTTACTTATACAATCATCAATATTCATGAATACAGCCTTGTTAACCATGTTCATCCCCACCTTCTTTTTTGTCTCTATTACGCCTGGGATGTGCATGACGCTTGCTCTAACACTAGGGATGAGTGTCGGATATCGACGAACCCTATGGATGATGGCAGGCGAATTAGTTGGTGTTGCTCTCGTTTCTGTCGCAGCAGTACTCGGTATCGCAGCCATTATGCTTAACTACCCTTGGTTATTTACCGCACTTAAATTGATTGGTGGTGGTTACCTACTCTACTTGGGTATCGAAATGTGGCGCTCAAGAGGCAAACTCGCGATCAATGTTGAGAACGTTGATGTCCCTACCAGCGGCAACTGGGATTTGGTCTTGCAGGGCTTTGTTACCGCTATCGCGAACCCGAAGGGCTGGGCGTTTATGATTTCTCTTCTGCCTCCTTTTATCGATCAGAGTGCTGCTCTTGCACCTCAGCTTGTCATACTGGTTTCTATTATTTTGATGTTCGAGTTCATTTGTATGTCTCTTTACGCAACAGGCGGCAAAGGATTGAAGCGTTTACTGGGGCAATCAAAAAACGTACGCTTAATGAACCGAATCGCTGGCACCTTGATGATGGGTGTGGGTGTATGGCTATTAATGAGTTAGAAAAGCCTAAGTTATGAAGAACATTTTAAACAAGCTCAAGCAATCTATTGGTGAAGTGTTGGATTTTCAGGCCCGAGTGTGGGTTGTCAACGTCTATGCGGGTGAACATAAAGGCGAGTCTTATGTGGTCAATGAAGACAGTTTTTCTGAGCCATTACAATGGATGAAAAAGAAAGGGTATAAAGAGGCGATGCTTACCAAAGTTGAATCAATGAAGCGTTCGCAAATCATTGAGTTTGATTTAGGTGCAGTCAAACATCGCTTGATGCGAGTGAAATAACCTCCCTCTTCTATCTTCTATTTCGTTTCTCGTTTCTCGTTTCTCGTTTCTCGTTTCTCGTTTCTCTAGATAAAAAAGCGCCACTCAAATT